>DATAYL010000293.1:0-4262 GCA_036272575.1 Bryobacteraceae bacterium | reverse complement strand
ACCCGTTGTTTGAGGGAGTTGGTCACCCGCTCTTTCGCCCGCTCCACTTCTTCAATCGGAATCTCAATTTCGAGCGAACGCTTGCAATCTGCTGCAGCTGTTGACAATGCTTTCTATCCTTCGGTTTGTGTCGTGTAAATTTTTCGGTGCGCCGGGGCGGCGAGTGGCCCGTCAGTCGCCGGCAGACAGGCTCGCCAGATACTGTTCTTGTTCTACCGTCAGGCGGTCAATCTTTACTCCCGCCGACTCTAATCTTAACCGCGCCACCTGCCGATCGATCTCGAGCGGAATCCCATAAACTTCGGCCCGCAGCGATTCCCGGTTCTTCACTAAGTATTCCGCACTCAGCGCCTGATTCGCAAAGGAGAGGTCGAGAACCGAGGTTGGATAATTGTCGCCCCACCCGCTATGAATGGAGCGGCCGCCAGCCACCAGGTGCACGCGGCGTCCATCACGCAGAACGACCTCTTCCACCTGCGGCCGCACACGCCGCCGGGAGCCGGCGATCTGACCCAGTGTTTGCAAATCGATCTCCACGTCAGAATGCCCGCCGTTCAAGAGGATCGCGCCATTGCGAAGTTTATCGAAGTGTTCCCGCCCGATTACGTTGCGGCTGCCCGAGACTGTGACAAAGACGTCGCCGAGTGCCGCCGCTTCGGCCATCGAGAGCACGCGGTAGCCCTCCAGCAGCGCTTCGAGCGCCCGAACCGGATCGACCTCCGTCACGATGACGGCAGCGCCCAGACCCTTGGCGCGAGAAGCCACCCCACGACCCATGCCTCCGTAGCCCACGACCACTACGTTCAGCCCGGCCAGCATGATGTTGAGCGCCGCTACCAGCACGTCGAGCGTACTCTGGCCGCCGCCCACTCGGGAATGGAAGACCCGTCTGGTCAGCGAACTCGAGCCGGAAAGCACCGGAAATCCGAGCAAGCCTTCGCGCGCCAAGGCGCGCAGCTTGCGTGCTCCTTCGCGCGTCTGGACGGTGGCCCCGATCGCGGGCTTAGACGCTTGTGCATTATGGGCCAAGGACCCGGTAAGCGTCCCCGCCTGATCGAGCAACAAATCCGGGAGGGGGTCGAGCACTCGCTCGCACCATGAGGTATCCGTTTCTTCGCCTGAACCGTGCGTTGCATACACCGGGACCGCGTAGTCCTTTACCAGGCTCGCCGCGACATCGTCTTGTACCGACCGCGCATCCACCCCGCAGACCGCCAGCGCCGCGCCGCCGTCGCGCAGCGTGATGATCAGGTTCGCCGCCTCAGCGGTAACCGGCAAACAGGCAGCTACCCGGATCCCATTGAACGCCTGAGTCTTAATGAACTGCTTGCGCACGCTCCCAAGCACCGGCATGGCCTGGAAGGCCCATTCGATCTGGCGCTTGCCGCTCTCGGCGAGTGCCAGGTCTCTAATTTCGCAGGGCACAAAGGTCTCGTGAGCGGACATCGGCGATCCCCCAGATGCGGTGCCCGTCGGTCCGCTAAACCGCGCTGGCCGTTAGCTGTGCGGCCTCCCGCAAGGCTTCCGCTTTGTCAGTGGCCTCCCAGCTGAAAGTGTCTTCGGTTCGGCCAAAGTGCCCGAACGCCGCGGTCTTCTGGTAAATCGGCCGCCTCAAGTTGAGATGCTTGATCATACCGGCGGGGGTCAGCGCGAAGTTCTCCCGGACCACCTCCGCCAGCCGCGCATCATCAACCTTGCCGGTCCCGAATGTGTTCACGTTGATCGAAACCGGTTCGGCTACGCCAATGGCATAGGCCAATTGCACTTCCGCCCGCGAGGCTAAACCGGAGGCTACCAGATTCTTGGCCACGTAACGCGCCATGTAGCAGGCCGAGCGGTCTACCTTCGTCGGATCCTTGCCCGAGAAAGCGCCGCCGCCATGCCGCCCCATGCCGCCATATGTGTCGACAATGATTTTGCGGCCTGTCAAACCGGTGTCGCCGTGCGGTCCGCCAATCACGAAGCGGCCGGTGGGATTGATGTGAAACTTGGTCTGCGCGTCGATCATGTCGGCGGGCACCACCGGCCTGATCACGAAATTCTTGATATCTTCTTCGATTTGCTTCGAGGTGGCCGCATCATCGTGCTGGCTTGAGACCACCACGGCATCGATCCGCCTGGGCTTGCCGGAAACGTATTCCACGCTGACCTGTGTTTTGCCGTCGGGCCGCAGGTAGCCCACCTTGCCCGAGCGCCGCACTTCACTCAACTGGCGCGTCAATTTGTGCGCCAGCATAATTGGGAGCGGCATCAGTTCCGCGGTTTCGTCGCAAGCATAGCCGAACATCAATCCCTGGTCGCCCGCTCCGCCCGTGTCCACGCCCATCGCGATATCGGGCGATTGCGCCTGGATCATATTCACCACAGCGCAGGTTTTGCAATCGAATCCGTAGGTCGCGTCGTTATAACCGATTTCGTTGATCACCGAGCGCACCAGCGTCGGCACATCGACATAGGTCTTGGTCGTAATCTCACCGGCTACCAGGCAAATGCCGGTCGTGACCAGCGTTTCGCAAGCTACCCGGCCAAACGGATCGTCTTTCAAAACGGCATCTAAGACGGCGTCCGAAACCTGGTCCGCAATCTTATCCGGGTGTCCTTCAGTCACCGATTCGGACGTAAATATATGTTTCATGGGAATCTGCGCACTCCTTGGGAAAAGTTGGTCCCTCAGGCCACGCGCAGATGGCTGCACCAGACCAGCCGCGAGGCACTTTGAACCCGAGCGAAATCCAAATTGTCAGTGTAACAGGGACTGGAGCTTCAATCGCCGGCGGGCAAACGCTGTCATTCAGTCTTCATAGTACCTTTGGTACACTTAGAAAGTTTTTGGCTCGCGATTGGAGCTTATGCGAATCGAAACTGCAATAAATAGTTTCGAAGTACTAATTCGAACCCGTGGTCAAAGTACTGTACCGCGGCTGATTTTACTGTTTATGGAGATCTATGAAGAAGATGTTTAGCAGAACGCTTCTGGCAACTGCTGCTTTGTCAATAGCAGTTTCGAGCGGCGTCGCCAACGCTGACTCAATCTCGGCCAGTCTTTTCTCGCCGCTTGCGCCGTCGGGCACCGCTCCGACTGTCATCAATGCGGCGGGAACTACTCCCAGTCAGGCTACGATTACCGGGACCGACTACACGGTCTCTTTTGCAACTACCGGAACCCAGGGCTTGGTGCAAGGAGCAGCCGGTGGATTGCACGCCATTCCGGTGGCCGGTGTGAGTGGAACCGCCCCAACTTACCTGACCGGTAATTATGGGTCTTCTACCACGACCAGTGCTGCAGCGTCCGGCAATTACTTTTCGACCGGGACCGGTACCATCACCTTCACCTTTTCGACCCCGCAGACGTCGCTTGCTCTGCTTTGGGGTTCGATTGATACGACGAACTCGCTGAGCTTCAACGACGCGAGCAGCTTCAAGGTGACCGGCTCGGCGGTGCAGGCCGCCGCCGCCGGTTTTGCCAGCAACGGCTTCCAGGGGCCGGGTGGCAGCGCCTATGTGGTTGTCAATACCACCACCCCATTCACCACCGTTACTGCCACGAGCAGTGTTGTCTCCTTCGAGTTTGCCGGCGTCGCCGCCGATACGGCCGCCTTTACCGCCACCCCCGAGCCGGCCAGCTTCCTGCTGTTTGGTCTGGGACTGGGACTGGTTGCTTTCGGTGCCTATCGACGATTCCAGGCTGCCCGTCAGAATTAATTTAATCCAAAACTAACTTGAGCGGCTGGGCGAAAGCCCAGTCGTTTTTTTTGGTGGCGCGGCCGCTCTGGTGTTCCGGAGTGTCTGTGGCCAGAAAGACAAGTCTTGCTCATCCGCAAACTTTATGGCACATTTCCCATAACATTCTTATGGAGCCCAAAGCGGCGAGACCTTTGCAATGAAAAAACAGAAAGATCCTGGTGATCTTCTCAGGGACACGCTCGACATGCTCGTTCTTAAAACCCTGATGCGCGGGCCAAAACACGGTTACGCGATGGCGGAGTTCATAGAGGAGAGTTCGGACGACGTACTGCGCGTTGAAGAAGGGGCGCTCTATCCAGCGCTGCATCGGCTGGAAGTGCGAGGGTTGCTAAGCGCCGAGTGGGGTCTTTCGGATAACAATCGCCGCGCTAAATATTATTGCCTGACGTCCGCCGGAAGGAAACAACTCGGCGAGGAGGCATCTCACTGGAACCGAATGACGGCCGCAGTGGCCAGAGTGATGGAGACCGCATAACCAGAGGACTAAAACGAGGGGGCTAAGCGCAATGTCCGAGTGG
>DATAYL010000292.1:0-6983 GCA_036272575.1 Bryobacteraceae bacterium | reverse complement strand
CAACGCGTATCTCGCATCAAGCCACGCCTCATTGGTTCGAACGAAGAGAGCATTTCGATTTCCCAAGTGGCGTCGGTGAGTATTCGGACGGGGCTCATCTGGTCCACGATTCAAATTGATTCGAGCGGCGGAACCGATCCTGTCGTTAGCAGCGGGCATCGTAAGGCGGATGCGATTCAGATCCGCGACTTGATTGAACGATTCCAGCAGGGATTAATGACACCTCACAACTTACGTTGAATCCGCTATCGTCTCTCCATCCAGCTCGGGCATGAAAGTCGCCATCAATACGGCCACTAAAGCCGCATTCGCTCAATACGCGTATGTCAATAGCGTGGTTTTTGAAGCGCAGGGTTGTGGGTCATCAAAAACGTAGCGATCAACGAAATCAGTAGTTTGGACGCAGGACTTACCTCGTTACGCGGTTATTGGACTGCAGCCCGGTGCCGCCACTGTAACGTGATGGAACGTAGCTCTGGAACGACCGAACTCATTGATTTCAGAACGCGATTGAATTTTGACTATGGACAGGGTTCTGTCGCACCAAAGCCGCGGCGCTTGCGAACAGCGCCGAGATGTATTCGAACTGCGACGAGCAGCGCCTATGCGGAAGCGGCAACTTTCTTCGCGGCTTTGACTTTCGTAGTCCGGCGCTTCTGCTCACCAAAGTAGAGCGGCAAAGTGTCGTTGATTGGACGCACGCGCAGGGGACGCTCCTGCAAAATTAGCGCGTTCGCTTGAACAAGCGGCTCGGCGTGGAACCAGCGCTGAAAAGCGTGGCCGTGCAGAACATTGCAGAGAGAGGCAAGGCTCATGCCCTGGTGGTGCGCCATCCATTCGCGGCACAGCCCATATTTGCGAGGTAACAAGCGTCTGGGCGGCGCGATGCTGAAGTCAGCCGATTCGTAAAAGCCATAATCTCCCAGCCATTTCCTTCTTGCCATGGCCCGTAGGTTCTCGACCGCGGTGGGAGCGTCCACCAAAAGAGCTAAACACGTCGAATAAGGCGAGAGGACCAACAGGCCCGCGCGTTCCTGATTCAGGGCGAGACCGGAAACGCCGAACGCCGCATACTGGTAATCGCCCTCGGGAGCGGTCTTTGCAAACGCCGATTCCGAAATCCCCCACGGAATGCGATGCCGCTTCGCGTAGGCAATTTGCGCCCGGACAACGGAACGAGTCGCGCGATCGAGCAACGTTTGCGGATGCGATTTCATCCAGATAACCGCCATCAGATATTCGAACATCGTGCCGGTCCAGGAAATCAGAACGTTCTCTCCTTCGCAAAGTGTATGCTGCCGTCCGAGACGGAACCAATTATCTGGAACGGTTTCTCCCTTAGCAACGGCTATGAATGTGGCAATGCGGGCTTCCGACGCCAGGAGGTCATAGCACGATTTTGCGAGCTCTTGCTTGTCGACGTGATAGCCGATCGTCAACAGCTTACGAACCGGATCGACCAGCGGGCGGAAATCCATTTCGCGAGCTCTACGATTGGCTTCGTTCGCCAGAGAGCGAATCCTGGCGGCGAGCGAGTTCAGGCGTTCGCGGCAAGCGGGCAGCTCTTCTCGAAGCCGGGACGCGTCATTCAACACCGCTTGCGGCACGCCCGCAGTCGAGTGCAAGGCTTGAAGCCGCGTGTCCAGTTCTTGATAGTAAGATGCGCCAGTTTGGGGTGTAAGCGGCTTCGCGGGCAATTCGAATTGCAATTTAGGCAGGCTCAGAATGCTCTCGTATTCGGGAAGGTGCCACGGGGTAAAATCGTGGGCCTGTTGATGCAAAGCGCGAATGCGATTCTTGATTTCTTTTGTCCACCACGATTCGGGTGACCCCGACTGTTCGGACGGGGTGAAAGCATTTGCCGGCATGCTAAGTAGACGCGATAACCACATATCCGGGTTTTTGATGGTTAAAATGCGGGAAATCGGATTAGAATCCTTACCAGTCTTGCGGCCGGCAATGCGGTAGATGTCGGCGAACCCATCGCGCGGATTCAATCGGGTTAACGGAAGAGTGAGCAGCTCCAGGCAGCCTTGCTTCAGAGTCCACAATGAAGCGGCCAGATTACCACTATCGACACTCGATACGAACTGCGCCGGCGGCTCGATCGGCTTCAGAGTCATGTTGTCGTACCAGTTCACATAATGGCCGAAATAGCTTTGGAATTTCGACGCAGAAGCGAGCGTCAGTTCCGTTAACGAAAGGAACTCCATCACTGTCAAATAGCCGAATTCGCCTGCCGCCTGGCGGGCGTTCAAAAGAAAACCGAGATTGGTGGGCGATATTTTCTCCGCGATTCGTGGCGGTTGCTCCTGAACGTAATCCGGGACGAGCCAGTTGTTTTTCTCGTTGCTAAATTCTGCGAAATAGCGCCACGTACGCAAAGCGGTCTCGCGCAAAAAGAGACGCTCCACCGGAGATAGTTCCTGTGTTTCAGTATGCGGAGAACGATTCAACCAATTGGACAAGAGCTTTGAGCCACACCACAAGACAATGAATGGCAACGCATAACGCAGAGCTTCCGGCCGTTTGAAATAGAGCAAAACTCCCAGGGGGATTGCCAATAGAGGAATCCAATCGAGATAAACATCCACCGCAGTGCGCTTGCGAAAGCCCAACTCTGCTTCAGTCGCTGTTTCCCATTCGAGCAGACGGCTGTGCGTAATCGTGCTGCGAACAATTGCCCGCGCAATTGCGTCAAAGGCAACCAGCATCTGGTGGGCGAGGAACGCGATATTCAGAAGGGTGCTGGCGTGAGAAGTAAAGAAATCGGTAAAGGAGTCACGCGCTGCCATCCACTCCTTTTGCACAGATGTGCTGATCAGCTTCAACAACAGGCGGAAATAAATGGGCAGGAACAGCAGGGCGATGGTAACCAGCGTCCAGAAACGCGGTCCTACCAAGGAGAACCAACCTGCAACCAAAAGCCAAAACGTGGCGGGCTCGATAAGGCTCCGGCGGAGATTGTCGACGATTTTCCAGCGGGAAACCAGAGAAATCGGATTTTGCACCAAGCGCCACGACTCGTCCGGTACGCGGTTGAAGATCCAGCGGACGATCTGCCAATCGCCGCGCAGCCAGCGATGTTTGCGTCGGTTATAAGCGCTGTAATGCGAAGGATAGTCGTCAATGACTTCTATATCCGAAACCAAGCCGGCGCGCGCATAGGCGCCTTCTATCAGGTCATGACTGAGCAGAGCGTCCCTGGGGAAACGATGTTCCAGAACTTGCCGTAGCGCATCAATATCGTAGATGCCCTTACCCGTGAAGATTCCTTCGCCATAGAGATCTTGATAGACGTCAGAAACGGCGCGCGAATAGATATCGAACCCGGTTCGGCCGGAGTAAATGTTGGCAAGGCGGGAGCGGCTGGCCGATTGAACGCTGATACCCACGCGAGGCTGAAGGATTCCGTAGCCTTTCGTCACAATGTTACGTTCAGGATCGATGAGCGGGCCGTTCAGCGGATGGGCCATCGCGCCAATCATTCGTTGTGCCGATCCTCTCGGCAGTTGCGTATCCGAATCGAGCGTAAGCACGTACCGGATATGGGGCAGCCGTGACAAATCGCCGGTCTTCACAGGGAACGGATCGAATGTCTTCCGTAAAAGCTGATTTAGATCGAGCAGTTTGCCCCGCTTGCGCTCCCACCCCATCCACGCTCCTTCTCGCGGATTAAAAACGCGATGCCGGTGAAAGAGAAAAAAGCCGCCATAAGGTTCGTCGCGATATTTGGCGTTCAGATTATCAATCAATCGAATCGCCAAATCGATTCGCGGATCATCCTTTTCCGGCGGCTCAGCCGTATCGGGAAGATCGGTCAGTAAAGAGAAATAGATATTCGGATCGCGGTTGACCAGATAGCGAACCTCCAGCTCATCCACCAACTGCCGGATCTGCTTTTCGTTAATCAACAGTGTCGGAATGGCGACCATCGTGGCGCAGTCCGAATCGACCGCGGCGGAAAAGTCGAGTTTAGGCAACGCTCGCGGAGGGAGCACAGCGGTGACAAGGTAATTCATCAACTCCACGGCGGCTTGCGTGGCGGGAAGAATAAGCAACAGCGCGCCAGCAATCAGCCCTGCGGCCTCATGTGTGCGAACAATGCTCATTAGCAGGGCGACTACTGTGATTAGCGTTACGAACTCGATCCCAATGATGTAGACTTCATCCGGGAATTTGAGAAAAACATTCTGAAAGCGCGTCGTAAAAGGCGGTCGATATCCGGCCCGGTCCATTAATTCCTGAGATCCCACTTCGTCCAATAAGTAATAGCCCACGTGCCGCACGCGTTCCCGAAGGGCGTTGGGGACAGTGGAGTCTACTTCAGCTTTTTGGGCCATTTCCACAGCAAGCTTGGCAACGTCGACTTCGCTCAGACGAGCATGTGCCGCGATTTTCGCCAGCGCCTTGCGGTAAGTATTGCGGCTGTCGAATTCCATTCGCGGATAGACTCCGCATGGATCGAGACGAAGAATATAGTGAATGGCCGAGAGCTGTTCCAGGATCTCTTTCCAGTCCAGCTCCCCTATGAAGCGAAGGCTGATAATGAGCCGGCCAATGTCGAGAGGAGGCGCGCTGCTTCCCTCCGCCTTAAACAAATCCAGCGCCTGATGGCCACGTTCGGCCAGCCGTTCGAAGAGAACCAATTTCAGCGCGCTGAGCATCCCGGAGAGCTCCGCCAACTGCAACGGCTCTACTTGTTGCAGCAACTGCATGAAGAAGCGCACAATCGGCACGGAAAGCCGGTTCTTTGTCGCCAAGAGCAGTGTGCGGGAAAAGACGATGACGCGCGGAACAGGTTCGTCCGATTCCGAACGGACGGGCGGAAGTTTTGTCAGGATCTTGGTTGCATCGTTTAGTTCCTGAATATCCGTACGGACCAGCCGGATATTGTCGCGCAACCATTTGAGATCTTCCGTAAGCTCATCTGTTTTCAACTTATAGAGGCCCTGTTCGAGCTTGTTCAGAAGCATCGAACTTCTGCGGTGAATTTCGCGCGGTTTGGAAGAACAGCGCTTGCCTCGGAGCCATGGATGCGTCTGGACGACCCTAATCGCCTGATCCCGAAGCTCTAATTGCTCGCGCTCGTTCAAGTCCAGTTCCTCTTGGTTCAACTCTGGTTCAGGAACAAGATTAGCCGTGGGGGCAGGATTTAGAGAAGCGGCCAGGCGGCTCTGGGTTTGGATAGACGACTCGGGCATTGGAATAAGGACTATCGGTAACTGAAATTGGTAAGGCGCTGGTTCGACCAGTGAGACTGGAAAAGGTCTGACCGTTCTGGGAGTAAGATCCTCCTCAAGTGGCTTGATGAGCAACGAAAGAAGGATCTAATATCAAATCTTTACTAAAGCCTATTTCACTCCAAGTGGCACTGCAAATACCAATCATATTGTGTTCGTACCGAAGCAGCGCCTGTGAGTCATCAAAAGGGATGTGTTGCAAATAGACCAAACACGCGAAGCGCATGTTCAGCTCCGATGTATTACGTCAAGCAGCGAGCCGGAAGATGAATTCGATGAAGCGGACATGTGCGAGTATATCGTTCTTTGCTAACCATCGAACCTGTCCTTTGCGAATCATGTGCGTCGCTTCATTCCCTTGGATTGTTCGCTGGGCGCGGTCGAAAGAACGAAACCCGAGGCTCACATTCACCCGCCTTTTGATCGAACGGTGATCTTGTTCCACGATGCTGTTCAGATAGGGAACCGCACGGCAGCGACATCGTTGGCTAGGTGTGCGGTTTCTTTTCAGTTCCTCAACGACCGTGGGATACGACGTCGGTTTCAGCTCACGCCTGATCCGCGCGTTCAGTTTCCGGTGCATAGCACTGCACCCATCTCCAAATCGTGGACGGATCCACTGGAATCTCGGGCTCGATCCGATCAAGCCTGCAGCCTTCATTACCTTTTCCCTCTTCAACTGATTACTTGGACCCCGGAAGAGTTGCATGCCGCGAATTACTCCTGTTTTCCCATGAGCACGAGTCAAGACCCCGGCCACTAGCCGCTCCACAATATTCCATACCTGCCATATAGTCTCTTCGGACGTGACGAACGGACGTTTACAAACCGCGGCCCCAGCATCTCCTGACTACACACCCCGAAGATAGGGCAAGGACTAAGCAATAGTGTTTGCAGGTTGTTAAAAGATTGTGATTCCGTGGAATAAGATCCGTGTTTTTCATGCTTTTACAATGCAGTCCTTAGACTTGTACAGATCTTTGGAGCGACCCGTCTCCTGTTTCGTAGGACCACACTTGCTGTGCCGCACTCATCCTGCCTATCATCGGGAACATTCTCCTAATCAATGTGCGAGTCGCTGGAGACGCCGCGCCGAACGCACGCGTGGGTCAGAGCATTACTCATTGCGTCCGCTCTAAGTGTGCTGATTATCGGTGTTGTTGGCCGCAGGATCGGCGAATCAATAGATTCAGCGTCTATTCGCATCGAAGGCGTCAGGTCACATTTTGTTGTACTTCTATGGCACGCTCAACGCTTGGCGATATCGCAGAGAGCACTGCGTGAGTTTGTAAGTTGTAGACGCAATCGAAACCAACGACAGCTTATTTGGTGAACTTGGCGGAAGCCAGCTCAACAAACCGTTTACAATTTCTTGGCGACTTAACGCTACGTGCTTGTTTACAGTGAATGTGGAGATAACTCAGAAAGGTGATCCCATAAACAAATGCAGAAACGAACGTCAAGATCAATTTCGGAGTCCTCCCCGTTGTTCTAACGTTGGCTGGCATCCTAGCCGCACAACCACACCCAATTGACGTACAGAAATGGGGGATGACGGTGCGAGGCTTTGAGGCCGGAGGTTTTTCCGCTTTGGGACATGATCATGAAATCGCGGCACCCATCGGAGCCGGCGCCGTAGACATCACGAGTCGCCGGGTTGACCGGCGTTTCAGCGCAGCCGCATTGCGTGTGCGCGGCCCAGAGCGTAACTGTGACGGGCAGCGTTTCCGGCAATACTGT
>DATAYL010000291.1:0-9697 GCA_036272575.1 Bryobacteraceae bacterium | reverse complement strand
GCGGGCATACCCTATGTAGAAAGGGAACATATTCAGGTAGTCATAGACCTGCCCGGTGTAGCGATCGTACTCGACGTTACCGCGTATAATCGAATGTTTTCCGGTATCCAGCATCGACCACGATGGCGCGGAAAGACTAATACCGCGCGTGTAGAAATTTTCGAAAATGACTCCGTGTTCCCCAAATATATGTTCAAACCAGGGAAGCTTTGACTTTTCGCTGCTCGAATCTGTCTCAGCCATGGTTTGGTAAAGCAGGTCGCCACTCAATCCATCAATCTTCAAAATGACCACTCGCTTGTAATGGCCAGGAGCAATGTTTTCGGTTTGGGCGTAAGCGCCAAAACTGGAAACAAGAACAAAGGCTATTAAAAGGTCTAACCGCCTCACCTGAGGCCGTCCGCTCCCAGGCCCAAAGGGCGGAAGTCAGCGGGTAAGGCGTGAACAGCGGAGGGTTTCAGAGCGACTCGATCAAGAACTTCGCCGCCCCTCGCTTGGATGGAAGCTAGAGCTGTACTGGAATCATTCCTGAGCGCCTCGTCGTGGGAAAGTTCATTCACGCGTCGCAGCGTAGCGGTAGCGTGCTCCCGGAGAGTCCGCGAGTTGATGGCCGGCATCTGCTTCTGCAGAATGCGAATCGCCTGTTGAATCTGTTGCGCCTGATATGCAACTTCTGGTCTTGTGCCGCTTTGGGTTAACCCATCGAGGAAACTCAGCTGATATTGCGCTCGCCGATAGCAATCCACTTGATCATTGGTTGATGGCCCAGCTTTAGCTCTGTGCGTATAGATTCCAAGTGTCGCCAAATGTTCTAAATTGTCTCGAGCTATCTGCCTTGGTGACTCGCCGTCTTGGACAAGCTCAGCCCGTCGATCCTTTTCGACCAACGCCACCAACCCGCCGTCAGTCGCCGCCTGGGTGAGCTTTACGTAACGCGCAATTGCCGCTCTCATCTCATTCTCCGGATTAGACTCAAGCGGGTTGATCGCCAGCGCGCCCACCCGCCTAACCATGTCTCCACGTAACCGCGCATCCAGCTCGTGGTCGAGCTGTAACTTTGCCCTGAACTGTGAGTAGCAGTCAAGCCGTTCATACTGGTTGACGGCGCCGCCATGACGAGAGGCTATGAAATCGTAAGCGTCGGCCGCTACATAGTAATACCAATTGGTGAAATGGGAAATTCCGATGACGCCGGCAGTAATCTCGTTGATTGAGCGCTGGCTCACTTCGTGCCATCGCAGGTGCAGCCTGGTCCGAAAGTCCAGTACCAGCAGCGGTTGTTTCGGATAAGTCAGACTGTAGACTCCGAGCGGAATCACTCGAATTTCCCGGGCTCCCGCAATTCCTATCGGCAACAGACCGCCCGCTTCGTCGAGCGCGCGCTGGTACACGCTGGAACTGTTGCTGCGTAAGGACGTGTCCGCCGAGGGATCTTTGATCCCCAGCAACTTCCAGATTGGACCTAATTTCGATCCCGTATGCCGTCCATTGTCGTCTAGCGGAAACCACAGAACGGCGTAGTGATTGGCGGTTCCAGCAATCGTCAGCGGCTCAAAATAAAGACCCGTCTTGTCGGCGCACTCTCGCAACAACTCCCAGTTCCTTGCCAGTACGGCATCATACTTAATGCTGCTCTCCTCCCCCATACGCTTGGCAGCCGTCTCGCTCGCCAGACCGCCGATTAACGTTTTGCGCAGTTCGAGGCGCGCAATCAATGTACGAAGTTGCGTCGCGGTCAAACCCGACGGATCACTATTAAGCGGAGCAGATCGCAGGTAACTCTCGGCTTCTTCTAAGTGAAGACGTTCGTTGTCGCTCTCATTGGTGTTGTATGCCCGTGAGGTCGCGCGAACCGGAAGAGTGGAAGAATCGAGTAGGCCCCACTGCAAAATATCTCTGCCCGCCCGACTGAACATCGGATGCTGCAGCGACGTCATGTCAAGTAAAGGCGCAGGTGTTTTGTTGCTAACTTTCACTGCGCCGTCACCCACGGTCCAGTAGAAAAAAGGAACAGCGGATAGCATCCTTTTCCCGATGCTCGGGCGGATGTAGCTTAAGAGCCAGACGGCAGTCAGGCGATCGTTTTGGGGGTCTGCGTCACCAAATGTGTCCCGCATAACCGCGATCAACGGGACATCGACGTCATCTTTTTGACCGGATGTTTCACAACCACGACAAAACAACGTGATCAGTTGGGCCGCATTGCCAACAGACAGAGATCTCCAAAAATAAGTCGCCTGACTACGGGCCGACGCCAAACCACTCAGGGGTGCCACCTCTGTCGACCCACCGTCACACGCAGTTGCCACGATCGCCAAGAGGCCGATCAATTTCCAAACACGACTAATGATTCCGCTCCTCACGGTATCTCTGAGATGCACGTAAGAAGCCAATGGTTCGTGCTTTCGTTTGCCACTGGCAACCTAGCGGGTAAAACCGGTGCGTCCCTGTTAAAAATCTCAGCATCGGGTGGCGTGTTACGGTAAAAAAGAGTGCACGTCGACACCGCCCTGAATTTACTTTGGCTCACGCTTGGCGTGCTCGCTCTTGCAGGCACTCTGCGCGCGCGACGGGTTAACGCGACTCAGAAGCCCCGTGCACCGATTCGGCTACATATCTGCGGTATAGCTCTGATCGCGGCTACACTTTTCCCGTATATCTCTGCGACCGACGATGTGCTGCGAATCCAGCACATGGAACTTCAGCAAAAATCAACGGACCATCGTGACCAAGCTGGTAAGAAGGGAACAAGCGATGCGCTGATTCGTCTTTTCGAAGCGATGGATACGCCAATTGTTGGCGCGGTCCGTGAGATTGCCTTCACTCTTTTTTTTGTATCGTTTGTTGTTATTCCGGCACTTCGATTGTCGAGCTACATAGCCCCGTTCCGCTGTGGCCGTTCCCCACCTCTGGCTATGGCCTGAGTTCCGTAACTAAATCAACCAACAGTTTTTGAGTTATGAGGAGGGCAGATGGGGCGCCAAGTCTGGCGTTTCTGCCTCGGTCTTTCTCTTTCGGTCGGGTTGTTCGCTCAAACTGGCAATCCGCCGCGAAGCCTCACATGGCAGGAGACCGAGGCTACTTTTCGGGCGCATAATCCCGAGCTATTAGCGGGAGAAGTTACCATCGACGAGTCTCGGGCGGACGAGATTACAGCCTACCTGCGTCCGAATCCGGACTTCACACTGACCGCAGATGGGACTCAGATCAGGCCCTTCCACGGAGTGTGGCAGCCGCTGGCAGGTACGTTCATTTCACCCAATTTGAGCTATCTGCACGAAAGGGCGCATAAGCGGGAATTGAGGCTGCTGAGCGCGCAAAAAGGGACCGCCATCGCAATCTCGACGCAAGCAGATTTAGAACGCAACCTGACATTCAACTTGCGGGATTCTTTCGTGCGCGTGCTGCTGGCCAAAGCCTTGCTGGGTGTCGCGCAGGCCAATCTCGATTACTACGACAAAGAGATTGCGATCAATCGCGACCGGTACAACGCCGGTGGCATCGCACGAGTGGATTTCCAGCGGCTGGAGCTCCAACGAGTGCAGTTTGAATCCGATCTGCAAAGTGCGCTGGTCAACCTGCGCACTGCCAAAATCGATCTACTGGCGCTGCTTAGAGATGCCACTCCGGTGGATGAGTTCGATGTGCGGGAGCCGTTCGATTTTTCGCAGCCGGTCTCGACACTAGCGGAGCTTCGCGCAATTGCACTGGAGGCACGACCCGATTTAAAGGAAGCCGAACAATCGCTCGACAAGGCGAGAACGGATCACCAGCTTTCGATCGCCAATGGGTCAACCGATCCGACATTCGGCGCCTGGTGGACTCACAACGGATCCTTCAACAATCCGTTCGCTAATGACACGCTGGGGCTGAGTGTAAGCGTTCCGCTACGCATCTTCGATCGGAACCAGGGAGACAAACTTCACACCCTGCTGGATATCAGCCGCAATCAGAAGCTAAGGGATCAGGCCGAGGTAACGGCGCTGCACGACGTGGATTCGGCTTACGCTACGCTCCAGAGCACGCTCGCTCTGTTACGCCCGTACAAGGCGAGGTACCTTGCTGAAGCGGCCGACATTCGCGAGGAAGTCTCTTACGCATACCAGCACGGCGGCGCCTCGCTGCTGGATTTTCTGGATGCCCAGAAGGAATATCGGGACACCCAACTCAATTATCTGAACCTGGTCGGCTCTTACTTGTCGGCTGCAAACCAAGTGAATTTTTCGGTAGGACGTGAGGTAATTCGATGATACGTGTGCGCTCAATGGCAGCTGCCGCGGCCTTGCTCATTCCGGTTTTGTTTTTGAGTTGTGCCTCAAAAGACAAACCCGATCCCGCCGCCGGCGCCCCCCCCAAGCCACAAGTGGTCGATGAGCCCGATTTGAACGTGGTTAGAATCGACCGGCCGGAGCGTTTTTCTTTGGCTATAGCTGGCCAACACGAAGAACTGCCGGAGATCCGCGCGACCGGCGTGGTCAATCCCGATATCGAAAAAACTGTCCCGGTCATTTCGCTTGCCTCTGGCCGTGTCGTTGCACTCTACGTCAGATTGGGCGATGACGTTCACAAGGGACAGCTCCTGCTGAAGGTTCTCAGCAACGATATTTCTAACGCTTTTCAGACTTATCTCCAGGCCAAAGCGGATGAAGAACTGGCTCGCAAGCAACTTGAACGCGCACAGCTCCTGTATGCGCACGGCTCCGATTCTCTTAACGACTTGCAGGTCGCCGAAGATGCCGAGCAGAAGGCCAAGGTCGCCGAGCAAGTTGCCGCCCAGGAGCTAAGAACAATGGGCGCGGATCCCGATCACCCGGATCCAATAGTCAATATCTATGCTCCGGCTAGCGGAACGATCGTCGAGCAGAACATTGTGGGCACCAGTATTGTACATACGCCGGATAACCAGCCGAACCTGTTTACCATCGCCAATCTCTCGACCGTCTGGGTCATTTGCAACGTGTACGAAAATGATTTGCCCAATATACGCTTAGGCGACTCAGCGGAAGTGCAGCTCAACGCCTATCCCGATCGCCAGTTCCGGGGCCGCATCAGTAACATCGGTAAAGTTCTCGATTCGAACATACGAACGGCGCCAGTACGGATTGTGCTGAATAATCCGGGCATCATGCGCGAGGGAATGTTCGTTACCGCTACCTTGTTCGGGCCGCACGGCCGAATTTATGCCTCGGTACCGAGCACCGCAATTCTTCACCTGCATGACCGTAATTGGGTCTTCATACCGTCAGGACAAGGTCAGTTCCGCCGGACCGAAGTCACAGTCAGCAAGTTCTTCGACGGAAAACAGGATATTGCCTCCGGCATCGGCCCGGGTCAGCGAGTAGTAAACGATGCCCTGGCGCTTTCCGCGGAAAGCGAGCAGTAGAACATGATCCGCGCTCTAGTCGATTTTGCCCTAAAAGCACGGCTGCTCATCCTGGCAGTTACGCTCATGCTGCTGGTCTGGGGCGGAATCGCATTTCATAATCTGCCCATCGAAGCCTATCCGGACGTCGCGAATAATTACGTGCAGGTGATCACACAGTGGCCCGGGCGCGCCGCCGAAGAGGTGGAGCAGCAGGTCACGATACCCGTTGAAATCCAGCTGAACGGTATTCCACATCTGCAGGCCCTGCGATCGTTCTCGTTATTTGGATTATCAAGCATTACGATGATCTTCGACGACGATTCGATTAACGATTGGAACCGTGAAAAAGTGATTGAACGGCTTCAGTCCGTTTCGCTGCCTTCCGGTTTGGTTCCGCAGATGGGCACAGACTGGAGCCCGGTTGGACAAATTTTCTGGTACACCCTCCACAGTACGAATCCGCAGTATGACGTGATGGAACTGAAGTCGCTCGAGGACTGGGTTCTCGAAAAGCAACTCAAGTCAGTTCCGAATGTGGTCGACGTGGCGAGTTTTGGCGGGCCGACGCGCGAGTACCAGGTGCGCATTGATCCGAATAAGCTGATCTCGTACAACCTGAGCATCAGCCAGGTGGAACAGCAGCTCACCAACAACAATGTGAATGCCGGCGGCAGCTTCATTCAGGAGGGCACGCAGGAGATCAATATTCGTGAGGTCGGTCTGATCGACAGGACGCAGGATATCGAGAAAATCGTGCTTACCAACCAAAACGGCACGCCAATTCGGGTGAGAGATATAGCGGTGGTCGAGCAGGGGCCCAAAATCCGGCTGGGACAGATTGGTAAAGCGGTTCACTTGAAGAACGGAGCAATTCTGGACAGCCCGGATGTGGTGGAGGGGATCGTTCTGATGCGCAAGGGCGCGCAATCGGAGCCTACTCTCGAAGGGATCCATGCAAAGGTCAAAGAGCTGAACGACCGCATCCTGCCGCCCGGAGTAAAGTTGGTGCCTTTCCTCGACCGTAGCGACCTGTTGCACTTTACAACGCATACCGTCTTGCACAATTTGACAGAAGGCATCGTGCTGGTCTCGATCATTCTGTTCATCTTCCTGGGTAACCTGCGCGGCGCAATTATTGTGGCGCTGACGATCCCGTTTTCGCTGCTTTTTGCTTCGATCTGTCTGGACTTGAATAACGTGCCGGCGAATTTGCTGTCCCTCGGAGCGCTGGACTTCGGCATGGTCGTAGACGGCGCAGTGGTGATGGTGGAGAACATTGTACGGCACATGGGACGGCAGGATGCGCGCGACAAGACTCCGCTCGAAATGATTCGCGAGGCCGCCCACGAAGTGCAGCGACCGGTCTTTTACGCCATCGCGATTATCATCACTGCTTATCTGCCAATCTTCACATTGCAGGCCGTGGAAGGACGGCTGTTCCGGCCGATGGCCTTGACAGTGGCCTTCGCGCTGCTCGGTGCTTTAATCTTCTCGATCTTAATTGCGCCGGTGTTGGCTAGCTTCTTGTTTCGCCGGAACGCCAAAGAATGGCACAACCCTGCCATGGAACTTCTGATCCGAAATTACCGGCGGGCTCTACGGCGCGCGATCAAACTCAGAGTTCTCGTGTTCGTGCCGGTGCTGGCTCTGTTCGGGATCGCTATTGGGCTTTTCATTGCTGGCGCCATCGGGTCGGAGTTCCTGCCGCACCTGGATGAAGGCGCGATTTGGGCGCGGGGCACGCTGGCGCCCAGTACCGGGCCCGCGGAAGGAGCGGACCTGATGCAACGCGCGCGACGCGTATTCGCCTCGTTTCCGGAGGTGACACAAGTGGTGTCACAGGTAGGACGCCCTGATGACGGCACCGATACAGCGGGCTTCTTCAATACAGAATATTTTGTCGACCTAAAACCCAAAGCGCAGTGGCGTAGTGTCTTCGGCGAAAACAAAGATGAATTGATCGCCGCAATGGACCGCCAGGTGGAGAAGTTCCCAGGCGTACTGTGGAACTTTTCGCAACCAATTTCGGACAACGTGGAAGAAGCGGTCAGCGGCGTAAAAGGTGAGCTGGCGGTGAAGGTTTACGGAACAGATCTGCATGTGCTCGAAGACAAAGGCGAACAGATTGTCAGGGTGATGAGCCACATACCCGGCGTGCAGGATCTCGGCATTTTTCGCGTCCTGGGGCAACCCAATTTGAATTTTGTAGTGGACCGCCAAAAAGCCGCCCGCTATCAAATCAATGTGGCCGATGTGCAGGATGCAATCCAGACTGCGGTCGGTGGCAATAGCGTAAGCCAGGTGCTGCAAGGCGAACAGGTCTACGACTTGGTGCCGCGATACCTGCCGAATTACCGGGATACGCCGGAGGCCATCGAAAACATCCGCCTGCTGGCGCCCAGCGGTGAACGCGTTTCCCTTGCCCAATTGTGCGATGTGCATCAGCTCGACGGCGCCTCGGAGATCTATCGAGAGGCCAATTCGCGCTATATCGCAATCAAATACAGCGTGCGCGGACGCGACTTGGGCAGCACCGTCCAAGAGGCGATCGACAAAGTACAACGACAGGTGCCGCTGCCGAAAGGTTACACGACGGAATGGGCCGGAGAATACGCCAGCGAGCAGCGGGCCAACGCGCGTTTAGCGGTGATCGTGCCTATTACTGTTGCCGTGATCTTTATGCTGCTCTATTCGATGTTCGGCTCGTTTAAATGGGCAGCGCTGGTGATGGTGACCGTCGTGTTAGCGCCGATTGGCGGATTGCTGGCGCTTTACTTTACCGGCACGCACTTTAGCGTGTCATCCGGCATCGGCATGCTGGCGCTCTTTGGCGTATCCGTGCAAACCGGCGTCATCATGATCGAATACATCAATCAGTTGCGGGCACGGGGCCATTCCGTGGAAGACTCGGCCGTCGAAGGAGCCGTCCTAAGGCTCCGTCCCATCATGATGACTATGTTGGTCGCCACACTCGGCCTCTTGCCCGCCGCGTTATCGCATGGCATCGGCTCCGATTCTCAGCGTCCGTTCGCCATCGTCATAGTGGGAGGGCTCAGCGCCACTCTGGTGATGAGCATCTTCGTCCTGCCCACGCTCTATGTTTGGGTCGCTCGCGACCAGGACGTTCTGCCAGCCGCGGAACCCGGCTTCGAAGAATAGTTACTGCAAGGCGACCGGCGTGTGTATGCCGGTCGGCCGTGCGCCTCTCCAGGTCGATCGTGCTTCCACAACTGCTTTCCGGAAACGCCTCGCCCGCTCGGTAAACAAGCGGTGATCGCCGGCCGCCATCGATTCCGAATCGCCAATCTCCCCACCGACTCCGATTGCGCAGGCTCCCGCCCGCAAGTAGTCGGCACAGTTTTCCAATCCAACGCCACCCGATGCGACCAACTCCGTTTGCGGATATTGGCTCCGTAGCGACCGCACATAGCGCGGGCCGCCCACCGCAAAACACGGAAACAACTTCACCGCCTCGGGCTCGGTGGCGGCGGCTGCCTGCACCTCCGTCGGAGTGAGAGCCCCTACCAGAATCGGCATATTCAGCCGATGCGCCGCCTGCACCGCGTCCGCCGAAAATCCCGATGTCACAATGAACTGCGCCCCCGCCGCATGGGCCAGGTTGACGCCCTCCGCATCCAGCACAGAGCCGGCCCCAAGCAGAATGTGCTGCTCAAACGCCTGCTTTACGGCTCGAATTGCTAACAGCGCATCCGGCATAGCCATAGAAATCTCGACGATCGGCACCCCGCCCTTACAGATCGCCTCTGCCGCATGTAGCGCCTGACCGGCCGTCGAGGGCCGGATCGCTGGCACTATCCCAATTTCCTTGATTTGACCGAAAGTACTTTGCCGGTCCATAGCACACCTCGTCTGTGCATAATTCTATTGCACTAGGATTCAGTTTCCAAGTAGCCTGTGAACTAGAGAAGGGCTAAACAGGTTAGGTCACGAATTCGTGAGCATTACTGGACGTGGACTTCCCGGCCAGCCTCAAAAGTCACTTTCTCATAGAGGTCCGCCAATCGAAGGGTAACCGCAAATGCTAATTTGATTACATCTTCCGGTCGGTGAAACTCGTGCAAAAGCCAGCTTCCAACCTCTTGAAATTTCCAATGCTCGACATGAGCCTTCGCTTGATCGACGGTCAAGTATTCCTTCAGTGATGACAGGCGTCGATAGTGCTCGAACTTCTCCCCGCGGTCGTAGTCCCTGGTCGAATCAGAAAGCACCTCGACGATCAGGATCGGATTCAGGAGCGTAGATGTTCTAGGACCGTTCAGAAACTGCTCGTCGCCACAGGTCACCATGACATCAGGGTAAGTATAGAGGCCG
>DATAYL010000290.1:0-15482 GCA_036272575.1 Bryobacteraceae bacterium | reverse complement strand
GCATGCAGGAGCGATCCTGCGCCAAACCCACCGTGACCTGGTTATTTCGAAAAGAACGCTGGAGAAGGCAAAAGGGGTAGAACTCGTTCGCATTAAGCGCGAGCAGGCGAATCAAGCCCTCTGCTTCTGCTCTCGACCGTTTGTACTTTGCGGGCTACCGGTACGCCGCCTTCCCGAAGGGCAGCTGATCTATCAGCGGCGCAACGGTCGATTCATCCTTCAGATCACCGGTCACCCAGACTTTGGCGTGCCTTTCGGCCAGGATCGGATCGTGCCAATTTTCCTCGCGACGCTGGCGGTAAAGCAAAGAAGTCCTGTCATTCGGTTCCGCAGTGCCGGTGAGATGCTGGAGACGTTTGGAATGCACAAGGGCGGAAAGGAATACAAGCGGCTGGTCGGCGCTTTCGAACGCATCTTCGGCGCAACCATCTTCTTCGGCACTGACCAGATACGCACTACGGCAAAGCTGGTACAACGCTCGCGCTTCAATTTTCTGCGTGAGGCGCAGATTTGGTACAACCGCCAGGCGGATCAACCCGTGCTTTCTGAAGACTTCGAGAACGTGATCGTCCTCACCGACGAATTCTACCGGGAGATCACGGATCATCCGATTCCAACCGACTTGGAGGCAGTCCGCGTTCTGTCCTCGTCGCCGGCGGTTCTCGACCTCTTTATGTGGCTCTCTTATCGGTGTTTCTCCGCTCGCGCCGAGGAGAGCATCCCGCTCGCCTGTGGTTTAGGACTTGCCGCGCAGCTCGGGAACGTCGAGTACACGCGACCGCGCAAGTTCCGAGAGAAGCTTCACGAATGGCTCGGAATCGTGAAGAGCATGTGGCCGGAATGCCCGGCGAGGTTGTCGGCGACCGGCGATGCGCTTTTAATTCGACCCGCAGCGGCTTTGACATCGAGGAGCGCTTGATGGCGTCTTCTTCCTTTGCACCCGATCTTCACTCCCAGCGACGGATACGACTGTCCGAAATCGATTCGGTCGTCTCCGCTCGCCTTGGCCCAACACGCGGTGTGGGCAACTCTCAGCCGGCTTGTTTCAATCGACAAGTGGCTATGTACCTCGCCGCACGGGTTGGCCGATGGAGCACCACGGCCATCGGACGCTTCTACAATGGTCGAGATCACTCGACCGTCTGCCACAGCATTCAGCGGATCGATTCGCTTCGCGAGAGCGACCCTGAAGTTGACACCCTGCTTTCGGATCTGAAGCGGCGGCTTGGCGTTGTTAGCGAGGATGGTGATTCGGATTCGACTGACATTGCTGCTATTTCGAAAATCACTCTCACGTCTGCAGATCTGGCGACACTTGCGGAACTCGTGGCAGTTAGAGTTGTCGAAATATTGACCTCTGATCCACGCAGAGCACGGGACTTTAGGGGCGGTTCTTAGGACGGCCTACTCGTGACTGAATTGCAATAGGCATCAGAAACCGACGAATCGGTGGCAGTTGTGATCTTCGGGACGCGCTGGTGCCGGCTCCCCAGCGCTCGCTCGATCGTACGCTGGGCAATCTAGTGTGTTGCGGGTAGCGGACCCGACACGAACCTTCTCGCAAGCACACCGGGTCGACTGGATCTAGGGGATCCTGAAGCTCTGCTCTTGCCTCTGCTGCCCGAAGGTCAAATTACATGGAAGTAGGCGCGACCGACGGCGGCTGCTGCGAAGGCAGCTTCAGGAATGGACAACAACCCAGAAATGGCCTGCCAAGTCAGATCCGTTCGACTCACACTTTCATTTCGCTGTCTTCGCAACGATAATGTTCGCCCCGGCGGAATCGAGGCGAGGATAATACACCCACTTGCCGTCACGCGAGACCGAGAGAACCATCCCGTCGGTACCTATGTAGGCGTCGCCCCACTCCCTGACATATCGGACTCGGCCGGAGGCGATTCCGAGCGCGCGAATCGACCAGCGCTCCTGCTCCGATGGCAGCTCGAAGAACAGAACTTCCTCTCGCGAGATATCCCAACCAAGGGGTAACAGATGGATCGAGGAATCGGTGAGCGGTTCCGCAGACACCGCGGAAGGCAGCGGCTGCACCGCCAGGCGGTAAATCGTTTCAGCACCGGATTGGGAGAAGTACAGCCACTTTCCGTCGGGCGTCTCGCGCGAGAAGCACCCCCCGATTTGCGTCATCTGCCGGTCCGCACCTCCGATCAGTGAGTGCCGCCACACCTGCGCCGATCCGCTGCGCTCGGTCGTGTAGTAAATCGCCTTGCCGTCGGCCGACCATGCCGGTGCGGACGCCTGAGCGACGACTTGCTGCGGTTCGCCGCACTTGGCCGCTTCCGGCGCGCAGTCGATTGTGAGGATGCCGGACTGTCCTCGAAGGCGGCTCTCGAATGCCAACCGGCGCCCGTCCGGCGACCACATCAACGAATCGATCTGAGGCCCACGAAACGCAGTGACCTGCGTCTGCCGTTCGCCGTTCGAGGCAGCCATCCAGATTTCCCGGCTGCCTGAACGATCGCTGACAAATGCGATGCGCCCATCCGGAGAAACGGCCGGATTCTGGTCGCGCTGCGTGGAGGCAATGAGCCGCTCCGGCGGAGCCGCTCCTGAGGTGGGCGCTCGATAGATGTTGCTGTCCCAAGTCCGATTCACCCAGGCGATGGTGTTGGTCTTCCGGGCCATGACCGGTGTGATCAGGTCGCCGGCGCCTTCCTGTATGCGTTCTGGGCGCAGCGGATCGGAGAGGGGAAAGCGCCAGATGCCCTGAATGGTGCTGCCGCGCTGGCATGAGATGAGGAGTGCCTTTCCGCTCGCAGTCCAGGCATGCCCCCAGATACCGGCCTGAATCGATGTCAACTGTCGCGCCCGGCCACCATTCGCGGGCATCAGGTAGATCTCGTCGAGCCAATAGCCGGCTACACGTTTGAAGGCGATTGTTTTCCCGTCGGGAGAGAAGGCAGGACTCCAATCTCCCCACATTCCTGCCGGTGGAGTGGTCAGTTCGACTTTTTCGCCTGTCTGCAGTTTGTAGATGTAGAGCGCGAGCTGAGATGAACCACGAGGACTATCCGAAAAAACAATCTTCCCACCGTCGGGCGACCAGTCAAGTCCAGAAGTAACATTTGCATTCGCCAGCGTGGTCACCACTTTCCCGGCACCGCCGTTCGGGGGAATCGTGAGTATTTCACCCCCGTTCGAACCGCGCAGCTGTATCTTGTACGCGATTCGTTTCCCGTCCGGCGACCAGGCTAGTGCGCCTATGTGGCCGGCAAGGTTGTCTGTGATTTTGACTGGTTCGCCTCCATCGAGACGCTTCACATAGATCTGAGGATTTTCAGGATGATCACTCCAGGTGAAAGCGATGTATTTGCCATCGGGGGAGAACGCCGGATCTGCCTCCCACCCGGGCTGAGACGTGAGCGGCTGAATGTGAAGATTGCGTGAATCAAAATCGGACACCGGCCGAAACTTGATCCACAGAACCGCCGCGAGCGTAAGGATTGTGGCGCCGACGGACGCTAATGCGAGCAGCCGGCTGCGCCAGGGTTTTGCTGCACGGTGTTTCTGTTCCGATAGGCGTCTCGCCATCTGGCCCAATGCCTGCGCGGCTTCCCCAGCTGAAGGTCGCTGCGCTTGATCTTTCGAGAGCATCGCTCCGACCAGCGCAGTGAACTGCTGAGGAATGCGGCCATCGGGATGTAATTGTTCGGGCTGACCATTGAGAATGGCATGCACGGTGTCGAGGGGAGAATCCCCCCCGAACGGGTGGCACCCAGCAGCCAGCTCGTAGAGCACGAGGCCCAGCGAAAAGACATCGCTCGAAGGGCCCGCCGTGTCGCCGCGTGCCTGTTCCGGCGAAAAATAGCGAAGAGTACCTGCCGCGAAAAGGCTCGACGCACCACTGCTGCTGTTCAGAACTTGCCGGGCAAGACCGAAGTCCAAAACTTTAACCCGGCCATCCGGCTGGACCAGAACGTTTTCCGGTTTGACGTCACCGTGAACGATGCCACGCCCATGCGCCGCGGCCAGCGCTGAAGCGATCTGCTCCCCGATTTCGAAGACGCGAGCGATCGGATTCTGCCGTCCGCTGCAAATTGTGCGGAGAGGGAGGCCCTCCGCCAGTTCCATCACGATCGCGGTGGCCGAATCGGCCCGGACAATTTCGTAGACGGTCACTATATTCGGATGATTCAGGGCGGAAGCGGTCTGGGCTTCGCGAATAAAACTCTGGTACACGGCACTGTAGCCGAGCATCTCCGGGCGGAGAAACTTGAGCGCCACGGGCCGATCAAGGTCCGTGTCGCGGGCGGAGTACACATCGCCCATGCCGCCGCTGCCAAGCACGCCAGTAATAAAGAAGCGGCCAACACTGGTTCCCAGACGCGCTTCGAGCCGTTCGGCGGGCGGGTTCTCCTGCTGAAACTGGGCAGCGATTTCCAGGACTTCCGAGATGACTTGGGGTTCGACAGCGGCCGCATCGAGGTAAGCCGAGCGCTCAGATTCGGGCAGCGCCGCTACCTGTTCCGACAATTCCAGGATGGTCCGCCAGTTCTCATCGCTGAACACGCGCGCCATTCGGTTGCCTTTTGTCGAGACTCTATCTTACTTCAGGTGTTTCAATGTCGCTCCACTCCCGGCGAAGCCAGTGACGGGCAAACTGCCAGTGGCGGTGGACCGTGACGGTGGCACAACCGAGCCGGAGCGCAATCTCGTCGCTTGTGAATCCTTCGAAGACTTTCATCTCCACCACACTCCGAAGAATTGGCTTAATAGCCGCAAGTCTGAGGAGAATGTCTTCGACCTCGAGAAGGCTCGAGTCGTTGGAGGCACTCATCTCGTCCCACAGCGGAACTTTTTGCGCTCTGCTGGCGAGCGGGCGGCCGTGGTGAATCAGTAGACGTCGCATGATTTGGCCGGCCAGTGCGAAGAAGGCTGCCTTCTCGTCGCGGCGTTCGCCTTCCTGCTCAGGGAGAGCCTTGATGCGGACTAATTCGAGGTACAGTTCGTTCACGAGAAGCGTAGGCTGCCAACTGTGCTCTCTTCGCTCTCCTACCAGGTGCCTCGCGGCCATGCGTTTGAGTTCCGGATAGAACAACTCGGTGAGACGCGCTCCCGCTGAACTGTCGCCGTTACGAAAGGCGGTCATCAGGGCCGCGACCTCGTCACGTGCCAGTTCCAGCGACTGCATAAGATAGTGAAAAACAATTCTCGCATCCGCTGATCAGTTTTTACCCTTCGCTCGCCCCTTAAGGGCGATCACTAGAAACGGGCGCTCGAGTTCTCGGCAGAGTCATCGGAACGCGCCCCACGAACGAAGGAGCCATCGCTTGTCTCGCCTACATCGGAGAAATCGTTTCCTCTGCGGAACACTTGCCGTCGCAGCTTGTCTGAGCACGCTTACCTCACTGGTCAACGGGCAACAAAAGATGACCTTGGGGAGCCCCCAACGGGTCAGCGGCTACGGAATACAGGTCATCGAGCTTGGGAAGGATTCCCCGCCCTCGGATCTGAGGGCGGCCCGCATAGCATACCTGCAGGGTCACATCATCCGCATGATGGGCGGAACGCCGGCCGACCTTCGGCACGCTATCGGAGCGAGCACGTTGGACATCCGCTCCGCGCCAAACAGCGATGCGCGCAATGGGACCGTTGTTGCTTCAAGAAATGTCGTGTTTTCTGCTGTACGGCTGGGCAGCAGCGGCGAACTGCGCCAATTCACCTCGGCCACCTCCGGCAACCCAGCCCGCGATTCTCCCGACGCAGAGGCCGGTTTCGAGCAATGGCGGCAAAACCAGGTATCCGAAGCGGTGGGCGATCCCGGACCACCCGCGGACTCATGGACCGAAGTGCTGGAGACAATCTACCAGCAAACGGGTGATCCAGGGGGCGCGGGCGGGTCCTGGGGTTCGCTTCAGAATATTGTCAGGGTGTACCGTCTGAATGCCTCGAATACCGATGGCGAGTACTACATGGTCTTGACCGACCCGCAAGTCTCGCCTAACTTCAGTGTGCCGGCTTCTAACTGCGCCAGCGCCTTCCTGGCACCTTGCGGTTGGTATACAACGTCGAGAAACATCACTATTTCGACCAGCCCCGCTGCGATTCTGTTCGATCATGGTCCCATCAACCAGATCACAACCGGCAGCGGCAGCTGGACGATCGGCGCAGGCATCCCTGGAGCGATCAATGCCGGGTTCAGCCAAAACTGGTCGCAGCCGTCAGTGACAACCACCGACCAAAGCAGTACGGCTTCGGGCACCGGACAATGGAACGAAGCCTTCGTTTCGGAAACTGCTTTTACCCCTTTGCCCGGCACCTCGACGAGCACGTTTCTGAGCCATCAGGGTGCGATCTTGAAACTGCCCTTTGGAACTCAATCGTTTCAACTGAGCGTGAATATTTCCACCGACGTCATCTATCAGCCATCGTTCGGCAATCCGTACAATGGCGGCGCCGGCTATATTCTTACAGGAACGATTTCGCCGCCGAAATTTGCAGTGAACCCGACTTCCGTCACCATCGCGCCGGGTTCCAGTGCTACTGTGCAGCTGGTGGCGAACATAGCAGGCGGCCAATTAGGCCTGCCCTGGACTGTTTCGAACGTACCGTTGTGGCTCAACGTGAGCCAGACGTCAGGGGCGGCGACGACCCTTCTGACGCTGACGGTGTCGCAGGGTACCGCATTGGGGACTCTAGGGACCTTAAATTTCGATACGAATCCCCCGTTCGCATCTCCCGCTGTCGAAACAGGACCGCTCACGATGAACGTCAAGGTGGGGCGGCCCGATCAGTTCGGCGTCCTGCTGGTGGGCGGGTCCACTCGCCAATCGTATATAGATGCTCCGAGCAATACAGCGCTTCTATATTCGGTGGGTTCGAATCAGTTCACCGGCATCAGCCAAATGCGTCAGCCGCGCGCCTACCACACATCGACGCTCCTCGACAGCGGGAAAATACTGGTCGCAGGCGGCCAGAGTAAGGGCGATACTAACTCGTCCGCGCTCGCTACGGCAGAGATTTACGATCCTTCAACCGGCGCATTTTCGTTATTGAGCCCATCGACGGCGTGCCCAGGGGCTGCCGGGTGCATGGTGACGCCAGCGTTCCAACGCGTTGCAACCAAGCTCACCAGTGGCAAAGTACTCATCGCGGGCGGGTACGATCAGAATGGGTCGTGTACCGCTTCCGCAGAACTCTTCGACCCGCAGACGCAACGGTTTTCGGCGGTGGGCAATCTGCTCTCGCCGCGCTGCATCCCTCTGGCGACATTGTTGCCTTCAGGTGAAGTTCTGCTCGCGGGCGGGTTCAGTAATGCCAGCCTTCCGGATTCGACAATACTCACAACGGCCGAGCTGTTCGATCCCACGACCAACACGTTTCAGCAAACCGGAACCCTTGCCTACCCTACTTATGGCGGAACGGCGACTCTGACGAGCGACGGCGTGCTATTTACCGGTGGAGTGAGCGCCACCAAGCTGCTGAATTCGGCCCAGCTTTATTCGATTTCGTCTGGAACATTCCAACAGATAGCCAATTTGAATGAAGCGCGCTCCTTTCACACATCTACTCTGCTGCAGAATGGCCAAGTCCTCATTGCGGGCGGCGTCGACAACAACGAAAACGACATCGGTACGGCGGAGATCTTCGATCCGTCGCGGCAGACCTTTACACTGGTATCCGGTTCCGGTACGTGTCCCGGTGCTCCGGGTTGCCTGATTACCCCTCGTTCGTATCACACCGACACGGCACTGGTCGATGGACGTGTTTTCCTCTCAGGCGGCGTAACCGGCGACCTTTCCACAGCGCTGTCTAGCACGGAAATCTTCGATCCGTCCCAGATGATCTTCGTCGCCGGCCCTACTTTCGATGGACGTGTTTCGCACACCACCACGATTGTGCGGGGACAAAGCACGACAACGCTTCAGTCTTCCCAGAACCCCTCTGCGGCCGGACAGAAAGTGAACCTCACTGCTACGGTAACGGTCTCAACGCCGGATGTTCTCAGCGGCAGCGTAACCTTCTACGACGGCAAGACTGTGTTGGGAACTTCTCCTTTGAGCAACGGCACGGCCGCACTCAGCGTTTCGTTCGACCTGGGTCAGCACCCGGTGTCGGCTACCTACGCGGGCAACGGTTACTTCGGACCGAGTTCCTCGACGCCGCTTCTGCAGAAGGTCAGCATGACGCCGACCTCAATGACCCTGACATCGAATCCGAACCCGTCACACGCCGGAGCAGCCGTTACCTTCACCGCACAACTGACTGCTACCGGAGGCGTCGCCGCGCCCACGGGCTCCGTATCGTTCTATGACAACGCCAACTTGATCGGAACGGTTCCTCTCTCACAGACAACGGCTAAGCTGACAACCAGCAGCCTGACAACGGGCGACCACCAGATCAGCGCCGCTTATACGGGCGATTCGAACTACGCGCCGGACAGCTCCAACACCTTGAAGCAATCGGTAATCGGCGTTGCCAGCCACGTAACACTTCAATCCTCGTTAAATCCCGCGCCGGTTGGAAATTCCGTCACCTTCACAGCGACGGTCACGGTACCACAAACTCCGGGAACTGCACCTACCGGGAGAGTCATCTTTGCCGATGGCAGCAATCCGATTGGTTCGGGCACCCTTTCTAAGGGCACAGCCGCGATGCAGACATCGTCACTCTCGGCCGGCAGTCACCAGATAACAGCGAACTACAGCGGCAACAACACGTACGCTTCCAGCCTCTCCCCCGCGCTGACTGAGACGATCTCGAATCAGGCCAGCAAGGTCACACCGGTCGTCGATCTTTCCGTCAATGGAGGGAGTAGCAGCACGGTCAAGCAAGGGGCCCTCGTCACCTTTGCCGCGCGCGTTCATGCCGCGCCGAACTACCCGTGGCCGACCGGCAGCATTACTATCAGTGACAGCACGAACGCGGAGAACCGGTATGGTGCGGCGAATCTGACAAAAGATCCCGCCTCGAATGACGGTCTCGCAACCATCTCGACCTTCGGTATGGCGCCCGGCAACTACGTTTTGATTGCAACCTACGGAGGCGATAACTTAGGCCAGTACTACAACGGCGCACAGTCCAATACGGTGACGCTCACTGTACAATCTTCCCTGGGCGGTCCACCGCCTCCACAGCCTGACCTGGCGATCTATGCTGTTACCGGCGCTCGCAATGGTGCATTCGTCCAAATGACCCTGACCGTTATCAACAACGGCGCAGGACCGGCGAGCGCAATTACGCTAACTCAGATCGGGTTGCGCACCTTGATGGGCAACGGTGAGGCCATTCTTGTCTCGCCTGCGATACCACTTTCTATCGGCACTCTCGCCCCCGGTAAATCGACAGTTCTCAACCTCGATCTGCAAGTTCCGGCGACGATACGTAAACTCAGACTAAGTGAGAACGGCACCTTCGCGAACGGCAAAGGCGCACTCCGTCAATTCAGTTCTGGACAGGTGGTCTTCCCGTAAACGCGATTCATTTACTTCTACAACCGGAGAAACTCAATGCGAAAACTCGTTTTTATGCTGTTCCTGACATCGTGGGCTGCTATGGCGGCCGACGTCTATTCATTCGGCCTCCTGCCGGCAGATGGTGCGGTGCAAGGCGCTCCCGGCGGCACCGTCGGCTGGGGATACACACTACAGAATCAAAGTAGTTCGCTGTGGCTGGTCCCAACCGACGTGAACAGCGGCAGCTTTCTGAATGGAACGCCGTCGCTGTTGTTCGACTTCCCGACGCTCGCGCCCGGCGGCTCGGCGACGGAAGCGTACAATCCTGCATCGGCCAGCGGCCTCTTTCAGCTCACCTGGAACGCTTCGGCACCGCTTGGTTTCGTGAATTCTGGCGTCTTCGATCTCAGCACCCAGTGGTGGAGCGGCGATCCGCTGGCAGGCGGAACACTTGTTTCGACTGCGCCGAGCGCGCATGAATCTTATCTCGCGACGGTCGGTGGTGCGGCCGCTGTTCCCGAGCCTTCGACACTCGCTCCGATGATCGCGCTGCTTCTTGGCGCTCTGGTAATCGGGGCCACGCGGCAGCGGGACACTGGCATGCGAGCCGGGCCGCGATAACCCGTCGCCGGCTAAAACGAACAGAAGGGCATTGGAACTAAATGCTTGCGCGGGAGCTACTTGAGGCATTGTGATTGAGTTCTGGTGCATCACACTGCACTCATCTCCAGATTGTAGACGCATTATTGAAGATGCCGTTCCGCGATCATCTCGGCCAGATCTCGATAGCTAAGCGAATATCGGAGTACGAACGAACGCCAGGAACAATCACTTCATGGGCAAAGTGTCACCTCCGAATCAACGCTGGCCTGCTTCATTCACGGCTTCCTACGCTAGGAGAGACATCCTCCGGGCTTGCAGATAGAGCCGTTCTTCGTACAGACATCGTGCTACATTCGTGACCTATTGGAGGTGACCAGTGAAAATCTTTACGGTCGTTTGTCCCGTTCAATTTGGTTTATACATTTGGAAACAGCGATCAGTATGGGATAGACGGCAATATACTGGCAATGAATACCTTCGATACGAATCAGACCATCGCCATCATCAGTGCATTTGTTTCCGTTTCTTACGAAGGGAAATAGCACTGCAAATCAAGCATCGCAGTCAGAGGAGACACTGCGGATCGACTTCCTGCAAAAGTTCACGGTGCCAGTCCGAGCTGGCATCAACAAGAGCGGATCTGAATACATCGATGGAGTTTTCGCGGCAGGGATCTTCGGACCGGGTACCAGTGTCACAGGACAGCGATTCAGTAGTGGTGGGACAGCCATGGCTTTGATGGGACCATTCTTTCTAACGGACTCGGTTTCAGTCACCGACTCGAACACAGCGCAACCATTTTCTTTTCGTCCAACCACTTTGCTGCAGTTCCGCGACGGAATCACATTCGGAAAAGGAACCGAACCCGGCTCGACAATAAACGTCGGGAAAAGTTGTGGGAATTTTGCGTTTTCGGAAGAATAGAGGAGTGGGTAGGCGTTGACTGACGCTTGGGAAGAAATCAAAGGCTGGCTGGCCAGAAAGCTAGGGAGCGGCGCCTACGAAAACTGGATTGCGGCCACCAGCCTGGGTTCGCTTCGCGATGGAGAACTGACGGTGCGGGTCCCTAATGAACTATCGAGGCCTGGATCCGCCAGGAGTACACCAGTCTCATCCGGGCAGCTGTGCAGGAAGTCAAATTGCCAGTCCACCGGATCCACTACGAGATCGAGTCGCTATCCACAGCAGCGGCAGGGGGCAGTAGTGGAGATTTTCATGCTGGGTCGGCCACGCAAGCGCAGGCGGCCGAGCCGCTTTTTGAAAACACGGCTTCGTGGCTCAATCCGCGGCTGACCTTCGACACTTATGTCGTCGGTTCCTCGAACCAAATGGCGCATGCTGCGGCGCAAGCCGTCGCCAAAATGCCCTCGCGCAGCTACAACCCGCTCTTTATCTATGGCGGCGTTGGCATCGGGAAGACGAATGCGCTGGCAAGATTCGATCCGCGTAAAGCGCAAGTAGCTCAATTGCGATTCTTTGGAGGGTTAAACGTACAGGAGACTGCTGCCGTTCTCGGTGTCTCTTCTGAGACGGTGCACCGCGATTGGAAAATCTCGAAAGCCTGGTTGGGACGCCAGATCAGCCGATCAGCAAATCGATTGCGGTAGTCCTCGGCCGCCGGTAAAATCACGATGGGAGCCGCATCCTTTTCAGCAAGTTCTTAAACCGCGGATCACCCCGCAGGTGGTCGTAATTCGGATCTCGTTTCACTAGCCACGCGAAACGCGGGGCGTGATTAACATAGGCTCTTTCGAGCCATTGCATCGCCAAATCGTCTTCTCCAAGGGCCAAATGGATTTCGGCAATCGCTTCGGGCAAAACGTATGAGCTTTTGGAGCGATCCTCTAATTCCTTCAGTATGCGTCGCGCCTCGGCGACTTGACCGAACAACGCGTATGCGTGAGCGAGTCCAGCGGATGGGACCGCGTTAGACCCCGAAATAGTCCTCGCCTGCTTCAACTCGGTGATGGCTTCCGGGAGCATTTGTTTCTGCAGGTAAACCTGTCCCATGGTCATGTGGCCGCGCCAGAAGCCGGGCTCTACTTCCAATATTTTGCGGAGCTGTGCTGACGCCTGCACGTAGTCACGGCGGTAGAAATAAGCCAATGCCAAGTCCTTATCAAAAATTGGCGAGAGCGGATCCAATTCGTGCGCGCGCTTCAGCTCTGACAGGCCGTCATCGATTCTTCCCAAGGCCTCTAGCAAATGGGCGTACCAATGATGGGCGTCGGCGAGACCTGGGTTAAAAGTAAGGGCAGTCTTGAGTTCCCTTTCCGCGGCTGGCCAGTCCCACTCGACGAACCCGGTTATAAGTGCCAGCGAGACATGGCCTTCCGCGAGCGTCGGATCGATGTGCACGGCTCTGCTGGCTGCAGCTTTCGCGACATCCGCGACATCCAGCGGCGGAACGAACCACCACGAAATATTGCTGTAAGAATCCGCCAAGCCCGCGTAGGCGGGAGCATAATTGGGGCTCTCTTCGATGGAGAGCCTGAATTCTTCTATCGCTTTCCTGTACCCGGGCTCCGTCTGCCGGTTCGAGAACTGGCGGCCTCTGAGATACGCTTCGTAAGCCCGGGAGCTAACCGGATTGGGCTTATCAAACGCCGCCATTTCTTGTCGCGTCACGTGTACCTTCGTCTCGCTGGCAACGGCGCGTGCTACCTCAGTTTGCAACGCTAGTACATCTCTAATCTCTCGTTCGTAATCCTTGGCCCACAAGGATCGGTTGGTGGACACCTGTATTAGCTTCGCTGAAAGTCGCACATTCTCGCCTGCGCGCGTAACAGAGCCGTCCACCATGGCATCTACGTGCAGCTCACGAGCAACATCGCGCGCTGCCTTGCGCCGGATCCTAATCACTCGCAGAGCCGAAATCTTCGATAAATCGGTGATAAGAGCATCGGTCATCCCCTCCGCGAAATATTCCTGAGAAACGTCGCCCGATGCATTCTGTAGAGGGAGCACTGTAAGCGATCGGATTTTTGGTCCGAATAAGCCGGGCAGCGACAGGCGCGCCGTAACCCCTCCGACTAACAGCACCAATGCGAGAATGCTTAACAACAGAAGAAGTCTGTGGCTGCTCCAACGGCGGAGCAGGTCTGGCAACAGCGGGGCGAATTCCAGTTCGCGTTTAACGCTCTGCAAAGCCTCGCGTAGTGCGGCCGCGCTTTGAACACGTTTCTCCAGCTCCTTTGCAAGCGTGGAATGAATGACCTTCTCCAGCTTGCGAGGCAGCTCAGGTCTCAGATAGCGAACTAGTACTGGTTTCTCGTTCAGAATTGCATCGAAAATAACCGCTGGAGTATTGCCCTGGAACGGCAGATTTCCTGTGGCCATCTGGTAGAGCAAAACTCCCAACGAGAACAGGTCGGAACGGGCGTCCAGTTTTTCTCCGCGGGCCTGCTCCGGCGACATGTATGCCATCGTGCCTATGACGGCACCAGTTTCCGTAACGAGCGTTGATGAGAAGGTAGTGGGCTCTGCTGCTTGTGCCGTCACAGGAACAGCCGCACTCTCCATCACTTTTGCTATCCCAAAATCCAGCACCTTGGCCTCATGGCGGTTCGTGACAAAGACATTGGTATCCTTGATGTCCCGATGCAGGATGCCATGGGAATGCGCCGCGTCCAGCGCATCTGCGATCTGAATACCCAGATCGAGCAATTCCTCGAGCGCGAGCGGCCCGCGTTGCAAGCGCTCTCGGAGCGTCTCGCCTTGCAGATACTCCATTACGAGGTACGGGTGACCGTCGCATTCGCCAATGTCATGCACTGTGCAGATATTGTTGTGATTCAGAGCGGATGCTGCGCGAGCCTCTCGCTGAAATCGGACACGGCTCATCGAATCGACGGCGCCCCGACCCCGAAGCATTTTTACCGCAACCGTGCGATCCAAACGTGTGTCGCGCGCCCGGTAAACCTCGCCCATCCCGCCCGCGCCAAGAGCTGCTTCAATACGGTACGGTCCTAATTGCAGATCAGGCGCTAATAGGCTTGGGCTCGGCTCGGTCAGGGAATCCTCAATCAGGTTCCAAAGGGGCCGACCCAGCAGCTCAATAGTGGAGGGCGACTGGTTTAGCAGCGACTGAACATCATCCTGCAACTCTTTATCACCCTCGCAGGCTTTGGCGAGAAATGCTTCCCGAGTGTCGGAGTCCAATTCCGCGGCCGAGTGATACACCTGTTCGACTCTGCTCCAGCGCTCCGGATCCATGGCTTCGGATTCCCAGTATCGTATATTTCCGACTGTTGGTGGGCTCTTAGCCTCACTCGGTGGGTGACAATCGGTTCGGATCAGGACTCTATTCCATCGAGGAACTGGTCGTCTCGCTAACGCCTTCTCTCCACCGAGCCGCAGCTTACAACAGAGCCGCGGATCGACAATGACCGAGAGTCCGCATGGCAGAGAATTGACTTCGAAAGGATCCGTCTGTCCGCCTCTCCAGACAATTGAAAGCCTGGCGTCAATGGCATTGTCAACTTGGGTGGTGGCGAAGAGCCGTTGGGTTCGACGTAATTGTTTGGTCTTGGATGGCTTCAGGCCGCTGTCACGATCTGACAGGTAGCGAAGGATCGCAAACGCAAGAGTCGATGATTTGTCGCTTTCAGCAAGTGGCGTCCGAGTCGGAAGAGATTCTGGACGGTGCCGTGAAGAGACAGGAACCGTTGCGGTTGACGAGTAGTTTTGAATCGGCGCATTTGCCGTTCCCTTTGACGGGTATGCTGATGCGAAACTTCCGCGCGATTGTTGGCGTATCGTTCCATGTGGGGGTGACTTCGCCTAGGATCGTTTGCAGGGCGGCCGAGTAACTTCTTGGTTTGTCGGGAACAATCCGAAATGTTATTTTCTCTGACTACGCAGTAACCTTCGAAAGAACCGTTCGGCGGCGCGTTGGTCGCGGCGACGTCATTGTGGTCGGCATAATCGGCCTGAATTCTCCGGTGCAGACGGTGGCCGATTTCATAGATGTGACTGCCATTCCCTCGACAGGGCAACAATCAGCTATGAGCGGAAGCGGCTGTCGTGTCGTGAATATCCGCGATATGCGCGTTTTCCGTCGAGCACCGGGCTAAACCGGCATGTTGTTGGGGATGAAAGAGCCCTACAAGAAAGGAGAAAGCGAATCCATCTTGGCCCCGAGTCTTGCGGTAGGCATCGCGAGGTGCTGGTCGAAGCGTAGACAGGGGTATCGGTGGGCCAGGCGATTGAGCTTCGAAAAACGCGTCAATCAGGACGCCGACCTAGTGACGTAGATGGGGAAGGCAATACGGCGGATTGCGCTAGTCGCGAGCAATCAGCCGGTCCTGCGTAGTCTGAGAACCTGCGCACGCTGAGAAACAACATGCACGAGAACCGGGAGACCTCTGGAGTGTCTCGTCCCCGTCGAGGGCGAGGCCGGTCCGGGAAGATGCAAAATCGAACGTCGGACATGCACGCTTCAGAGGAGTCGGACCGCGCCATAGT
>DATAYL010000289.1:0-6600 GCA_036272575.1 Bryobacteraceae bacterium | reverse complement strand
CTCAATCCGCATCCGGATGTCGTCACAGATCCCCTGTTCCGATCCGGCGATTTCTTCGATCCCGACGACTTGGTGCAGGTCAAGTACGAGATGCTCCGCCGCGTACGAGTCGACAAGCAGTCGGTGAGCCAATCAGCTTCGGCATTCGGTTTCTCGCGCCCCACCTTATATCAAGCCGAAGAGGATTTTCAACGCGACGGTTTGTCGGGGCTCCTTCCCGGCAAGCGCGGACCCCTTCAAGGTCACAAACTTACCCCCGAGGTTCTGGACTTCGCTGTCCAACTCCGGGCGAGCGATCCATCTATTCGCATTCTGGACTTGGCCGCCGCCATTCAGAAGCGCTTCGCCATCACGGCCCATCCGCGCAGCATAGAGCGCGCGCTGGGCCAGCAGGAAAAAAAACGTCGTTGAATGGGGCGGGCGGCGCGCGGAATATCGCGGAGCCGCAAACGCTGATCTTTGCTTACGAGGATCTGCGGCAGCAAGGCGTAGATGGCTCGAGTTCTGGGGGCTTGGGCATGGCCCTCTTTCTTGGCCAGGGAATGGTGGCGTGGATGCGCGCATGCTCAGGGGTGTCCTCCACTCTTCCCGACAACTTGCGCCGGTGTCCGAGCGCTGCCGCTCGTTTGCCTGATGACCTCCGAGGTGAGGTCGTGCTGGTGCTGGCGGCGATGGCTCTCGACCAGGCGCCGGGGATTCGTCCATGAGCATTGAAACGAACCAAAAGGTGACCGCCAGTCACCTCAAGCGCAGTGCCTTCTTGTACGTCCGTCAATCCACTCCGCGTCAGGTTATCGAGCACACCGAGAGTACAGCACGTCAATATGCGCTTCGGAAAAGTGCCGTCACCCTCGGGTGGCAGGATGATCAAGTCATCACCATAGACAGCGATCTGGGCCAATCCGGCGCGTCATCTGCCGACCGTGAAGGGTTCCAAAAACTCGTGATGGAAGTGAGCATGGGCAGGGCCGGAATCGTCCTCGGGCTTGAAGTCTCACGGCTTGCGCGAAACTCGACCGATTGGCATCGGCTACTTGAGATCTGCGCCATTACGGATACCTTGATCCTGGACGAGGACGGCATTTATCATGCCGGCGATTTCAATGATCGCCTCCTCCTGGGATTAAAGGGGACAATGAGCGAGGCAGAACTCCACCTGATTCGGGCGCGGATGCGCGGTGGAGTGCTGAACAAAGCCAAGCGGGGCGAACTGGAGACACCGCTACCGTTTGGTTTCGCCTATGATGACCAAGGCCGGGTTGGGCTGAACCCTGATCAGCAAGTTCAGCAGGCTCTCCGAAATGTGTTCGAAACGTTTCGGCGGGTGGGTTCGGCACTAGGCGTGGCGAAACACTTTCGGGAGCACGGCCTATAGTTTCCGCGATTGATTCGCCAGCCCGGATGTCCCGTAGAAATCGGATGGGGTGACTTGGAACATAACCGGGTCACGCGCATCCTCCGCAATCCGCGCTATGCCGGTGCCTTCTTCTACGGACGCACTCGTTATGACAAGAAAGTCGATGGCGGTTGCCGGAAACGGCCCTTGCCTCGGAAGGAGTGGCACACGTTGATTCTGGATGCACATCCTGGCTATATCACCTGGCACGATTACGAAGAGAATCTGCGCCGCCTTCAAGAAAATGCGCAGCTCAAGGGCGTGGAAAAGCGAAGCGCGCCAAGGGAAGGTCCATCTCTGCTGCAAGGCTTGGCCATCTGTGGAAAATGCGGAAGCCGTATGACTGTGGGCTATCGGCAGCGCAAAGCGGGGCTTGCTCCGGACTATGTCTGCCAGGGACCTCGCGAAGTGGACCGCATCGACAGGGGCTACTGCCAACGAGTTTCCGGATACAGCTTGGACATCGCGATCGGGTCGCTGTTGGTCGAGACAGTGACTCCTCTTGCGCTGGAAGTCGCCCTTAGCGTCCAGAAGGAGCTGCAATCGCGATGGGATCAAGCCGATCAGCTGCGCCGCCTGCAGGTAGATCGGGCCCGCTACGAATCTGAGTTGGCGCGCCGCCGTTTTCTTCGCGTCGATCCAGATAATAGACTCGTTGCTGCGTCTTTAGAAGCGGAATGGAACACGAAGCTGCGGGCACTTTCGGAAGCCGAGCAAAACTACGAACGCCAATGTCAGATGGATCAGTTCAAAGTTAGCGCGGCACAACGAGAGCAGGTTCTCGCCTTAGCTACAGATTTTCGACGGCTATGGAGCGATTCGGGGACAGCCAATCGCGAACGTAAGCGAATGGTCCGTCTCCTGATCGAAGACATCACGATCCGAAAAGGCGAAGAGGTTCAGCTCGATGTTCGCTTCCGCGGCGGAATGTCAAAAACCTTGATGCTGCCACGCCCGTTGAGCTATTTCGAGAGTCACAAACAAAATCCCCAGATGGTAGCCGGAATGGACCGCCTCCTGGAAGAATATAATTATGCCGACGTGGCGGGAATCCTTAATGAACAAGGCTTCGAAACAGGCGACGGCCTACCATTGACGTCAGTAGCGGTCGGCTACGTTCGAAAGGCTTACGGACTGAAGAGCCGCTTTGATCGGCTCCGTGAACGCGGGCTGCTGACTATCTCTGAAATGGCTCAGGCAAGTGGCCTTTCAACTAAGACCATTTCGGAGTGGCGGCAAAAGGGTCTGATTCACGCGCACGCCCTTGATGATCGAACCCAGTTTCTCTTTGAGCATCCCGGACCAAATCCCCCCAAGAAGCACGCTCGAAAGGCGTCGGGTAAGGTAGCTTGACTAACATTCCTGGTAGGCTCCGTAATGCAAGCCCCGTCATGAACAAGAGCGAGTTCCAAGAACTAGTACAGTCCGGGTTGGGGAGGGCCATTATTTACGCCCGTGAGAACGATGTCCAAGCATTCCGAGACGTTATTCTAGACGCTTGTTTGCACTGCTACTCCGCAGACGCGCAGAGTGAAGGCACGCGAGCCAGTTACATGCTCGATCTTGTGAATCTACTGCCCGACCGGCAATTTTACTGCGATCAAGTCCTTACAGCTTTGCCGAATAGTGGAGATGACTGGGATGCCGCTCAACGCTTTCATTTTGCTGCGTACCTGACGTTCGACGGAGACGAACGTGCTCGGCAGGTAAGGTACGAGAGCTTCAAGCCAGGGCCGAAACTGGGAGAGGCCATCGCCATCGACTTCCTTCGGATGGACGGTCTAAAGGGACTTCTTTTTGCAGCAGCAAAAATCGGTGAGTTGTTGATATCTAGGCCGGACGAAGTGGATGAGGGTTGGCTGTGGATGCAGGCCAAAGAAATCTGCGGTGAGCAAGAGGCGAGGAAGTCTTTGAGCCAAGCTGGGGCGACAGATCCCAGAATTGAGGCTTATAGGTTGGCGGCGATGGCAGGGGAGGTGAACAGCGGCAACGGAATTCGTACGAGCGAAGAAATCAAGACGCTGAGTTATGACCAACTGCAGTCGAAGCTACTTGATATTCGTCCCTTTCGGCTCAGGGCGTGGGCTAAACGCGCGAGTACAGATGACCTAGAACGCGCCGCATACGACTTGTTGCAGGCTCAGGCGCCGAAAGAGCAATTACAGTACCTGCGAATTTTCTCTGGAAGGCCCTTCCCTCAAGACCCGGAACTCCTCCTGCAATTATCATTGTCTGCTAACGAAGAGCTGGCTTATGCTGCGGCCGTTGCTCTTGCGCAGATCACGCATCCATCCGTGCGGAACATTGCCTTTCGGCTCGCCGACAATCGACTCGTGGGTCGTCAGGTGGCAATCGCGATGCTCGATCAAAACTGGCAACCTAACGACCACGAAATGGTGCTTAGCTGGTTCGAAGCGGAGTCAGATCGGAACGCACGTCACCACATGGAGAGAGATCTCATGCATTTTTGGGAACATCACCCCGAACCTGCAAGTGAAATCCGCATGTTGTGTTCGATTTACGAAAATGGACCGTGTTCGTTTTGTCGAGAGATCGTTGTGAAACGCCTGATCGAACTAGACTCGTTATCCGCGTCGATGCGAGCCGAATGCGCGTATGATGCGAATGAAGATATTCGCCACCTGGTCGAGTCTGATTGAGAACAAGCCGCCATTTCAACTTTCGAAAATCTAAGAAGCAAATGATCAAGAAAGGCGGCGTGTTGACCTGTCCGCGACAGGACCAAGGATATTATCTGAACAGGTACGGCAGTCACCATTTGCCATTGGATCACTCAGCCTATGAAGAGGTGCAGTATGAAGCGCAAGTCCTAGACGTGCCGCATTCCAAGATCTTCGACATGCCAGTGAAACTTGGCCTGGAATTCGTGTCCATTATCGGCTCTCACGTGTGAATGCGAAATGGGAACCGTGCGACGACGTAGTCGAGAAAGAGGATCGCATTGGCTTGAGTGTGCTTCTCGTAGACGTGGAGAGCGCGGATCCTGGTTGCATCGGCAACGGCTGCGTTGTGGGTCATCAAAAATAGCGCCGCGCGAATTTCACGCTGCTTCTGACCAGCGGTAACGATGATGTAGACCGCCGAGGTGCGATGTGGACGATTTGGGATTGTAAGGGAGAACGGTTTTCGACCGCTCGTTGGGCAGGAGTGTTCTTGTTCAGACGAATGTGAGTGCGGTCTTGATTGTGCCTCCAAAATATTCCGATCGATCTGCAACCATTGAAGTTGATCGACTTGTATCTGCTCTTTTGGCTGGCGCCAGCAACGCGTGCTCACTGTGCTGGGCGCCTTCACCTCAATATGCAAGACCTCGGCCCAGCTGCGACTGGAAAACCTTGCCTTACGGCAACAACTGACGGTCCTGCGTCGCTCGGCTCCCAAACCTCGGAAGCTAACACCCGCTGACCGCATCTTTTGGGTCTGGCTAAGGCTGTCCATAGTCAAAATTCCATCGCGTTCTGAAATCAATGACTTTCGTCGTTCCAGAGGCACGTTACATCACGTTACAGCGGCGGCAACGGGCTGGAGTCCAATACCGCGTAACGAGGTAAGTCCTGCGTCCAAGCTACTGATTTCGTTTATCGCTACGTTTTTGATGACCCACACCAGCTCCCACGTAGGCGGGACCTTCCGATTACAAATTCCCCCGGTATCGCTCGATCCACCGCCACCCGCCGCTCCGACAATTCTCCTCGGGCGCTATATCTTCAGCACTCGAAATGTATTGGTCGGCGAGCTCGGTTGTGATCCGCTTTGAGCGGTCGTAAGCCACGGAATCTTGAACTCTCTCGCATAGGGATCGAATCTGCCGAAATCTGTTCGTCGCAATCGAGCAATGTATGTTCAATTACTCGGCCTTGAAAGCTGCCTTATGGATCAGCGCACTCGTGCTGGGCGCTGCGTTCGTTGTCTGTAGTCGAGCCTTCGGAACTGACCGCGATTCCGATGCTCGCCTAGACACGCGACTTGCTGCCGTTCTAATAGAACAGCAGTTCACGGGAAGAATCGAGGAGACGCTCGAAAAGAGATTGGGCCGGAAGATCGATCCCGGTCTTGCAAGAATCGGGCAATTGTTATGGTTCGACACAATCGGTGGACTGCACGACGACAATACTTGCGGCGGCTGTCATATCCCGGCCACGGGCTTCGGTGACGCACTCTCGATTGCCGTGGGCATCCAAAGTAATCTCGTGGCCGGTCACAACCGCGATGGCCCACACAACCAGAGACGCACGCCAAAGGCTCTGAACATTGCGTTCTTTCCAGCCCTGATGTGGAATGGCCGGTTCAACTCGCGCTCCGGCGATCCATTTGATAACTCGAAGGGTTTCCAGTTTCCTCCCCCGGAAGGAACAACGCGATTTCCGCCTAACGACGGGATCATCAAACACCTCACGCAAGCTCAAGGGGAAATGCCTCTTACCGAATTGACGGAAGTTGCAGGTTACACCGGGACGAGAGGGACGCCGTACTCGCTCGGACCTTTGTTCGATCAGTTCGACGACGGCAAAGGGTCGAAATTGCCGATTCCGGATGCTGAAGGATTCCGGAACGATCCGATACGCGCGGCTGTTCTTGGTCGTCTGAATGCAATCGAAGGCTATCGGAAACTGTTCGGCAACGTGTTTCCATCCGTGGCGGAGGGCGCGTCGATCGACTTTTCAATGTTCGGGCGTGCAATCGCGGAATTTGAATTCACATTGACATTTGCGAATGCTCCGATTGATCAGTTCGCGCGAGGCGACAAAGCTGCCATGACTCTGGCGGAAAAAAGAGGAGCACTTCTGTTCTTCAAGAAAGGCAATTGTGTCAGCTGCCACGCTGTATCCGGGAAGGCAAACGAGATGTTCAGCGACTTCGAGGAGTACAACATCGGTATTCCGCAGATCTCTCCGCAGTTTGGCGTGGGCGATGGAAATGTTATCTTCGACGGGCCCGGTCATAACGAAGACTTCGGCTTGGAGCAGATTAGCGGAAATTTCTACGACCGTTACCACTTCAGAAACTGCCCCACTTCGAAACCTTGCAATTCAACCGGCCTTCTTTCATAACGGTTGTTTCACGCGACTGGAGGACGCGATTCGCCACCATCTGGATGTCTACAATTCGGCGTTCAATTACGATCCAAAGCGCTCCGGCATCGAAAGAGACCTGAGAAACGTGGGACCGATCGACTCGGTTCT
>DATAYL010000288.1:0-14072 GCA_036272575.1 Bryobacteraceae bacterium | reverse complement strand
GCGCTCAGCAGCCGGATCTATGGCGCACGCTGCGCTATGTGCCACGGGGCCGACCGCAAAGGAACGCCGCCAGAAGCTCCGGCGCTCGACGATCCTGCCCGATTGACGGTGGGGCAGATCTCCACCATGCTGCACCAGGGTGGCGGACGCATGCCAGCGTTTGCCTGGTTGGGAGAACCGGCCATTGACGGTCTTGAAGACTACCTGCTGCACAACACGGACCGCGAGGTTACGGTACAGCATCGCTCGAAAGCTTCACCCGGATTGAAGTACACGGTAGATGGTTACCGGAAGTTCACCGATCCGGATGGTTACCCCGCGACCACGCCGCCTTGGGGCACGTTATCGGCAATTAGCCTCGATACAGGCGAATATGCATGGAAAATTCCGCTCGGGGAATATCCCGAACTGGCCGCGCAAGGAATCAAAAATACCGGCAGCGAAAACCACGGCGGCAGCGTAGTGACCGCCGGGGGTCTGCTTTTCATCGGAGCAACGCATTACGACAGTAAATTCCGCGCCTTCGACAAGAAAACGGGTCGGCTGCTTTGGGAAACGGTTTTGCCCTATGCCGCCAACGCCACTCCAGCAGTTTACGAAGTCGCCGGCAAGGAATACATAGCCGTAGCCGCCGGAGGAGGACGGGATCGCCCTTCCGGAGGAACCTTCATTGCGTTCGCGCTGCCCTAAAGCGATAAACCGGAATCGAGCGCGGTGGCATCATAAAATTTGGAAATCACGGTCACACAAAACGACCCGCGTTACGACACGCTCAAGAAGAGCCGAAATCTTCGCTGGCCGAGTTCGGCGGCGGATGCAGCGAGCCAGATTGACCTTTGCGACAGCGCTGACGCTGTGGCGAAATCCCTTCGGAGAATCATCGATGCCGGCATGCGCCCCACCGTACGCAGCGGCGGCCATTGCTACGAGGATTTCGTCGTCAACAATCCTGGTGGAGCAATTCTCGATCTGAGTATTCTTAACTATGCGCGTCTACCGGCCGACGGCGAGCGGTACCGTATCAGCCCGGGCATGAAACTGGGCGACGTTTATCTCGACCTCTACAAGCGCTATGGCGTCACTATACCGGCTGGATCCTGTTACGGGGTCGGCGCCGGGGGGCATATCTGCGGGGGTGGGTACGGCGTGTTGTCGCGAATGTACGGATTGACGGTGGACTGGCTTTCGGCGGTGGAGATCGCCACGGTCGATCGGCAGGGCAAGGTCGTCCCGCGGCTCGTGGATAAAACCAAAGAGCCGGATCTGTTTCGCGCCTGTCGCGGCGCCGGCGGCGGAAATTTTGGGGTAGTCACCGGTTATCTTTTTGACAAGCTTCCGCGAGCCCCCGAAGAATTGATTGATGCCGGCATCGGATTTGATTGGCAAACGATGACCGAAGATCGTTTCGTTCACATTGTCCAGACTTTTGGAAACTACTGGGAGACGAGAGGCAAAGATCCCGATACCCTGGGCCTATTCGCGGGACTCGAACTGGCGCATTCCTCATCCGGACGCTTGGGAATCGGGCTGCAGTTCTGTAATCCGGATGGTTACTGCCGCGACTTGAGCGTCGTCAAGGAATTCTTGAAGCTGTTTGAGGAGGCAGTACCGTCGGCCGGTCACACACCAGTCTCGCGCGACAGCACTGTGCCGCAGCACAACGCCGAGCAGCGCGGCAACGGCTTGACCCCGCGGCCATGGCTTGATGCCACCATTGGTGGAAGCGGTGGAGGCGGCAGCCAGCGCGCAAAATACAAGTCCGCTTACATGAAGAAAAACTTCACGACGGACGAAGCTAAATGTATCTACAAACATTTGACGCGAAACGTTCCAGGCACGAACATGCGGGGAGCCGTGCTGGCGGTCGATTCTTATGGCGGCGCAACGAACCGGCTCGAATTGGCTAGTGAAACCGCGATATGCCAGCGCTCATCGGTGATGAAGCTGCAGTGGCAGTCGTATTGGCGGCGTCCGGAAGACGATGCCGGGCGGTTGGCTTGGCTGAGAGAGTTTTACAACGATCTCTATTCGGGTCCAACTGTTGATCCTCGTTACGCGACTACGCCCTATCCCGGCGAATGCTACGAAGGGTGCTACATCAATTATCCGGACTGTGACATGCTCGCGCATCCCTTCTGGCCGCAGCTCTATTACGGTGACAAGGATTTGTACCCATTTCTGCAATCTGTAAAACGGCGCTACGATCCGAATAACGTGTTTCATCATGCGATGTCGATCCGTGCCTAAGTCCAGCCGCCGAACGTTTCTGCAGGGCATAGCCGGGTCTTGGGCATTAAGCACTTTGCCGGTGGCGGCTCACGACTCGCTGCTGAGCTCCTTGGTCTACCGGGCCAGCCAAGTGAACGAACACGAAGGCCGGCCGTGCGGAGCAGTGGAAGTGTACGCAAGCGGTTCTCGATCTGTAGTGCAGCGGCAACTGTTATCTCTGTCCGCAACTGATCCTCGGGGGCTAACGATTTCGCCAGATGGGCGCTTTCTAGTAGTCGCAGCGTACGGCGGCGGGATTTACAACGTGCTTCCGATCCAACCCGATGGAACGCTTGGCGGCGTGAGCGGCATCTTCAAAGAACTCGGCTCGGGCTCGCACCCGGTATACCAAACATCTGCGCATCCGCACTCTGTCATCTTCGATCCGACCGGCCGTTTTCTGCTGAGCTCGGATCTCGGCTGCGACCGTTTGAGCGTGTTTACGCTAGACCCAAGTGGAAAGCTGACGCGCTACAGTTACGTGCAGTTAAAGTCGGGCAGTGGACCCGGCGCCATGGAACTGAATGCCGAACTGCTCTCTGTGCAGCACCAGCTGACCAACACTTGTCGCCCCTATCGATTCAATCCCGCAACGGGCATTATTAGCGCCGCGGATTCTTTGGGAGACTGATCATATTGGCGAAAATTCGATATGCGCCGGGAACTCCTTCCGGCAATTCGCGGTAAAAAGCATAGGCGTTATAGATGTAAACGCCTTTGCCGTATTTGGCGTAAAGCAGGCCGCCTCTTTGCGGACTTTGCCCTTCATCATGCGTTTCCAGCAGAGCTTGATAGCGTGGATCCCAGGTCTTCATCCACTTAGAGCCGCGCTCTTCGACCCAGCCCCCGAAATCCGCTTCGGAAATCTTGTTCGGCCAGTTAAACAGCGGGTTTGAGGGCTCCAGAATATTGACTTTAGACGCTTCGTCGGTGACTTCCTCGGGGTCCGCAGTCATGCTGTACGGATAAGGGCCAAAGTCGTGATCGAACTCCGGTGTGTTGTATTGGACTATGACTACGCCACCGTTTTTCACGTAGTCGAGAAGACGGCTGTTGTAAGTTCGCAGATCACTGCGTGCGGCGTAGGTGCGAATACCGAGAAGAATTGCATCGTACTTACCAAGATCTCCGGTGGCGACGTCGGCCGGACCCAGAAAATCGACGTGAACGCCGAGGCGCTCGAGCGATGAAGGCACGTCGTCGCCGGTACCCGCGATATAGCCGACGCGTAGGTCCGGCGCTATTTGCACATTAACGCCGGAAAAGCGATAACTGGCAGGACGATACAGAAAGTAGGGCTGCAGGCCTGGGTAGCCGACCGTTTCGTAGCCCTCGCTGTATTGCTGGCCATTGCATTCAGCGACGGCGGTGATCTTGTAATGCGTTTCAGCGAGGGATTGTGGACTGACTGTAAAGGTTACGGACTGGTCCTGCCCATCATCAGAGATAGCGAATGTTGCGGAAGCCGGTTTAGCACTCCAACCGACAGGCAAAGCCAGATGAACCGTTCCCTGGGCCGGCCCTTTCACGTTGCTGTGGACCACTGCCGTTAATGGGAATGCCCGTTCATTGAGAGGCACAATACCGGCGCGAGGTGTAAGGACAACCCCGATCGCCGGAGCGACAGCAAGCGGTTCATAGACGGTGCCTTCCCCCGTGACGCTTTTTACAGTTTGCACGTAGCCCGAGAGGTGAATCAATGCGTCGCCAAAACGGAAGTCGGCTGACGCTGCCAGTGGAAAAGGGGCAAAAGAATGCCCGAGTAGTTTTTCGTCTTTGAGATCGTAGTAGGACTGCTCGATGTCCGGGCGCGTGAAATAGGGTTGAGTGAACCGGGCGTCCTTCGGAACCCTGACCGTAAACTTCACGTTATGAGGCTCATTACTGACCAGGGATTTGGGTGTGCCGCTGTTCTTCGTCTCGACCGACCAGGGCGTTGCTTGCCCAATGGATGAGACGCCCAGCCCGTCCAGCTTGACAGCGGCGTTGCCGCGCGCGAGAGCAGCTACATCTACTGCGAACGTCTGTCCGGGAATGGCGGTGCGAAACGTATCCGGATCGCCCAGGAACAGCCGTTCGAGCAGGCTTGGCTCCTTAGCGGGCGCGACCGTGGCGCTGAGAGAAAGACCAAGCGCTTCTGCCAAAGCATTGTTAAACTGAACACGTTTAATTTCGAGCTCGTGACGGATGTTGTACCTGGCGTTGTCGGAAAGCCGGCTGCGATCAATTTGTGCCAGGAGAGAAATCGTTTTTTGAAGACCTGTGGCCAGAGCAGGTGCAGACTGTTCAGGATGAGGAGCGGAAAAATTCTGCGTGGCTTCTTCTACGGAGGCGTTTATTTGCTTTAAGCCCGACCGGAGAAACGAAGCATCACTGCCTTCCGCGAGATCGGCGATTCCGCTGAGAGAAACGTCAATACCGTCGAAGAAGCTCTGTTCTTTGCCCTTCGATTCCACGAGAGACCTGAAGCGATGATAGCCGCTCAACTGCTGTCCTGGATGCGGGATAGCCGGCCCACCGTGCTGCGATTTCTGAAAGCCCAGACCTTCGCGCGCTAACTGAACGTAAGATATTCCGAGCATGGGGTCATAAGCGCCTTCCGGAATTTCGACATCGGCGCTGAGTGGGGGATTGTGGGCGAAGGGCTGGCGCGCGTAATCTTTCAGCGGACTCCAGGGATGAAGTCCGGCTTTGATCTGATCGGGGAAGACGTTGGGATCACCGGCCGCTTTGAAGACTTCCTGCGCCATCGCTCCGGCGGTTTGATGATTCCCATGGCCGTCGCTCGGGCCGCCGACAAACACCGAAGTGATCACGAGCGGACGCACCATGCGTACCGTGCGTACAACATCGTAAAGCACGCGTTCGTGAGTCCACCGGCTGATCGACTCGGCCTTGGTCTTCGAAAAACCATAATCGATCACGCGCGTCCAATACTGATCGACCGCGTAGTACTGATCAGCCGCCAGTAACTCCATGGTGCGGATGAGACCCAGTGCGTCGAAGTAGTCATTGGACATGATATTCGCGCCGCCTTCACCGCGATTGAGAGTGAGCAGTGCCACCCGAGCACCCTGGCCGCGCGACTCGTAGGCCAGCATTCCGCCGTCCTCGTCATCCGGGTGCGCCGTGATCATGATGAGACTGGCGCGAGTGTGAAGCTTTTTCAAACTCTGCCAGAGTGCGGCCGAACCTTCGTTTGCTGGAATCCGACTTGTTAGAGTGGGCGGTTCAAGATTGGTTGAGTAGGGAAGCTGGGCAAAGGCAAGCGTGGCGAGCAAACAAATCGAGAGAAACTTCATGCAACTCTCGTTGCAGCTTAACTCAGATGGTCAGCGCAGGTAACGCCTTCCGGTAAAAAGCATGGCCCCCGTGGCAGCGGCTGTGACCAGGCACCACGAACAAACCTTTTTGAAGACGACTACTTGTCGGACGGCGTTGGCGGCCGCCATGCCGCCATCTGCCATGAGCTTCATGGCCGCCAATTTCCTTATGAGCGGCGATCGGGGCGCCTCAATAAGCAACACCAGAGTGACAGTGTAGCTTGCGATTCCAAGCAGGCTATCGGGAATGCCGAATGGGTGAGCCGTTTGAGATTGCGTGATGCGATCCGAATCGAAGAGGGGAAGCGGCGGATCCGGCAAATGCGGGATCGCCCCGAGTTGATAGAGCGCCACCGGTACGAGACTGGCGAGAGCCGCTGTGTTAGCGACTATGGCGCCATGGCTGCCCAGAGTTTCAGGGCTCACTTAGTCGCGCCCTTTTGCGAACGCAAGAATGCCGGCTGTGAGCCCAACCGCTCCCAACAGAAACCAATGGCGATGGAGCGAAATAAATACTTCAGCGCTGGTGCGAGCGGAGCGGTCGGCGAACTTACCGCGCGCGCTCCATTTCCCGGGAACGTAGTTATAGAGGTTGTTAGGCGCATCGGGATTCTGCGGACTGTTTGGCAGCTGTTGCGATTTGTATCCGGTTGCGCCCAGATAGCGGTCCAGCAATCCAGGAATGAACTTCTGACCGATGATGGACAGCACAGTTGGTGAACCGACCCAGTACTCACGGCGCGGATTCTTGGATAAACCGGCAGCTAGCACTACCTGCGCTGCTACTTCCGGTTCGAAGATGGGGGGAACCGGCTGCGTCATATGAGGCATGCGATTTTTGACCCAATCAAACTGAATGGTGTTCATGGCTGGCATTTGGATCGTGGTTATTTTTACGTTGCTGCGATCATGGTGCAACTCGCATCGCAGAGAGTCGGTGAAGCCATTGATGGCGTGTTTAGCGGCGCAATAAGCCGATTGCAGTGGAATCGAACGATAGGAAAGTGCGGAGCCGATTTGAATAATCGTGCCGTGGTCGCGCGGCAGCATGCGGCGGAGAGCGGCGAGCGTGCCGTGGACAAAGCCCAGGTAAAGGACGTCGGTCACCCGCTTATAATCGGCAGGTTCCATTTCCTTTACCGGTGAAAAGACGCTGACCATAGCATCGTTCACCCAGACGTCGATGGCGCCAAATTTTTCTTCCACGTGGGTAGCAGCCGCATCTACGGCCGCGGCGTCGGACACATCAGTGGGAAGAATGATCGCTTGTCCGCCCATAGCTTCACACTCCTTGCGCGCGGCTTCCAAGGCTTCCGGATTTCGAGCAATAAGGCCGAGCTGCGCGCCCTTGCGAGCGTAGGCATGCGCAATAGCTCGTCCCAATCCGGCGGAAGCACCGGTCACTACAACGGTCAATTGTTTGGGCATTTAAGTAAAGTCGTCAATCTATAGAAGCGATCAACACGCTTCTTAAATCTGGTAAAGATACGGAGGCGGTGGCGTAAAATCGAGCGAATGCGCGCTTTGAAATGCCGATCTTCTCTCTTCGTATTAGTTGTTCTGCAGTCGGCTACGAGTCTGGTCACCGGCGCGCCGTCCCAAGCATTGCAAGACTCGCTGCGGCGCATCTTTACTACTGACGAACTTGCCACTAAATATCCAAAACCGATGCGTTGGCTGGAGGACGGCCGCGCGCTATCGGCTATCGAGCCCTCTGCAAAAATTCAAGACGGGAGTGAGATCGTCAATTACGATACGGCTACCGGGGAGCGGAAGGTGCTGGCCGCAGCTTCCCTTTTTGTCCCCCAAGGCGCAAAGAAGCCACTTGATATCGAGGATTATCAATGGTCACAAGACCGGCGTGAGTTGCTCATTTTTACCAATACGAAGCCGGTTTGGCGACGGCACACGCGCGGCGATTACTGGGTGCTGAACGTGGCCTCCCGAAAACTCATCAAACTGGGCGGGCCCGGCCCGGAATCGAGCATGATGTTTGCAAAGTTTTCGCCGGACGGCAAGAGTGTTGCGTTTGTGCGCGGCAACAACATCTTTGTGCAGGACTTGAACAGTCTGGCTATCCGGCAATTGACGCAGGATGGGTCGGCAACCACGATCAACGGTACCTCGGATTGGGTCTACGAAGAAGAGTTTGACGTACGCGATGGATTTCGTTGGAGTCCTGATGGTACGCGCATCGCCTTCTGGCACTTCGATTCGAAGGGCGTCGGGCTGTTTCCGCTGGTGGATTATACGGACTCGGCGTACCCGACAATACGAGAGATTCCATATCCGCAAGCCGGCACGACAAACTCTGCTGTCACGATCGGGGTTGTCGACCTCCAATCGGGTGCAATCAAAACCATGCAGGTGGGCGATGATCCGCGAAACAATTACATACCGCGGATGGAATGGGTGGCAAACTCGTCCACTGAATTAGTGCTCGAGCACTTCAACAGATTGCAGAATTCCGCGGAACTCCTGATTGCCAACGCATTAACCGGCATGACCAAGCCAATCTTTGAAGACAAAGATAGAGCGTGGGTGGACGTGAATGACATTCATGCCTACAAGGGCGGCTACATCTGGCTGAGCGAGCGGGATGGCTGGCGCCATGCCTACTGGGTGCGCGCCGGCGGCTCAGCACCTGAATTGCTGACGCCTGGAAATTTTGACGTGATCGATCTGGTCCTGGTTGCCGAAGCAAAGAACGCGATTTACTATTCGGCCTCGCCGAAGAATGCGACGCAATCGTACCTCTACCGTTCCACGATAGGCGCTGGCAATGGCGAACCGGAGCGAATCACGCCGTCAGATGAACCCGGAGATCATCAATACGATATTTCGCCGGATGGACAATGGGCACTGCACACCTATTCAACATTTGATGATCCGCCGCGCATGGAGATCGTCGCATTGCCTGGTCACAAGGTGGTGCGCGTGCTGGAAGATAACGCAGAGTTGCGTGCCCAGGTGCGGCCGCTTCTCGAGAACAAAAGCATTTTTTTTCAAATCGCGATCGACGACGGCGTGGTGATGGATGGCTGGATGATTCGACCGAAGGATTTCAATCCGGGCCATAAGTATCCAGTGCTGGTGAACGTTTATGGTGAGCCTGCCGCGCAAACGGTGGTCGACAGGTGGGCCGGTTCGAGCGGCTTGTTTCATCGCGCGCTCGCCCAGGAAGGATACATCGTCGTTAGCTTCGATAATCGAGGGACACCGGCGCCCAAAGGGAGAGAATGGCGCAAGATCGTTTACGGATCCATCGGACCGTTGGCAACCGCGGATCAAACTGCCGCCGTGAAGAAGTTTTGCGAGGTGTATCCGTCGTACTTGGATGCACAACGCATAGCAGTCTGGGGTTGGAGTGGCGGCGCGACGGACACCCTGAATCTCCTATTCCGCTCGCCGGAGGTTTATAAAGTGGGCATGGCGGTCGCGCCGGTGCCGGATCAGCGCCTTTACGACTCGATTTATCAGGAGCGCTACATGGGTCTGCCGAAAGAGAACCGCGAGGGCTACCAGCGCGGCAGCGCAATCAACTTCGCTGCGGGTTTGAAAGGACACTTACTGATCGTCCACGGAACCGGCGATGACAACGTACACTTTCAAGGTACCGAGATGCTCATTAACAAACTCGTGGCGCTAGGCAAGCAATTCGATTTCATGGAGTACCCCAACCGGACGCACGCCATCGATGAAGGGGAGGGTACGACCATTCATCTCTATACCCTGCTTTCCCGATTTCTCGAAGATCACCTGCCGCCCGGACGATAGGCGCTCATCAGTCTGGCAATCAGGACCGCAAGATAGAGCACCCCCAGGATGGCTTCGATTATGGTCAGCGAACGAGCCTGGGAAGAGATGGCGACGATGCCCGCAGTGCCGAGGGACGTCATGTTCGCAAAACTATAGTAGATGAAATCGAATCGATTTGCGATCTGATGGTCATTCAGCAAAGGATCGAGGTAAAAGGCACGTTCTTGCACCACGGTCAGCATCTCGTAAATATTGGCGAAGGCGAAGCCCACCAGCAGATAGACACACAAAGCGCCGAAGATCGTCTCCGCATTCGTTTGCACCTTCCTGAAGACGCGGCGGAAGATGGCCACTACCACAAAAACATCGAACGCGAACGTAAGGATCGCGTTCAGGACGTACAAGACGCGATGATCGGTCTGCGGCAACAGGTTGTGGTGCACAAGTGCCGGTATAGCCAAGACCAGAGCGAACGCAACAAGACTGCGCCTAAAACTGACGGCATAGACGCTGAGTAGAATGGCGCCGTTACCGAATATCCGAAACGTTAAAAAGAGACCCTGGCTCGATTCTGCGTATGGATAGAAGATGAGCGAGGCCAGAAGGAAAAGGAAGAGCAGGAAGAATTTGTATCCAGGCAATTCGGGCGCGAGATCGGTGTCGCTCGGAGGTTCAATTGCGGCCTGGGCCATGCTATTCGCTGATAGTACAACGTTGCGGCGGGAATGTCGCTTGCAGGAGGGCGGCTGCCGCGCTAAGCTGTTATCGGACATCGATAACAGCCATGAAGCCAAACGATCTTGTGCAGGGCACGCTGGGCCTGCTGATTCTGAAAATCCTGGAACTGGAGCCCATGCACGGATGGGCGCTCTCGCAGCGCTTGAAACAGATGTCGAAGGATGTACTGCAGGTGGGTGCGGGATCGCTCTATCCGGCGCTGCACAAGCTGGAACAGGAAGGCTGGATTACGGCAGAATGGCTGACCAGCGATACCAAGCGGCGCGTGAAGTTCTACTCGCTAACGAAAGAAGGACGCCGTCAACTGAACCAGCAAACGGCCGGGTGGAAGCGCCTATCGGGAGCGATCTCGGCGATCGTGCTTCCGGCGAAAGGATAAGCCCCATGAGGTGGACCAGAAAGTTGGGCCTGCGATTCCGGTCTGTATTCAGCCGGTCGCGGGTGGAAGCCGATCTCCAGGAAGAGCTGCGGGATTATTTGGAGCGTGAAACGGAGCGTGAGACTGCGGCCGGCTCGTCGCCGGAGGAGGCACGGCGGCTGGCGGTTTTAAGTTTTGGAGGCGCGGAGCGGCTCAAGGAGGAGTGCCGTGACGCGCGAGGCACGAGATCGATCGAAGACTTTTTGGCAGATTCCCGCTTTTCGATTCGCACACTGCGCCGTGCACCGACGTTTAGCGTAACGGTGATTGCCGCTCTCGCGCTGTGTATTGGCGCCAATACCGCGATTTTTTCGGTAGTCGATACAGCACTGTTTCGGCCGTTGCCCTTTCACGGGCAGGATCGCCTGATGTCAGTGACGGAAGGCATGCCAAGTTTAGGTTTTCCGATGATGCCATTTGGCTGCCCGGAGTATTTGTTTGTAGCCTCTCGGAACCAATCCTTTGAGACATCGGGCGCGTATCGTTTGCAAACCTACGAAGTATCGGGAGCCGGGCTGCCGCTGCGGGCAAACGGTGCGCGTGTGACCGCCTCTTTGTTCGGCGTCTTGCAAGCAGCTCCAGTGTTCGGGCGATCCTTCACACAGGGAGAAGATGATTCGGCGAAGCCGATAATTGTGCTCACTTATCACCTTGCAAAAAACATGTTTCGTGATCCGCAGCGTGCACTTGGACAAACTGTATGTCTCGACCGCAAGCCTTACGAAGTGACCGGTATCATGCCGGCGCAGTTTTCGTTTCCAGTGCGGGGAGATGTTTTCAATAATCGTCCGGCCGATTTTTTCATCCCGATGTCATGGAGCAAGGATGAGCGGCAAGACATGTTTAACAACTTTGATTACAGCGTGGTTGCGCGGCTGCGTCCGCACATAACAAACACGCAGGCCGCTTCGGAAATAAAGATGCTACTCCGACGGTTTTCCGCCGGGTATCCAGCCGCGGTACAGAAATTTATGGCCAACACGCCACACTTTTCGATCGATGCGCATGTGGTGCCTCTGCGAGAGGTTGTAACGGGTGATGTGAAGCGCCCGCTCCTTTTGCTACTGGCAGCTGTTGGTTTAGTGCTACTGATTGGCTGCGCCGATGTCGCGAATCTAATGTTCAGCCGGATGGTGGGACGAGAAAGAGAGTTTGCGATACGCGCCGCTTTGGGTGCGGGAGGCTGGCGCTTGGCGCGGCAGACGTTTACCGAAGCATTCATGCTTTCGCTCGCCGGAGGTGTTTTAGGAGCCTGCCTGGCACTCTGGGCTCTACCGGTGCTGTTGCGTTTTGCGCCCCAGGACCTTCCGCGACTGAACGAAATCGGCGTGAACTGGCGCGTGATCGCGTTCGTATTTGGAATCACGCTGACCACTCCCCTGTTTTTCTGTCTGGCACCCTTGCTGAACGTAGTTCGCTCCGCAATTGCGCAGCAGCTTCGCATAGGCGGCCGCACCAGCTCACAAGGCAAGCAGCAGCAGATGATCATGTCGGGTACCGTGGTGGCGCAATTCAGCCTGGCAGTCGTGCTGTTGATTGTGGCGGGATTGCTCCTGCGAAGCTTCATCAAAGCGAGCGAAACAAGTCCGGGCTTTCGGTCCGAACACCTCATCAGCTTGCGGTTGGCATTGCCCGCCGCAGTTTATAACACGCCAGAGCGGATCAGCAATTTCTTTGATCGGCTGGTCGCCGAGATTAGCATTCTACCGGGCGTTCGGCAGACCGGCGCCATCTCCAATTTACCTATGGACACGACAGCTAACCGGCTCATCTCTGTGGAAGGGCGCAAAGGGATGGAGCGGGTCGATACAGTTTTCTGCCGGGGCGATGCGCTGGCGACACTCGGCGTGCCTCTTGTGCGAGGGCGGCGGTTGCAACCGGGCGACGAGCTTCGGAAGCCGCGGTCAGCGGTGCTATCCGAATCGCTAGCCAAGCGGCTCTGGCCTCATACGGATCCGATCGGGCGACACGTCAAGTTCGGCAGTAGCGAACAGGAGCCGTGGATGGTGGTGGTCGGCGTAGTGAAGGACGTGAAGGATCAACTCACCAGCACGGCTCCGCGCTTGCTCATTTTTGCGACCCCGGAAGAATGGGTGAACGAGATGAACGTGGTGATCCGAACCTCGCAAACTCCTCAATTTTTGGCGAGTGCGATTCGCCAGCAGGTGTATCATCTCGACCGTAGTTTACCGGCCGGGAAGCTGGAGACTCTCGATCAGCTGCTGCAAGAGTCCTTGTCGTCCGAGCGGTTTCGAACCTGGCTGCTGGCGGCCTTTGCTGCTTCCGCATTGTTACTGGCGACTATCGGTATTGCCGGTTTGCTCGCTTACAACGCCGCACAACGCTCACGGGAGTTTGGCATCCGCCTTGCATTGGGGGCTGAACGGCGTGATGTTCTGCTGCTGGTGCTGAAACATGCCTTTCGTCTCTCTGTGCTTGGAATCGCGATCGGTTTAGCGGCTTCGACAATGGTCACTCGGGCTCTTTCGGCTTTGCTCTATGACACGAGCCGCTACGACATGAGGACGTTCTCAGTCGTTCCTTTGATTCTGTTGGCAGTCGCTTTGATTGCGAGTACCCTGCCGGCGTGGAAGGCTGCGCACACTGATCCTGTGACGACGTTGAAGGCGGATTAAAAGCAATCTGGGCCGCTTTTGCTTCCGCCTCGGTTTAAATAAAACTCATTCATTGAGCTCGGTGGCGCATGTAGCGAAGGTACGGGTTTCGTTACAATAAAACTACGGACCATCATCGGGATAACACTGCGGATCTCGCCCGCACCGAATTTCACTCGAGCTTTTCACTCTATTTTGAATTACTGACATGCCGCAAGCAAAAGACCCCTCGTTGGGTATAAACAGCTGGTTAGAAGATGACCTGTATCACCAATATCAGTTCGATCGGAAGAGTGTGGACGAGGGGTGGGCACATCTCTTCCAGGAAGGCGGCCAGAATGGTGACATCAAGCAAAACGGTGATGCGCGCGCTGAGACGCTCGGCGCTGTAGCAGCAGCCGCGCCAAACGTGCCCCGACAAGAACCGCCGGAGCGGATTCCACCGGAGAAAGAGCCGCCAAGCCAACCGCCAAGCGAGCGCGAGCCTCCGAAACCCACGGTCCCGGAAAGTGATCCTTCTCCTGCCGAACCCGCCCGACAAGATCCGAGCCAGCCATCTCCCCGACCACAAGAAGCCGCTACCGTACAAGTTACGAAATCCTCGACGGCCGCAGAACCCGCGAAGCAAGAGGTCAAGTCTGTTGGCGCTAACGAGCAGTTGATACCGCTGCGTGGCGTGGCTGCGCGCATCGCCGAAAACATGGCCGCCAGCCTTAGTATTCCTGTTGCGACGTCGCAGCGGCAGATCCCGGTGCGCGTCATTGAAGAGAACCGCAACGTCATCAATAAGCAGCGCGCAATCCAAGGCCGCGGCAAACTGAGCTTCACTCATCTCATCGCTTGGGCCATCGTGAAGGCGATCAAGTCCAACCCGTCTCTGAACCATGCGTTTGCGGAAAATGGCGGCGAAATTTTTCGGGTGGTACGGAACCAGGTCAACATTGGGCTAGC
>DATAYL010000287.1:0-8410 GCA_036272575.1 Bryobacteraceae bacterium | reverse complement strand
GGGTTCAGCAGAGCGTAAAAGAAAGTGATGAACTTACCGGCTGGACACCTTTCCGCCAAACTTCGATTGAGGAGTGTTACGGCGGAAGCAGGATCTGGAAGCGTTTCCTTGAGCATTTGGACTCGCGCCTGCAAACTGCTCATCAAAAGTGCCGCGGGTAGTCCTTTGCCGGAAACATCTCCGACAACCAGAGCCAGGCGGCCATCGCTGTAAGGAACAAAATCGAAGTAATCGCCGCCGACAGTGCGGCAAGGAAGGTTATGACCGGCGAAATCGTACCCTGGATAGACCGGTGCCGCGGTAGGCAACAACATGGCCTGAATTTCGCTGGCCTGAGTCAATTCCAGCTCCATCAGCTTTTCGGATTGCTCTACGTCGATCAGGCGAGCGTGCTCAATCCGGATCGCTGCGACGTTTGCCATAACCGTGAGGAGGTCCAGATCCTCCTCTGAAAAAGGTCGAAAGACCGTGCCGTTGTCTACGTAGATCAGGCCGATTACGCGATCTCCGGTCTGAAGCGGAACTCCCATCATGCTGCGAACGCGGTTAAGCACGATGCTGCGCTGCTGGTTAAAAGCATCATCCAACTGGGCATCCTTGATGGCTAAGGATGTTTTCTGCTGTAAGATGCGGTCGCGGACAGCTGTGCTGATCGAAAATGCGTCTCCATGGCTCGCTCGTACAACCAATTTGCCCTCTTCAAGCGTCATGATGACGCCCCGCTTGGCTTCCATGGCCGACAAAGCGAGCTTCAAAATGACTTGAAATAGTTCCTCTAAAGGGCGATGACCCGCCAACTCCTGACCCGCACGGATCAACGCGCCGACAACCCGAGCGGTATTGAGCGTCTGTTCGCGCTCGGTTTTAATATCTGGCGCCGGGGTTTTTCCGAGCAGCTTTTCGAGACTGGTGACAATCGTCGCTTCTCGCGTAATACGAGCCTCTTCCGGAGGAACGAAAGAGATCAGCGGCTGCTTGGCGACTTCGAAGTTGCGATCGCGAACTTCGATGGTGAGGTGACCGGCGCAGATCCGGTCTCCGGAACGCATCAGGTGCGGTTCGTTGAGGCTCTTGGCATTAATTACTGTCCCGTTTCGGCTGGCACAGTCCCTTACAAACCAGCCTCCGTTGCGTTGTTCAAAGGACAGGTGATATCGGGAGAGCCACGGATCAGCTGGATAAGGCAGATCGTTATCCGCTGAACGGCCTAACGAGAGCGTAGGTTTGTTTAGCTCAACCGTTGTCGTGGAGCCTTCCGGCCCGGAGATCAGCAGCTCCATCTGCGTATCTCTAAAGCTAGCACCCGAACAAAAAAAGTCAGCTATGACTTAAATGAATCAAGCCCCGGTTGCTCTTTTAGCCTCAGTCTTAGAAATAGCTAGCTTGGCGGCGAAATCGGTTATCAGGCGGGCGCCGCGATTGTAAGTCAGATAAAGAAATCCCCATTGGACAAATACCAGAATGCGACTTTGAAATTCCACCAAGTACATGAGGTGAATAAAGAGCCAGACCAGCCATGCAGGGAACCCGGATAGATGGACGCCAAACACGTTGGCTATTGCAGCGCCGCGACCCAGGACAGCCAGATCTCCTTTATCGAAATAACGAAAAGGCTTCCCTTCTCCACTACGCTGCTTCAGGCGTCTAACAATCGTTTTGGCAACATAGGAACCCCCTTGCATCGCCACTTGCGCGACACCCGGTAATGGTTTCCCATCCGGCTTAGTAGCGTAAGCAAGATCGCCGACAACAAAGATTTCAGGAAAGCGCGGAACACTGAGGTCGGGACTTACTTTGATCTGTCCATTCTTCTGTGTTTCGACTCCTGTCTTTTTCGCTAATTGGCGTCCGAACTCCGACACCGCCACCCCAGCGGCCCAGATTACCGTGCGCGAAACAATGTGTTTCTCTTCTCCCGAGTTCGTTTTGACGGTTACGCCGGTCCCATCGACATGCGTAACCATCAATCCGGTTTGGACTTCAGCACCTAAAGTGGCCAACTGCTTTTGGGCCTTACGCGACAGGTCTTCGGGGAAGTTGTTTAGTATCCGGGGGGCGCCGTCAATAACCAGGATCTTGGCGTCCCCTGGATGAATCGAGCGAAATTCATTTTTCAAAGTGTGATGTGCGATTTCACCCAGCGCTCCCGCGAGTTCCGCGCCGGTTGCACCAGCGCCCACAATGACAAAGGTGAGCCATGCCTTTCGCTCCGTAGGGTCCGTGATTCTCTCGGCCACCTCGAACGCCAGAAGAATTTTGTGCCGGATCGCGGTGGCATCTTCCACGGTTTTTAGGCTGGGCGCCCACTCTGCCCATTCTTCATGTCCGAAATAGCTGCTTTGTGAGCCGGTAGCTACGATGAGCGAATCGTAATCAATTTGTTCGCCATCGCGCAAAATCACTCTCCGCGCGTGGGGATCGAGATCGATTGCCTCCCCAAGCAGAACGCGTGTATTCTTCTGTTTACTCAATACCGAGCGAATGGGAGCGGAAATCTCTCCCGGAGAGAGAGAGCCCGTCGCCACCTGGTAAAGCAGGGGTTGGAACAGGTGGAAGTTGCGTTTATCGATGATAGTTACATCGGCATCGGCATGCTTTAACGACTGTGCCGCATACAATCCGCCGAATCCGCCACCTACAATCACAACTTTATGTCTCTGTGCCATCTTCTTGTAACTTGTGGATGCGGATTCGCGGCGTCTTTACGCAGAGAAATTCACGGTCGGGCGGAACTGCGGTTGCTTCCGCGCATGACGCATCTGCTCGAAGGCGTAAGCGGCCTTAAGTAGGGCCGGTTCAGACCAGGCCGGTCCAAAAAAGGAGATCCCGATCGGCAGTCCGAAAACGAAGCCCGCGGGAACAGTGATATGAGGGTAGCCAGCGACGGCTGGAGGCGAAGCGCACCCGCTATCTACCCGATCCCCATTGATCCAATCGGTAGTCCACGCCGGTCCCGCTGTGGGCCCCACAATCGCATCCAGCTTGAATTTCTTCACCAGACCGTCAATGCCATCCTTGCGCGTTAGGTGATGATTTTTGTCGAGCGCGCTCAAATAATCTTTCTCGGTCAGTGGTCCTTTCTCCTGAGCCTGTTCCATCAACTCCTGTTCAAAGTAAGGCATCTCCTGCTCGCGATGTGCGCGATTGAAGGCAATGCAATCGGCGAGCGACTTCACGGCTGCTCCTCGCGCGGATAAATAACGGTTTAGATCGGCCTTAAATTCGTAGAGCAAAACCTCGGTCTCAGTGTCACGCCACGCCTCGAATTTTGGAAACTCGACCGCGTCGATGATGATCGCTCCAGCGCGGCGCATGAGAGCAATCGATTCATCGATGACGGCGGAAACAGACGGACTAATAGTGAAGTATTGTCGCGCCACTCCCAGTCGCATGCCGCGTAATCCATCGGGATTCAGAAAGCGCGTGTAATCTGAATATCCGTTGACAGAAGCGTTCTCAGTGGCGGGGTCTCTGGAATCCGGACCGGCCAACACCCCCAACAAAATGGCGGCGTCCCGCACTGAACGCGCCATCGGACCACCGGTATCTTGGCTGTGCGCGATCGGGATCACGCCGAAGCGGCTAATGAGACCCAGTGTGGGCTTGATGCCAACAATACCGCACATAGCAGAGGGGCAAATGATCGACCCATCTGTTTCCGTGCCAATCGCGGCGGCGGCCAGGTTCGAAGTGATGGCAGCGCCGGAGCCAGAACTGGACCCGCAGGGATTACGATCAAGTGCGTAGGGGTTTTTGGTTTGGCCGCCGCGGCCACTCCATCCGCTCGTGGAATGAGTGGAGCGGAAGTTCGCCCATTCGCTTAAATTGGTTTTTCCAAGCAGCACTGCCCCGGCGGCCCGCAACTTCGCGGCAATTGTCGCATCCTGCGGAGCAGGTTTACCAAGCAACGCCAGCGAGCCGGCGGTCGTCTGCATCCTGTCTGCCGTATCGATATTGTCTTTCAGAAGTACGGGTAGCCCGTGCAGCGGTCCGCGCGGACCTCTGGTTTTCCGTTCCTCATCAAGACTGCGCGCGATGCTTAATGCTTCTGGATTGATTTCGATGACTGCATGCAAGGCTGGTCCTTTGCGGTCCAACTGATCGATGCGCTCCAGATACAGGCTCGTTGCTGCTTCCGCCGTCAGACTGCCGCGCTTCATTTCGTCTTGCAGAGAGACCAGGGTTGCTTCTTGCAGGCGAAACGAAGAGTTGTTTACGCCGGGCGCTGATTGTTCCTGAGCCTCGGCGGCCAGCGTATGGGAGAGCACAGCACTGGCAGAGCTTAAGAAGACACGTCTCTTCATGCAAGGTTTATTCAATTTACACTGGTCAGTGCTAACCGGACTTGTGCGAGCTCATACAGAGGAGTAAGGCCCGGCAGAATCGGCCAAGGCGAATAAAAGAAGAATGCGGGCGACGCCAGTACAGAAACTAGCCCAGTTTTTGCTTCACCAGTTCGCTCAAAGCCTTCCCATCAACACGCTTTCCAGCTAAGCGGGCTTGGGCCGCCTTCATGACTGCTCCCATCTGTTTGGCAGAATTGGCACCAGTTTCAATGATGGCGGCTTGCACGGCTTCTTCCAGTTCGGAATCAGACGGCGCTGAAGGCAGATAGCGTTCCAGAATGGCGATCTCAGCTTCTTCTTTGGATGCCAGTTCTTCGCGGCCGCCCTTGCGGAACATCTCAATGGATTCTCGCCGCTGCTTCAGCAGAGTGTTCATGATCTGCATCTCCGATGCCTCCGTTAGCGGTTTCATGCTGTCCACCTCTTGCTTTTTGAGAGCCGCTTTCACCATGCGAAGAGCGCTCAGACGATTCTCGTCCTTGGCCTTCATGGCGTCCACGATATCTTTTTGCACCCGGTCTAACAGCGGCATCGACCATCATTGTACGTGGTTCTCTTCCACTCTCGTGGCCCGCAAATCTTTTCACAACACCGGAACCACACGTCTTAAGTCCACGTCAAACCCGCTGATATACTGAGCTAGCTTGGCGGCTTTTTCGCTCTAGGCATCCCTCTTCGGAAGTTCACTTCCTGTTCAAGATGCGTTGGCGTTGTTTGCCTGGCTGTACTCATTTGCTTTGGGGCTTTATAGTTTGAGAAAGTACATTTCTGTTTGTTTCCTGTTCTCTGCCGCGATCAGCCTGCAGGCGCAAAGTTTCACCAATGGCCAGGCCGCTCGTGCAGAATTCGGTCAATACACCTTCACTTTTGGCGGAGCCACTCCTGGCACCGCGCAGACCATTCCCAACCAGCAGATTCTGGGAGGTCTGAGTGGTATCGCCTGGGCGAACGGCACATTATACGTTGCCGACTCCAATAAGTTGGGCGTATTGTCACAGGACAATCGCGTGGTGATGTTCAACACGAATCAGATTCCTGCGCCTACCGCGGATTTGACGAACGCGTATTCCTATTCAACCTTTTCGTGCAACGTATGCGCCTTTCCTGCTTACAATCAGCTGGGGCAACCCGGATTCACGGCCAGTCAGGCAGCCAGCAGCGCCAATCCCGACGCCTTCAATATCGGGCTGAACAACGATCCAACACAGCCTAATATGCAAACTCCAACTGCGGTTGCTACCGATGGCAAGCACGTGGCGGTCGCGGATACCGACAACAATCGAGTGTTGATCTGGAATTCTGTTCCGACAACAATGAACCAGGCTGCCGATCTTGTGCTGGGTCAAACAGATTTCACCCACTCTACGGTTACGAGTCCGCCTACCGCCAGCTCGCTGCGTGGGCCCGAAGGCGTATGGTTTCAGAATGGAAAGTTTTTCGTCGCGGATACCCAAGACTACCGGGTTCTGATCTGGAATAGCATCCCGACTACCAACAACCAGCCAGCCGACGTGGTCCTGGGCCAGTCAAACTTCAACAACGGCACCCAGTCGGCCTGCAATCCCACAAACCCCAGCGCGAACTTAACGACAGCGGCCAACGAGCTTTGCAGTCCGGTTTCGGTGACCGCCGATGCCTCCCATCTTTATGTCGCTGATCTGGGTTTTAATCGCGTCCTGATTTGGAATAGCATTCCCTCAAGCAACGGTCAAAATGCGGACGTAGTGGTCGGTCAGCCCGACATGACCACCGCTATCTCAAATAATCCGAATATTTGTCTGAATACCGGTGCTCAGGCGGTCTGCGCCTCGAATATGAATTTCCCCCGCTTTGCTCTTTCCGATGGCACTCGCTTATTCATTGCCGACGGAGGGAACGATCGCGTCCTGATCTATAACACGATCCCTACGCAAAATGCCGCGCCGGCCGACCAGGTATTAGGTCAGCCGGATTTCCTGACCAATCAGGATAGTTCACAAGCAGCTCTTTTTGCGAGTACGACGCTCGATAATACGAGTGCGGTAGATGTAACGCCCACTCCGACTTCGCTGGCTTTCGACGGAACCAATCTCTATGTGGCTGACGCAACCAACAATCGGGTTTTGGTTTTTACTCCGGCCAATTCATCGTTGCCTGATAATTCGGTTGTGAATTGGGCCAGCGAAGTCATCCGCCAGGAAGGCATCGTGACGATCACGAACACCGCCATCGTCGCGAGTGATACCGTGGCACTCACCTTAGGCTCCAATACCTACACGTACACGGTAAAGAGCACCGACACCAACGATACGATCGCGCAGGGTCTGGTCAGCCTGGTAAATGCCGGCAGCGGCGATGCGAATGCCATTGCCACTTTTGCCGGCGCCGGCACCGGCTCCCTTTATTTGAGTTCGCGGGCGATCAATCCGGGGTATGACACCATCGCATTCTCGGTGACCACGTCGAATGCGACCGATCTGATTGTTACAGCCTCCGGCAATGGCTACTTAACAGCTGGTACGGCGGCTACTGGCGCGCCAGGCATGTTGGTCGAAATCAATGGCACCAATCTTTCCGACCAGCCGACGGGTCAACCGGCAGTCGCTGCCTTGACGGGAACTATTCCGACATCGCTCGGCGGCACACAGGTGTTTATGGACGGCGTCGCAACTCCGGTTTATAGCGCATCCGCTACCCAGGTCATTTCGCAAATTCCTTACGGTCTTGCCGGCAGGAACAGCACGAGTATATTTGTTCGCACGACCCACAGTGACGGCAGCGTCACTGTTACAAACGCAACCCCGATCTATATAGCCCCGGCCAATCCGGGAATTTTCGACGCTCCCATTGCACCAGGACAAGTGCGGCCGTGGCCCGCGACTGGCGTCTTCCATCAACCGGGTAATCCGCAGGCGGTGATCGATTTCACGGGTACCGTTAACGCCGGAGACGTGCTCACCATTACCGTTGCGGGTACTGCGCACAGTTACACGGAGCAAAGTGGCGATACTCTCACCAGCATCACCCAGAATATGGCTCAGGTCATCAATAGTGCTCCTGATCCTTACGTAACCGCGCAACAGGGTGGCGCCTTCAATCGTGTGGTGCTAGTTGCTCGCCAGAGCGGGGCTGCCGGCAATGGAATCGCTGTTTCAGCGAGCAGTAGCAACTCCACAAATATGACGCTTACCCCTTATACGGATGCTACTTGCTGCAATGTGGTCAGTGGAACTCCTGTCACAAACACCAATCCCGCTGCTCCCGGCGAGACGATTGTTCTATCTACGGCCGGACTCGGGCAAGTTAGTAACCTGACCGGAACCGTTATATCTAACGTCGCAACTGGTCAGCCGTATACGGGATATCCGATCAATAGCGCTACGAACACCGTAAGCGCGACCTTGGGAAGCGCCACCGCCCAGATTGTAAGCGCCGGACTGGCGCCTGGGTCCTACGGTATCTACCAAGTACAAATGATTGTGCCGCAGGGTCAGGCCACTAATACGGCTACCCCGCTCTATATTGCGCAAAATGCGTTCATCAGTAACACTGTCACCATACCTGTTGGACCGGCAAATTCGAATCCAAACCAGATTCCGGTCGGCAGCAGTGTCATCACCATTGACATAGATTCGCCAAACAGTGGCAGTCCTAAGTTATCCGGTAGCACCACAGTTGCGGGTTGGGTAGTGGATAGCGCTACCCTCATTACCCAAGTGCAAGTTTCAGTGGACGGTGTGGTTATGGGTAGTGCAAACTACGGCATAAGCCGGCCCGATGTTTGCGCGCATCACGCTTCGACTCCCACCTGCGCGGTCGGAGCCAACGTCGGCTACGACTATATACTCGATACCACTCAGTTTGCGGATGGCACGCATAATCTGCAAATTACGGCGACAGATGCAAACGGATCCCGTCTCACTTCGGCTCAATCCTTCGTATCCGCTAACTATGGCGGCTCAATCCCGACCGTAGTTAACATCGACAATCCGGGATCAAAGGGAGGAACCTTCCAGGGCCGGGCCACCTTCTCGGGATGGGCACTGAACACCAGCGCGACGGTTAAAAGCGTGACGGTTTCGGTC
>DATAYL010000286.1:0-3880 GCA_036272575.1 Bryobacteraceae bacterium | reverse complement strand
CGAACGCTGCCATTGCAGGATTTGGGATCCCGCCCCCTCACCCGGCGGCGAACGCAGGTCTCGCTCAGATCCGGTCAGAGCTTAGCGAGTCCTGCGTCATTCAATCAGGCACAAAGTTACTCGACTTTTTCAAATCCCGTATCCATCGTCACCCGGCTTCCGATGATCTTGCCTTGAACGTGAGCAAGCAGGTTGCCCGCCTCGTCAAACTGATCGATCGTGAACCGGCCCGAGGTGGCCTTTCCGTTTCCTGCAAGAGTCAGCCATTGCTGAATGTGGGCCACCCCGACCAGGTGTTGCCCTGTGGGATCGTATGAAATTCCAAAGTGGTTCATCTGGTACTGCCGCTCGCCGATTTGCTTCCATTCCCCCATGCAAACGTCGCCAGTCAATGGGGCTCGTAGACCAGATATATTCATCTCGGTATGGTCGCTGTGCCACTGAGCGTAACCGGCGTCTATCTCAGTGCCGTCCGGAATTCCCTCACTGCCTTCGGAGATCCAGTGCTCCTTCCAGGTCCCGACCATCGTGTGTTCGTCCGCATCGTCTCTATCTTTATCATCGTCGACGAATGACGCCCTCAACAGGTTCGGCGCACCGAGAGGATGTTGCGGACTGGCGTTGAATGAAGCCGGACGATACTGGCCGCAGCCGGCATGGGCATTAGGAACGCCTAGGGTGGCAAAAGCCAGTGCACACAACACTAGAAGGATTCGCGTATTTGTTGATTTCATCATTTTCTCCAATGCCGGGATGCCGGCCTGCCCTGCATACAACGCAAATCCACATCCGCGAACAATGGAGGAAGGTAAATTCGAAGGTGAAGAAAGATGAAGGTCTAAGTTGTTAAAATGAAAGGAGAAGGACGTACCCGAATTTCACCGATGCTAAGTCTTGTTTCCCGGGAGAACGCGGTTGGCCGTTGGCGTCTACCAATTCGGTGAGTTCTGCTTGGATTGTGGCAAGTTTGAACTCTCCCGCAACGGCCGCAGGCTCAAGCTTGAGCGCAAGCCGCTTGAGCTCCTCGTCTTGCTGGTCACCAAACACGGACAGGCTGTCACCAGAGACGAGATCGCCCGGCTCCTCTGGGAGCAAGAAGTCTTCGTCGACATCGAGCACGGAATCAACACGGCAATCCGCAAGATTCGCCAGACCCTGGGTGACCGCCCCGACCTGCCGAGGTTTGTACAGACACTCTCCGGCTCCGGATACCGATTTGTCGCAACCGTCACCGCGATCGAGCCGGAAGTCACCGAGCAAATCCAATCTCCTGATCTTCCAATAGAGCCTTCTCCTGCTGTGTCCGAGTCGGCAACCCTGCCGGAGTCTCCGGCCGCGCCGACCGTCTCGTCGGCTGCCAAGCCTGGCTACAGACATTGGCTGATCGCCTCCGCGTGCGTCTTCGTCCTTGTCGGCGTGGCTGCACTCACCCTCGGGCGCCATCCGCTGGCTACCCGCCTCCTGGCCTGGGACGGTCATGCCGCCATCGGCTCGATTGCCGTGCTGCCTCTCCAGAATCTCTCCGGCGATCCGGGCGAGGAGTACTTCGCAGACGGCATGACAGACGAGCTCATCACGGAGCTCGCCCGTATACCAAATCTTCGCGTCGTTTCACGCACATCTGTTATGGCGCACAAAGATTCCAGCCGTCCACTCCCCAATATCGCCCGCCAGCTCGGCGTCGACGCCATCGTCGAGGGTTCCATCGTGCGCTCTGGCAACCGCATCCGCATCACCGCTCAGCTCATCGACGCCCGTACTGATCGGCACCTCTGGGCTCAATCCTTTGAAGGCTCCGCCGCCGATGTACTCTCCCTACAGGACAGCGTCGCCCAGCAGATCGCCAGCCAGGCCAGCTTCGTCCTCACCCCCTCTTCGCAGCACGCGCCGGTCGATCCAGCCGCCCATGACGCCTACCTGCGAGGCCGCTACTTTTTTAATAAGCAGGACTACTTTCACAGCCTTGAGTATTTCAAGCAGGCCGTGGCCCTCGACCCCGACTACGCTTCCGCCCAGGCCGGCTACGCCTCCGCGCTCGATGCCGCCACCACCTACAACATAGGCACGCCCGAACAGCTCATGCCCAAAGCACTCGCCGCTGCCCGACGGGCCATCCAGCTCGACCCCCAAAACGGTGAGGCCTACACGGCAGTCGGTAGCGTTCAAACCATCTACGAGTGGGACTGGGATGCGGCGGAAGAGAACCTCATGCGCGGCATCTCCCTCAATTCCAGCGACTCCCTTGCCGAGTTTAAGTACGCTGTTTACCTCGACGCCATAGGCCGGCCGCAGGATGCTGTCACGCACATGCGCCGCGCACTTCAGCTCGACCCATTATCCTTTGTGGTCAACCTTCGGCTGGGCGTAGCTCTTTACTACGACCGTCACTACGATGCCGCACTTGCTCAACTACAGCGCGCCTCCGAAATGGAACGACTATCCGCCTCGGTCGACAACTACATGAGTCTCATCTATGAGCAGAAAGGTGACCATGACGAGGCCGTGCAGCACGACCTTAGAGCGCTGCACGACCGACAGCCGCAACTTGAAACCGCCACTCTGCTTGCCATCTATAAGCAGCACGGATGGCAGTCTTACTGGCGCGCGCGCACCCGCGCTCTCCTCACTACCAGGGCGCACCCTTGCACCGGCTACCAGGTCGGAGTTGATGATCTTCGCCTCAATGAACTAGACCATGCCTTCGACTCATTTCAACAGGCCTTGAATAGCCACTGCTTCAACATGGCTTTTGTCCGCGTTGACCCACTCCTCGATTCAGTCCGCCATGAACCACGCTATTCCGCTCTCCTGGCACGGATGCATCCTTAGACGAACCCCCGGTCGAAACCGGTCGTTTGTGCTGAACGCCGTTCGGGGAAGAGCGAGCCGGGTTCAACCAGGAAGGTGTGGCCGTGGTGGACGTTTTATCTTTCCTGGGGGTAGATTGCCTACATTATGGGGCGGATGGGTGAGCTTCGACTCCACAGTTGAAGTCGATGAGGGTTTCATTGAGAAGATGCTGCAATTGGCAGCGATTGAGGGTAAACCGAGCGCGATAGATGCGCTGAAAGAATCCGAAGCGACGATGCGCACAAAGGCGCTGAGCCTCGCTGCGCTCGCCGATGTCGACCCCGACCCAGCCGAGGCGTACACGCTATGGCTAGACGCACTGCTGGCCAGCCGGTTGGCGGGACGCAAGACCGTGATGGATGTCATCGCCAAGGGAACCGAGGTACTGCAGCGCGCCCACTCTCGATTCACCCCCGGTGCGTTGCACGCGATCATTGCTGGTGTAGATAGTGAGTTTGCTGCATCAAGCCACACCGGCAGTACCTTTTCTACAGCGTGACGCTGGGACGTGCAGAAAAGATACTCTCGCCCACTGATGCAACACCTATAACCGCAAGGTCCTTAACCGCTCGTGCTTTGCCTTCTTCATCGCGTCCCCTGAAATTCGACAGTTGGATTCTGGACTGACGCATTCAGGACGAGTCACTCATTGACAGGGTTCCGGGTGGTTTGTCACCTAACCTTCCCCAACCCAAAAATGAGTAAGGTCAGGTTTTGGCGGTGATCCTCCCGCAACCAAGAAAGGCTCCTCAACGGGCTAAAAAACTTTGAATGAGCGATTTGGCGATTTATCACCAACCGACGCTGGCATTCGTATCGATGGACAAAAAGATAATTTAGTCTGGAAGACGTACGGACTACCGACTGCCACTTGATTGCTTGGAGATGCTCGTATTCACACTTCCGGCTTGAGCGGATTGTTCTCCTAATCCTGTCGGTATGGAAGGATGACGCGAAACACGGTCCAGCTCTTTCCGGGAGTGGTACTGCTCTTTACTCGAATCGATCCGTGGTGCCTCTTTAGGATGTT
>DATAYL010000285.1:0-30744 GCA_036272575.1 Bryobacteraceae bacterium | reverse complement strand
ATTGAAGCCGCGGCAGCTATCGAGCACAGTGCCCCGGCCACAATTCCGCTGCCTATCAACCACGCCGCCTCTCGCAAGATGAGCTCGTAGACCGCACTGCGCTCCGCCCCCAGTGCCATGCGGACGCCAATTTCCCGCGTCCTCTGGCTTACCGAATACGCGATCACTCCATAGAGCCCAATCACCCCCAGCAGCAAAGCCAGCAACGCAAATCCTCCCACCAGCCATGCCGAACAACGGTGAAGATACGCGGCCTGGGATTCGTTGATCCGGTGGGTCATACTTTTCTCGTCAAACACAGCGATGCCGGGATCGATTCCGTGAATGGCCGCGACTAACGCAGGAAAAATCCGCTGTTCGTTTGCCTGCCGCGTTCGCACCACCAGCGAGAAATAATCCGTCGGATCCTGCTCGAAGGGCACATACACCGTAGGAAATACTTCGTTATCCAGCGGCTCTTCTTTGATATCGTTTATGACTCCGATGATTTCCATCGGCTCTGCTGGGGCCGACAGGGCGTAAGCGATCTGTTTTCCGATTGGATCTTCGCCCGGAAAATATTTACTCGCCAAAGCCCGATTGATGATTACCACGGGGGGCTTCGACGCGTCGTCCATCGCCCCGAACCAGCGCCCTCGCCACAAGGTGGCCTCGAGCGCTCCGAAATAACCGCTGCTCACCTTGCGTTTGTTCACTTCGTTATGTTCGCCGTTGTAAGGCCGCCCCATTACTCTGATCCAAAACGTGTAAGCACCATGCAAGGGCAGCGTGCTCGAAAGCCCCACGGATTCTACGCCTGGCTGCCTCGCCACTCGGCTCATGATCTTCCGCCCAAGCACCACGCTCTGTTCCTTCTGACCGTAGCTTTTATCCGGCGCAGCCAAAGTTAACGTCGCCAACTGTTCCGGCCGGAATCCAAGATCTACTTGCAGTAATCGATAAAGACTTTGTCCGAGCAGCCCCGCACCCACCAGCAGCACCATCGCCATCCCGAGTTCCAACGCGACAAACTTCGAACCGAAGCGCCGCCACACCGTTCCCGCCGAGCCCCGGCTACCGTCCGCAAGGCCAGCCCGCATCTCCGCTAACGACAAGCGCAACCTCGGAACGAACGAGAAGAGCACTGCCATACTCAGTGCTACTGAACCGGCAAAGCCCAATACCGGCGCACGCAATCCCAAACCGTTCAAGTAGGGCATTCCCGCCCGCACGTCTTCCGGAATCAACTTCGCGAGGAGTTGGACGATGCCATAAGCCGCAAGCACGCCCATTACCGACCCGAACGCGACCAACAGACATCCCTCCGTCACGAACTGCGCAAACAGCCGCCGCGTCGATCCGCCCAAGGCACTGCGCACCGCCATCTCGCGCCGCCGCCCTTCCGTACGCACCAGTAACAGGCCCCCTACGTTTACGCCCGCGATCAACAGCAGCAATCCGGCCCCACTCTGCAGCACGAGCAGCACCGGGCGTATATCGCCCACGATCACGTCCGTGAGCGGCACCAAATTTGCCATCTGCCCGCGATTTGAATCCGGATATTCCTTTTCCAACTGCCGCGCAATTGACTTTACGTCCGCAGCGGCCGACTGTATGGACACGCCATCCTTTAAACGCGCCACTCCGAGCAAAGCGTGACAGTACCGATGCTGATCACAAAAACCGGTTGCATGCAACGCTGTCCAAAACTCAGCGGTTCCCGCCGGAGCAAACTGAAAACCCGGCGGCAGCACTCCGATCACGGTATACGGATCGCCGTTGAGGGTAACCGTTTGTCCTAGCACGTCGGGCTTTCCGCCGTAGCGCTTCTGCCAGGCCGCGTAGCTCAATAGCACGGTCCTCGGCGCGCGCACCGTGTCCTCTGACGCGCGAAAATTCCGCCCAAACATTGGAGTTACGCCTAGCGTCCGAAAAAAGCTCGCGGTCACTCTCGCCCCTTGTACCTGCTCTGCGCCCTCCCGCCCTCGCAGTATGAACCCACTGGCGTCGTACACTTCGATTGCGCTAAAAACTTTATTGCGTTGCTTCCAGTCCAGGTAGTCCGGATACGAGAGATAGCATTTCGGACACAACCGGACACTCTCGAACAACCCAACCAGCTGTCCAGGATTCCGGTAAGGCAGCGGCTTAATTAGCGCAGCATCCACAAAGGCAAAAATCGCCACGCTTGCCGCCATGCCCAACGCCAGCATCAACATCGCCGTAAACGCAAAGCCCGAGTTCTTTCGCAACTGGCGCATCCCAAAGCGTGCATCCTGCAGAAAATTTTCGAGCCATGGCACGGTACTGCGTTGGCGGTATGCCTCTTTGGACGATTCCACGCCGCCCAGTTTTAGATTTGCTTCCCGCCTGGCCTGTCCGGGCTCCATGCCGGCGCGCAAATTGTCGTCAATGTGCATCGCGAGATGGCTGGCTATCTCGTCGGCTAGCTCTCGCTCACGCTGCTCTCGCCGTATAAGTCCGCGACATCGCAAAACCCACGCCCGCAACCGTCTCATACATCTCCTTCCGTATTGGCTAGCCATAGGAAGCATAACACTAGAGAAATGGGCACACAATAGGACCCGCGCGGCTTTCCGCAGCCGGACCTCTTGACAATCTCTGGCAATAAGCGCCATACTTCCCAAAGATCGTCATAGGAAGTAACGAGAGGATGCGCCAATTCTTACTTAAACTCTGGCGCCGCCGCCGTTTGCAGCGGGATCTGGAAACCGAACTCGCCTTTCACCGCGAAATGTCCGGGCAGCACGGAAATCGGATTCCTCTCGGCAACCCGGGCCTCATAAAGGAACAATCCTTCGACCTCTGGCGTTTCAACTTCATTGAGAATCTATGCCGAGATGTGGTCTACGCCGCCCGCGGATTTCGCCGCAGTCCGGGCCTCGTTGCAACGGCGCTCCTGTCGCTGGGCTTGGGCATTGGCGTCAATGCGGCGATGTTCTCTCTTGGTCTTGAATTACTCTTCAGCCAGCCGTCGGTGCGCGATCCCGGCTCGCTTGTCTCCATCCGGCTGGGTGGAAACAGCAACTCGCCGGAGGAAGCTCTCAATTTTTTGCGCCGTAGCGGCCTGTTTCAGGACGTGGCCGGCGAGAATGTGGAGGCATTCACCAATTTCAACGACGGCACGGAGACGCATCGTGCGTTTGCAGTCTACACGACGAAAAATTATTTCACCATGCTAGGCGTGCCGGTGCTTTACGGGCGCGGCATCATTCCTAAAGACCCCACAGAAGTCGCCGTACTGAGCTATCGCTTCTGGCAGAAATACTTTCACGGCGATTCGTCCATTTTAGGCCGGGCAATCAATCTCGACGGACGCGCTTGCACGGTGGTCGGCATTCTTCCCGAGCATCATCGCACTCTGCTGGGTGTGGGCTTTTCGCCAGGTATTTACCTGCCGCGCTGGCTCGACACCACAACTCTTCAAATCTATGCGCGCCTAAGGCCGGGCATGTCGCTTCGAGCAGCCCGCGCCGGCCTTAACGCGATTGCCAGACGCATGGATGCTGCCATGCCTGCCTCGGGTCCGACGAAATACGCTACGGGCATCAGCGTCTGGCCAGTCGGCGGCTTCGGCCGTTTTGCATCCGGCGATGTTCCCGAGTTGGCGCCGATCGGCATCTTCTTTGCAGTTCTGCTGCTCATTGTCGGTCTGGTCCTGCTGATTGCCTGCATCAACGTTGCAACTCTGCTGATCGCACGCGGTTCGGCGCGCCGTACTGAAATCGCTATTCGCCTCGCCTTGGGCGTCAGCCGCGCCCGTTTGTTGCAGCAATTTCTGGCTGAAAGCGCGTTGTTAGCTCTCCTTGGCGGCGCACTGGGTTTACTGCTCTCGCGTGCCACCGCAACCCTGCTAGCCCGGATCGATCTCCCGTTTCCCGTCCCGATTCATCTCCAGATCACACCTGACTGGCGAGTTCTGGTTTATTCTGTTTTGCTTACTCTGCTCGCCACGATTGTTTGTGGAGTACTGCCCGCCTGGCAATCCCTGAGAGCATCCATCACCTCTGACTTGGCGCGTGACAGGCGGTCACGTGTCCAAAGCGCTCTGGTCATCGCGCAGATTGCCACCTCGGTGATCGTCCTCATCACTGGATTTCTCTTTCTGCGAAATTTGGTGAGCGCCAATGCTATTAGTCCCGGATTTGACGTGCGCCACACACTGCGCGCGGAGGTCAATCTGCCGCCCAGCAGTTACAGCACGGCCCGGCAGAAGTCGAACTTTATAAACGAGACTCTGCGCGAGCTCGCCGGCATTCCCGGCATAGAAGCGGTAGCGGCAGCCAGAGTAATTCCGTTCAACGGCAATGTAGCTTTTGGCTCAACACTCAGCTTTCCCGATAACGGTCAGCAGCGGCATGCTTATTTCAAATGGAATGCCGTTACGCCTTCCTTCTTTCGTGTGATGGACATCCATTTCTATGCGGGGAGTACTTTCCGCGCGATCGAACATGGCGGTAAGGTCGTCATCGTAAACCGGGTTTTTGTCGAACGCTATCTCGGCCAAAGGCAGCCGCTTGGAACCGTGATCCAGTGGGGTGCTGACCACGACGCTCCCTATCGCATTGTCGGTGTGGTCGAGGGCACGAAAACCATCACGATTGGTGAAACGCCGCAAGCGCAACTCTACGAACCGTTAACCCAGATCGAGAACGATCAACAGGACATCCAGTTCGTCGCCCGCTCGGCTATCCCACCCGCCTTGCAACTTGATCCCCTTCGACGCGCACTCCACCGAATCGAACCGATGGCCGGAGCGGAAGTCGAAACTATGTATTCGAGTATCGGTTTCGCTTTTCTTCCTAGCAAGATTGGGGCCGTCCTGCTCGGCTCGATAGGGGTGCTTGGTCTCTTGCTTGCGACTATCGGGCTATATGGGGTGATGGCGTATGCGGTTGCTCAACGCACGCGCGGAATCGGCATACGGATGGCAATAGGCGCCACGCGAGGGAATATTTCCCGGATGGTTCTGCACGATGCCGTAAAACTGATGCTTACCGGATCGGCAATCGGCCTGTTTACCGCACTCCTCCTTACAAAGCCCTTAGCCATGTTTCTGGTCCCGGGTCTCAAACCGGCTGATCCGCTAAGCTTCGCCACGGTCCTGATCGTTATGATCTTTACCGGGCTGGTGGCTGCCTCGGGGCCGGTCCGGCGGGCAGTAACGGTGGATCCCAACCGAGCTCTACGCGTTGAGTAGCGGTTTCCGATGACGCGTTCGCCGATTTGGTCGAGCGTTTGGTGCTGGAGGTGGGGGTTGAACCCACACGTTCAGTGAAGAACGCCGGATTTTGAGTCCGGTGCGTCTGCCAATTCCGCCACTCCAGCGAGTGCCGTATCTCATCGAGTATAGCTAACCCGGCAAATGCCGCTGAGCAAATGAATTGAGGCTGTTACCGGTGTTTCGGGAAAGATTGACATTCAGTTGATGCAGAAATTTTCATCTTGCTTTGAGGGGCCCAGCTAATTAGAAAGAGATAAAATTGCGGTAGGCTAAGGGGGTAGGTGCTTACTGCAAATCCGTGTGTACGTGAAGGACCAGGCTCAGACCTCTAACTGATAAGGTGGCCAGGTAAGGCTCGGCCGCCAACCATGGGAGGATGAACTAGAGCCGATTATGGGTTCAGAGAACAAAAGCAACAAACCTGTTCTGAGTCAAAGTCTTTTCACCACTGTACATCTCCCGGCCACGAGTTGGAAAAGCCAGCTTACGAGCTGGTTGATGCACGGATTGGTTATTCTTGCCTCGTTGTTGATCGCGGTGCCCGTCATCCAGCAGCAAGCTGAGCAGCAACGGGAAGAAAGCGAGAGCGTCAAGCTGGTTGCGCCGGAGATTCCTGCTTATCACCCAAAAGTAATACCCACACCCGTGCAGGTGCCGCCAATTGCCAGACCGGAAATACCGCGGCCCGCGGTGAGACCGAAGCCTCTGCCACTCGCTCAGCCGACCCGGCCTGAGCTAAAGCCGGTTCCCACCCCGGACCGAACAATAGCCGCCGCACCCCGTATCGAACCACCGGTTACCAAGGAGATGCTTGCGCCGAATCTATTACCGGTGAAGCCGGCGCCGAGGCCCGCGCCCCCGAAACCAGAGGTGCGCATGGGCAACTTTGAATCGGCCAATGCGGCAACGGCGCAGCATAAGCCGAAAGAAGTGGAACTGGGCGGCTTCGGAGATCCAAATGGCGTCCCGCCGACGAATCATGCCCAGACATCCGCCACGACTATGGCGAAAGTAGGTTCCTTCGATCTGCCACAAGGATCCGGCAAAACGGGCGGCGGTGGACAAAGCGCAGCCGGTGGCATTCGGCAAACCGTCTTTGGCGATGGAGGCACGGCTGCCCAATCCAACGCAGGAAACGGAAATGGACATAACTCGCGTGGCGAGGTTCATCAGGCAGGCTTTGGTGACGGGACCGCCGTTGCTGCCGGGTCAAGGGGGACTGCCGGTCCTGTTAGAACTGGCGCATTCGGTCAGGCGCCAGTTACCAATCAACCAGTTGCGGCAGCGCGCGCCAAACCAGTGCAGCCTGCAATGACACCAGTCGAAATCCTGTCCAAACCAAAACCTGTCTACACGGCCGAAGCCCGAAACCTTAAGTTGGAAGGACAGGTATCTCTGGATGTCGTGTTCCAATCAAATGGATCGGTTCGAATTTTAAGGGTCGCGAAAGGGCTTGGCCATGGTTTAGATGAGGCAGCTGAACACGCCGCCTTGCAGGTGCGATTCCGCCCCGCTACGCGCGACGGCGTGCCGGTCGATAGCAATGCCACGATCCACATCACCTTTGAACTTAGTTGATAAGCTACACAAGTCGAGTCCGTTGAGTTTAAAATACATGCTTTTTCCCAGATTCAAAGCACTTAGTACTTTCATCTATCTGGCTTTGTTGTTGACGCTTGCTTCGAACGAGGGGTTTGCGCAGACTCCAGCTCCGGCCGGGGCTCAATCACAGGCTCCCATTGATCCGTCAAAAGATATGAATCGGGTTTTATGGACGTCAAACTCGAACCCGGCGCATAACTTCGAAGAAGTACTGGATCGCGCGATCAATAGCGAACATGTCTTAGTAGATAAGTTGCGCGCGAAAGAGCCTGTTATTGAGACTTACATACAAGAAGTCAAAAAGGATCCGGACCTGGGCTTCATTCCCACTCATGATTTCTACTTCCTCGGTAAGTTAAATATCACAAGCGGTGTGGTGGACGATTCATTTCTGCCGCAGCCCTCGACCATCAAACGGCTGCCTCATGTATTCACCTCGCTGTTCACCACGCAGTATTATCCACGGGGCTTTGCGGACGAGATGTTTCTCGATTCGACGGCCTTCGACCGCGCGCATTACGACTTCGAGTATGTGCGGCGCGAGTTCTTGGGCGACGTTCGCTGCTTCGTCGTAGATCTTATCCCCAAAAAAGGCTCCGGTAAGGGGCGCTTCGAAGGACGGATGTGGATTGAAGATCACAACTACAACATTGTGAGATTCAATGGCCGGTACGTGCCTTCGCCGAACAACGAGTATTCGCATTTCGAATCGTGGCGCGTCAACGCGGGCGGTATGTGGCTGCCCACTTACATTTATGCGCAGGAAGAAGGTTATCGATTTGGGCCGGTACGAACATCTCCTATGCGCGCGCAAACGCGGCTGTGGGATTACGAGACCTCAAAGGATCGCGCCGAAGAGGCCTTTACCGAATTGACGGTGGATAGTCCAAACGTGAAAGATCAAAGCCAGGCGACCCCGAATGGCTATTCGCCCGTGCAGTCGCAGCGGAGTTGGGAAGAGCAAGCAGAAGAGAACGTGGTGGACCGGCTGCAGAAAGCGGGCTTGGTTGCACCGCGCGGCGATGTCGATCAAGTGCTCGATACGGTTCTAAACAATCTTGAGGTAACAAATAATATCAACCTGGATCCGCCGGTACATGCACGTATCCTGTTGACAACACCGCTCGAATCGGTGGCGGTCAATCACGTGATATTGATCAGCCGCGGGTTAGTTGATGTGTTACCGGATGAGGCTTCGCTGGCAGCCGTTTTGGCCCACGAACTGGCGCATGTCGTACTGGCACACTCCATGGACACCCGCTATTCTTTTGCTGACCGGCTACTGTTTGACGATCCGGAGGCATTAAAAAGAATCAATATCGCCAGAACGCGAGTGGAAGAAGACCAGGCCGACAAACAAGCCATCTTGATCCTGAAGAATTCACCATACAAAGACAAGCTTCCACGGATCGGCTTGTTCCTAAGGATGCTTTCAACGCGCAGCGACGATGTACCGCACTTGATAAAGCCGCTGCTGGGGAATCGGATGTCGGACACCAAGAAGGATCTTCGGATGTCTGGATTGATGGACCAGGCGCCTGAACTGGCGATGCGCGACAAAAACCAGATCTCGGCTTTGCCGCTCGGATCGCGGGTGGTGGTTGATCCGTGGTCGGATCAGTTGAAACTTTTGAAGAACCCGAATATGACACTCGCTTCCGCCAAAGAAAAGCTGCCGTTTCAGGTGACCCCCTTCATGGTTTTTTTAACGCGCGAAAATCCGAATTCAAACTCCGCGCCTGCAGCGGGCCCGAGTGCAGAAAACAACACCGTTCCTCAGGCCGAACCGCACAACTGAAGGCTCGACACTCATAGAGAAAACTCGGCGCCAATCTCGCGAACGCAAACACGATCCGGAGAGCTGCCGGCTGCGGCTAAAAGGCGCTCCAGCGGTTCATTTCTCGGTTCGCGGCTGAGTTGAAAGGTTTGATGGTGAACGGGGAGAACGTATTCAGCGCCCGCATCATTAGCCATGGCGAGAGCCTGCTCCGGATTGCAATGCACATGGATCCAGGGATCATAAGCGCCGATAGGCATAATCGCCAAATCTACCGGTCGCGCTGAGCGCAGAGCTTTGAAGTGCTCCGTATAGGCGGTATCGCCACCGAATAGAATCCGGCGCGACCCAATCTCCAGCAAGTAGCCATTGAAACCGCGATGGACGTCGCTACGCATACGGGCGCCCCAGTGCGACACTTGAAAGGCCTTGACGCTGGCGGGACCCACCGTCACTTCTTCGTTCCAGCGAAGCTCCTGGACGCGAGCGTAGCGACGGACCCGCAGCAGATCAGAGGTGCGTTGCGCGGTGATCACATTGGTCCGCTCATTTTCCAGACGCCGCAGGCTGGGAATATCGAAGTGGTCCATGTGCGCGTGCGACAGGAGCAGCAGGTCGATCGGCGGCAGTTCATTGAACTCGGCAGCAACTTCGACCAGGCGCTTAATACCCAAGGTCAGGGGCCCGAAGTTCAAGCCGACGCGCAGGCTAAAGACGGGATCGGTAAGAATTGTGAATCCGTCGATATTCAAGAGAACCGTGCTGTGCCCCAGCCAGGCCGCACGTAAACCGTGAGCAGGCCAGAGTAGCGGCTGCGGATGCCGCGTGGGGGGAGCGGTTTCGCGCTTGTAGTCTTTCGAAATTTCGCGTAAGAAAGCCGGCGCGGCGCGGCGGAGAAACCTGGCCGTTTCGGGAGCACGCTGCCAGCGCGTTGAAAGGTTACCGCCCATTCCGGCGCGTGTAGGTCGCCGGAATTTAGGATGATCTACCACAGAAGTTTCGATGCTGCGACTGACCGGCCTGGCACGGCTCGCATCCAATCGGCGGGGAAGGCGCAAATAGTTTCAACACTTTTATGTTCGCAGATGGGAAATGTCACAATTGTGACGAACCTCTCACCTGATGAAAGAAGACACGGCGGCCCGCGGCGACGATTCGCTGGGCCTGAACGCCCCTATCGAGCGGCGGGATTGGCTAAATTCGACGCTGCTGGCGGCGGGGACGCTGCTGCTCGGGTCCGCCGCTCCGATTCAACTGCTCGCGGAAGAAGACTGGACCGGCTACGGCGGAATCGGTGATTACGCCGACTCGAACGGCAACACCTACGAAGTGATGACAGCCGGGCACAAGATCCGGGACAAAGCTTTCGAAGGCAAGCCGCTGGCGCCCATTTCGACCGGCGAAGAATACGACTGCGTGGTGGTTGGTGGAGGCATCAGCGGGCTGAGTGCTGCGCTTTTCTTCCAGCGCCAGGCGAAGAACAAGCGCTGCCTGATACTTGATAATCACCCGATATTCGGCGGTGAAGCGAAGCGGAACGAGTTTCAGGTAGATGGCCAACGGCTCGAAATCCATCAAGGCTCAGCGGCTTGCTTTCCTCCGCTGGCCAATAGCTTCCTCGAATCGTTCTACGACTCGATCGGCGTCAAGTGGGACAATTTCACCTATCAAAAATGGAGCGGCCCTCAGCCGGAACTGGCGGTAGAAACCGCGCCTTATCCGACGGGCGGAAAGACATCGGCCTTTTTCTTTGGCGCGAAGTTTGGACATGCGGAAGGCTTGTGGCTGACCGACCCATGGGGAAAACGGCTCGAAGGCGCGCCGATCTCCGAGCAGGCTCGGAACGAGCTTTTGCGGAGGCGAGATCAGGACCGCAAGCCATTTTCGACTCACAGCTCACAGCCGAAGGCCCATGGAGACGAGGCCTCGCGCCATTTGGACAGCATCACCCTCGAACAGCATTTCACTGAGCTCTATGGGCTGAGCCCCTCAACCACACGCACTTTTCTTTCGCCGATCGCGGGTGGCGGTTCGGGCTTGGGCGCTGATGCTCTTTCCGCCTACGCTGAGTATGCGGCAGATGTGCTGTTGCCATGGCAATACGATAAGGGAGCGCAGATGTTCCCGGGCGGCAATGCCGGAGTAGCGCGGCATTTGGTGAAGCAGTTGATACCTGATGCGATTTCGGGGAAAGTTTCGATGCAAGGCATTTGCCGTGGACGCATCCGATTGGCAGCGCTTGATCGGGGCGCCGCGCAGCGGACGAATATACGTTTGGCTGCCACAGTGGTTGCGGTGGCGCACGCGGGCGATCCGCAGCGCGCCGCCTGGGTGAATGTCGACTACACGAAAGATGGCAGGCTATATCGCGTGAAAGCCAAAAGCGTAGTGATGGCGGGTGGCAGTTGGACCGCAAAACATATCTTGCACGACATGCCGGATAACTGCAGGACCGCGTACGCGCAGTTCCACCGGGCGCCCTGCCTCATGGCAAATGTTGCCGTGCGGAACTGGCGTTTCCTTTACAACATCGGTCTAACAGAGTGTCAATGGTTTGAAGGTTTCGGCAACTATATCACCATGCGCAAGGTGGCGACCTTCGGTACTGATCCCGCAATCATCAGCCCGGACGCGCCCACCGTGCTGAATTTGAAGGTTCTCTTTTCGTATCCCGGAGAAACGCTGGCGGCGCAGACCGTACGTGGGCGGACGGAACTGATTTCAACTCCGTTCCGGGTGTACGAGGCGCGTATTCGTGAGCAGTTCCAGCTGATGTTCGGACGTTACGGATTCGACGCGCGGCGCGATATCGCGGGAATCGTGTTGAACCGGTGGGGACATGCCTATCTCAGCCCGCAGCCGGGCTTCTTCTTCGGCGAAAACGGCCAGGCCGCGCCGGGTGAAGTGCTGCGCCATTCTCCATACGGACGAGTGGCCTTCGCCAATTCCGACCTCTCCGGAATCATGGATCATCGCATGTCCATCGGCGAAGCGCAACGCGCGGTGGGACAGATCCTGGCTGTATCAACTGTTTAAGATTTACCAGCGCCACTGCGCGGAGAAGATCGGTCCACCAAGATGCACATCCACGCCTTCCGGATTCGTGCTGCTGTTGCTGTGAATATCGGCATTGACGCGGCGATACCCGGCCATCAAGGCGAATGGGCCAAGCGCCAGGCCACCGCTTGCCGACACTTCTAAGTAACTGCCATAACCGCCAAAGGCCATGCCGCGGATGCCGCCCTCCACCTGTAGAAATTTATGCGACGGAAGCGGGAAGACGCGCCCTTCAGCGCCCGCTAACGGCAAGCCGATCGTTTGGGAAGTAGACGCAGAAGTGCCTGCTTCAACAGCGTTGATCACGCCAGTAGTTCCGACGTACGCGCCCCCAACCGAAAATCCAACATGGCCGACTGGACCGCTCAAGACGTCATACTGATAGCCAACGAATAAATAGTCAAGCGTGGCGGATGAGCGCAGCGTCTGACTGACGTTGAACGTCTGGCCGTGATAGACAATCGTTCGATCGACTACATTAAATCCGCTGATGCGAAACGGCGTGCCCTCGACCACAATGCGATGCTTGCGGCCTGGCTTCACAACCAAACGACCGTAGAAAGTAGGCTGCTGTTGTTGTGCGCCCAGGTCGGTGACCAGGTTAATAGGCGTCCCATTTGACTGAATGGTGCCGGACGAGTTGACTAGCCAGGCGGCGCCAGTCAATTCAATCTTGAAATTCTCGGGATTGTTGTTATCTGCAGCTACGGCGAGCCCGGAAACGAGAGCGAGTTGAAGCAACACGCCTCGAGGAAATAGGTAAGCCATTTAACGCTTGCAACAAGAATAGCGCCTACAGGCTTAGTGGGGCGACGGAGCGGACTCAGGGCCGAAGGTTATGGTTGATTCGGCGCCGAATTTCCGATAGTTCTGAAACTCAATTTCGTTTCGGACCTTATCGCGATCGGTAACGAGAACGACCACCGCGCTGACGGGTAAAAGATACGTCTGCTGTTCGATTGGACGCGGCTCATAATCGATCACAGTGTTGACGCTCGTCATCTGCATCTCTTCCGGTATCTCAGTCGTGGCGCTAGTCACTCGCCAGACAGTGCCCGCGTCGGGATCGATATACACGGAGCCGTGATAAGCCACCACGGCCTTGATGAAATTCGTCAGTTCCATCGTGGAATGTGCAACGTCGATGGAGTAGTCGATGCGGGCAGCGCGATGGGAGCGGATGGTGTCCCACTCGACCCAGGTGAACTTCGCTTTAGAGGCCGGATCGAAGATCTTGCTGAGCAGAATGCCGAATTCACCTTCGGAAGAAAACGAAGTATGGAAGCGCGGGCGATGATCTGGTCGAACGGGCTTGTCGTTCACTAATTCAAGCGTGCGCTGCTCGCGGCCGCCGTTGAAGACGAGCTTAGAGGTTATGGTGTCGCCTTTGTGCCATTTTTCGGACTTCTTGCCTGCTTCGAATTGAGTGGTGACCTGTTCGCAAATAAAATTGGGCAGCTTACTGGTGTAATCATCGGCATAGCGGGTCATCACGGCGATCATGCGGTCCTGGTCAGCGGGTGCAGGAGGCCCGGACTGCGAACTGGGCTCCTGAGCGCGCGCCGGCAGGATCAAGCCGAAACCCAGCAAAACGGGCAGTGTGAACAAACGCTGCATGGCGGACCAGGCCTTCCTTTGAGGACTTCGAAACTAATGCAGTTTTAACACGGTCCATTAACGTGACTACACATCGGGAAGATTTCGGCGATAATGAAGCGCGTCCGGACGAACTGGGTTCGGGTGATGCCGAAGCGACTGTCGATCCTACGAGTTTCGGCGGAACCACTTCTATAAAACATCCATCGTCGGACCGGTTCGACCCCAAAGAAGAGCTGCGGGATATGGACGGGATGGAAACCATGTTGCCGACGGACGGGCGGCTAGGCTTAACGGATGTGGGAGATGTTCCGGCGGACGATTGGGCTGCTGACACCGGCGAAACCAGGACGGCGGAAGAAGAACCTGACCGCTAGTCAGCCTGTATGATTCGCGGCAACCTCACGAACTGCCGCAGCAACGACGTCGGGCCGCTCGAGGTGTAACCAGTGTCCGGTTCCCGGTACGACACGGTGATTGCTGCCGAGCCGGTCTTGTATCCAGCTCTCGCGCTCATGTAGCTCCCTTTCGGTGGCGGTCGAAGCGGAGAGAATGGCGACAGGGACACCGGGCGGCAGCTCCATTTGCTTAATGGCGGCAGCGCATTGTGGAAGGATTTCGAGGTGCCGGGCCATCGCTTCAAAGCACTTGGGCAGGCTCCACTCGGCACGGGCAACAGGCAGGACAGCGGGCGGTAGTTTTTGCACTTCCCCAACCAAGCGAGTAAGCGTGGCCGTAGCTTTTCCCGCACTCACCTTGGCAATGGTTTTAGTCAGACCCTTGTGCCGGAGACTAGCCGCAGCCAAAGCGAATCGTACAATTCCAAATCGAGCGAGCAAAGCGCCGCGCCGGGAGAAATAAGCACCTGCTCGCAGCCGCTGAAGATCGCGCGGAGTAGCAGCCGCCCAACTCTCGATCGAGACCGGATCTACCAACACGAGTCCCGCCACGGAGGTCGGATGAACCGCCGCAAATGCCCGAATTAAAAGACTGCCGAAGGAATGCCCGACGAGAATATAAGGCGCCTCGATCTTGGCATTCGCAAGCAGGGTTTCCAGGTGTGCCACAAACAGCTCGAGAGTGTACGCGGTGCGGGGCAAACTGCTCCAGCCCAGGCCGGCGCGATCATAGCTGCATGTGCGAAGCTCCTTCGCCAATTCCGGTTGTACGTGAGCCCAGCTCAGTGAACTGGCCGCAATGCCGGATTCGAAGATAACGGCAGGCGAGCCGCTTCCCTGCTCCCAAACGTGCAGATCGCAACCGGCGAGATGCAGCATTCGTCCCGCCGGCGGGTATTTGCGGCGATCTAACCAGGCGCCGATATGCTGATACAAAATGCCGAACAGCGGGAGAGCGACCAGGACGCTGACCACCACCCAAACCCAGGTCAATCAGCAACCATTAGTTCGCCGGGAAGAATCGGCCGGGTACGCGGCAGCATACCTCGCGAGCAAGCCACGCCGACGCCACCCAACACTGCCATGTAGCTCGTGAGTTCCAGCACATCGACGGCATGCGTGCGAGGGAGCGTTTTCCAAAGGATCAGGAGTACAGTTTGGGCTGCGGTAACCGCCCAGACCGTGCTATAGAAATACCGGCGTTCAATTCCTTCGCCGGCTGTAGAACGTTTGACGCGCGGCAGGAGAGCCAGCAGACCACTGCCCAGAATTAGAACAAATATCGGGAGATAGCCCCGATTGTAAACCTGTCGCAGGCGCCAGGTTCTGGTCTCGACCGCAATGACGAGGCCGATCAGGTTCAGCGCCGCGAAATTCAACAAGGCATTCCACGCGAAGGTGTAACAGATCCGGCGGTACAGCGGATTCGCCTTCTCTTCAGAAAATTTCAGAATGTATGGCTTAGGTTCGACGCCGGGCAGCCGGCCAAAAACACCGGCCACTCCGGTCGCAACAAGAACAGCCAGCAGCCAGGCGAAATTGCGGCGGCTGGGACCTGCCGCAAATAAGTCAAAGGTGAGTGGCCCGGGCGTCAGAAAGAATACCCAAATCCAGATGGGCCAATGCGCCACGCGATACCACAATTTGTTGCGGCTGCGCATCTTCCGCTGATTCGCATATTCCACTTTGCCGGTGTAAGAGATCACTTGAAGGCATCGTACTACTCAGCCCAGCCGGTTGGCCGGCTGCATGTTTTTGAATCTTCAGCCGCCCTGTTTACGTAATGAGCCAATGAAGGGCCAAGAAATCATTGCCTGAGAGGGTGGAAACAGGACTGAGCGAAGCCGGGCCGCCAACGCCGCTACCGCTCTTCGCCGACGCGGTGGAAGAGCACAAGGCAATGGTCTTCAGCATAGGTTGGCATTTTCTCCGTGACAGAATCGCGGCGGAAGAGTTGGCGCAGGAGGTTTTTCTGCAATTGCATCGCGATTGGACAAGACTAAAGTCGGCCGAGCACATGGTCTTCTGGCTGCGACGGGTAACGAGTCATCGGGCCATCGATTTTGCGCGGCAGAGGAAGCGGCGCTCAGAGACGAGCCTCGAAGAGACGGGCGAACCGACCGCACTCGAGCGACTGCATGACACATTCCTTTCGACCTATCTCGAGCGCATGGTCGCTTCGCTGCCCGAGAAACAGCGGATCGTGGTGGTATTGCGTTATCAGGAGGAAATGGACGTGGAAGAGATTGCGCGCACGCTGCGCATGAAACCGGCCACTGTGAAGACCCAGTTGCTGCGGGCGCTCGAACTGCTGCGTTCTAAGACGGAACGACGGTTGGGCTACAGCCCCGCCCGGACACAAGCGGCTGCCGCAGGTGAGGAATTATGACACCGTTTGAAGATGAACTCAGGAAAGCGCTGGGGAGACACGAGACATCGCGGGATTTTACGGCGCAATTGTTTAAGAAGATCGAACAACAGGAGCGTGGAGCGAGATCGAGGAGCGCCCCCCGTTCGAATAATTCGCTGACCAACTCGTTGACCCAGCGTTGGATGGGCTGGCGACTGCAGTGGACGTTGGCCGCGCTCCTGTTAATCGTGACCGGAAGCGGCACCGTGGCCTATCGCGAACACCTGCGGGTTGAGCGCGGCGAGGCAGCCAAACAACAGTTGTTAGTAGCGATGCGTATCACGAGCAAGCAATTGCGTGCGGCGCAAACGCGAGTCAGGGAAATTGAAGGGCACGAACTGGTGATGCGATGAAAAATATCTTTTTGAGCTGCGCTCTGCTGTTAGGGCTGGCTTCGTCGAATTGGGCGGCGTCGAATGACGTGAAGTTTCCCGTCAGCTTCGGCAGATTGAGCGAGCGCGCAACGGAATCAGTCGATGTGACGCTCGACTCTTCGATGCTGCAGCTGGCGAGCGGCTTCCTCTCGCAGGAGGACCAGGACGAAGCGCACGTTAAGAAGTTGATCGGGAAGCTGCGTGGCGTTTATGTACGTAGCTTCGAGTTCGACAAGGAGGGCCAATATTCGATGGCTGATGTCGAAGCCATTCGCGATCAACTGAAAGTCCCAACCTGGACCCGGATTGTGGGAGTGCACTCGCTGAAGGGCGACAACTCGGACGTATTCGTCAAGAAGAATGGCGATGCGATCGCTGGATTGGTAGTCATCGCGACCGAACCCAAAGAATTGACGGTGGTGCATATCGACGGAGCTATCGATCCGCAGGAGTTGAGTCAGTTAAGCGGCCACATGGGGATACCCCAGCTTGGCAAAAAAGATGGCAAAAAGAACTCCGGCAAGGAGGAAGAATAATGTTCCGACTGTGCGCGATGCTTGTTCTATTCAGTTCTTTCGGAACGGTCTTGCCGGCGAGCGATTTTGATTGGCTGGTGCGCGAGTTTGCGCGTGAAAGCGGCGCTAAGCAGGTGCACGTGCCATTCCTGGGCTTCGCGCGATTTCTGGTAGTGGTGGGTCATCCGGCCGGTACGACGGATATGCGGCTGGCAATTTTCGAACGCGGCGATCTCGAGACGCTGCGCTTCAGCGATCTCACGGACTCGACGGTGGGCGATTCGTGGAGTCCAATGATCCGCGTACGTTCAAAACGGGGCGAATCGACCAACATTTACGGCCGCTCAGATCGCAAACATCTGCGACTGCTCATCACCACGCTGGACGGAGATGACGCAACCTTCGTTCAGGTGAATTTGGAGCCGAAAGCGTTGATTCGCTTTATCGATGACCACAGCGGAAACAATCGCTAGGGATGCCTCAATTACGCCCAGGCCTCGGGCGCGGCGCCGGAAAGTCTTCGATCCAGGTAGAAAGCGGCGCTGATCAAAGCCAGGTGCGTCAGCGCTTGCGGATAGTTTCCGAGCTGATGTCCATCTCGCCCAATCTCTTCTGAAAACAATCCTACGTGATTGGCATGCGCCAGCAGCTTTTCAAAAAACTGCCGGGCTTTGATCACCTGGTTGGCCCTAGCCAGACATTCCACAAACCAAAAGCCGCAACAGGTGAAGCTTCCTTCTTCCCCGTCCAGCCCATCATGGCTTTCCTCGTTACGATAGCGATAGACGAAAGAATCTTCGGCCAGAGATTTTTCGATCGCCCCGAGCGTGGAGAGCCAGCGCGGATCGACGGGGCTGATGAAACGCATCAGCGGCATTAATAAAATGCCGCCGTCCAGAGCTTTTGATCCTTTATCCCGTACGAATGACTTGATTTCATCATTCCAAAAGTTGTAGTGGATGTCTTCCACGATTGCATCGCGATGGTGATACCACTCCCTGAGCGGAGCCGAGAGCGATCGTTTATTTGCCAGGCGAATCGCGCGGTCGAAAGCTACCCAACACATCAGACGCGAGTGGAGAAAATGCTTACGGCCTCCGCGCACTTCCCAAATCCCCTCATCAGGTTGGTTCCAATTTTCGCCCAGCCATTCGAGCATACGCTTCAGGCGTTGCCAGCCCTCATAAGGCACGCTGTGTCCGTATTTCGAATACAGGTAAACAGCATCCATCAATTCGCCATACACATCGAGCTGCAGCTGGTCCCAGGCGTTATTGCCAATTCGAACCGGTTGCGAATGGCGGTAACCGCTTAGATGATCGAGCTGCATTTCCTTTAAATCGCGGCGCCCGTCAACGCCATACATGATCTGCAAGGGACGTTCATGCTGGGCCTCTTGTTGAAGCACTGCCCTGAGCCAGCGCCAGAAGGATTCGGCTTCCTCGCGCAATCCCAGCCGCATAAATGCATACAAGGTAAACGCGGCATCACGCAACCAGACGAAGCGGTAGTCCCAGTTTCTCGCTCCGCCGAGCAGTTCAGGGAGACCGCAGGTCGCGGCTGCCACCAGCGATCCGTGTTCCCGGGTCGTTAGTAACTTGAGAACCAGAGCCGAACGGTTGACCGCTTCACGCCAGCGGCCTTTGTAAGTAGATTTGCTGATCCAGGCCCGCCAGTAGCTGAGCGTGTCCGTTAGATCCCGGTAGACCGTGTTGCAATCTATTTGCGGGCTGCTGTCCTTAGCCGCGCCAAAAATAAACATTGCGCTCTCGTTGTTGCGGAGAGTGAACCGGGCAGTCACACCGTTGCCGGTAATTTCCAGCGGAACCGTTGCCGATAGGCGCATAGCAGGGCACGCAGAATTCGCCGGCAGAAAAACGGCGCTTCCGTTTTCGAGCCTCACTTCGTGGCAAGCTCGGGCATAGTCGAAAGCCGGTCGACAACTCAACTCGAAATGCGCCTCACCATGAATTGATTTGGCTACGCGCACAATCTGATTTTTCTGTTTCTCGACGGTAACAGGCATAAAGTCGACTACTTCCGCAGCCACGCAGTTGGAAAGAAACCTGGTAACGAGTACATTGGTCTCGTCACTGTACAGCTGCTTCAACTCGAGGCCATCCATCCGCGGCTTCAGTTCGAAGGATCCACCTCGCTCGTTGTCGAGTAAGGCTCCGAAAATCGTTGGCGAATCGAAGGAGGGATAGCAGAAAAAATCGATCGAGCCATCCATTGCGACGAGTGCGGCCGTGCAAAGATCGCCGATGACGCCGTAGTCCTCAATAGGTTTAAAAGGCATCACCTAAGCAGATGCAAGCGATTGCTCTAATAGCAACAAAATTCTTGCAGCTCGCTCCTGGGGAGTTGAGGGCTGCGAGGTTAGTCTTCCGTCTGCCGGAACACAGGTTCTTTTCCGGATAGCATCAGCCGCTCGTCAAGCGCCGCCTTGACCAGTTCCTCTTCCATCTCGGAGAGACCTTGAGCGTCTTTCTCGATGCGGTTTAGCAGGCCTTTCATGCGGCCGCGCGACAGTTCCGCGGGCACGACCAAAGCGTAGGCAAATAAAGCATCCGACCGTAACTCTTCGTCGTCGAAAAACTTGCGGAGCCGGTCGAGTTCACTTCTCAGGCCGTAGTAGCCTATGCCCCAGATTGCGCCCCGCCGGACTTCCAGTTCGGGGTCGTCCAGATGGCGGGCAAAGTAATCACGGAAACTTGGATGCATGGAGCGCCACATCGCCTCCAGAGCCTTCGCGCGCGCTTCCGGCACGTTGTACGTCTCGGCGATGGCCGTCCGTACTTCATTGCGGTCGGTTTCCGGCGCCAAGCCGACGATCAGACCGCCGCGCTCTTCCATTAGCAGATCGGGCGACCGGAGCGCGTGCAGCATCGCTTCGACTACCTCGAGCTGTTCCGTCGAGTTAATTAGCGTTTCCCAAGACCTTGCGCGAACCGACGGCGACTCGTCCTTTTGCGCCAGCTGCAAAATCTGCTGGCGCACTTCGGGGCTTAGCTCATTGTTGAAAAAAGAATGAACGGCCGCGGCACGCACGGTTGTCACCGGATGCTTCAATAACTCGACCCGCTCGTCTTCCCCCAGCAGATCGACCGGCAGTTCCTCGATCTCTGGATAGAGAGCCCAGATATCGAAACCATCTGCCTCTTCCGGTGGCTCGTTCGAGCTATCCTCGCGAAGCGTTTCCAGCGTATCGGACACTTCTTTCCGGAGTTCGGTCTCTTCCGGACCCAATTTCGACTGCACGGCTTCGAGCACTGGGACGGCCAGCGGATCACCATAGACTCCGAGCAGCAACAACGAATCGGACAAATCGTAGTCCAAGCGATCCACCAGGATTTTCATGATCCGCGCATCCCGGATACCCAAACTGGCCAGCATGAAAGCCACTTCGCCCGACTCCGCTTCGTCCAGTTCCCCATATAACTCAAGTAGCGGCTCGAGCGCCGCCGGTCCCATCGAAACGAGGGTTTCTATGAGTTCGTCCGGAACATTTTCGGGATCTTCTTTTAGATAGGCGATCAGAAATGGGACTGCGCCTGGAGTCTTCCAATGCCGCAGAATAGCCAGCAGTTCCGGCGCCAGATCGACCGGATCTTTACTGCGGTCACGTTCGGCGACAGCCCGAACAGCCGGCAGCGCTTCGTCGGGCCGGTCGAGAATCGCGTGCAGAAAACGATGATCCAGACCGAGGTGGCCGCGCGCTGCCGCGTCCAAAACCTCGGCTGGACTTACCGCCATTAATTGATCGGGATCGAAAAACAACGCGCCGCGCTACTTCTCTGGCTCTACAATGACGTTCACGTCCACCGAGACGTCGCGGTAGAGCCGCACCGGAACCTTGTACTCGCCCACTGTACGAATCGGCTCGTCCAACTGGATCTTGCGGCGCTCGATATGGAAGTTCTGCGCCTCGAGCGCTTCCGCAATATCCTTGGCCGTCACCGAACCGAACAGATGATCGTTCTCGCCGACTCGGTGGCGCAGCGTAACGGTCACGTTCGACATCAGCTTCGCCAGATCTTCCGCTTCGCTCTTCACTTTCGCTTCGCGACGCAGGTGTGCTTCGCGTTCCTGATCCACAATCTTCTTGTTGGATTCCGTCGCCGCTACAGCCAGGCGATTCGGCAGCAGAAAATTACGCGCGTAGCCGTTGGCGACCTTCACTACCGAACCCCGCGAACCTACTTTTTCGACATCTTCTCTGAGAATGACTTCCATCGATGTTTCTCCTGCTCCATCAGACACGCGAAGCGAACGGCAGCAGCGCGATATTGCGCGCCTGCTTGATCGCTTCGCTCAATCGCTTTTGATGCGGCGTGCAAACACCCGAGATACGCCTGGGCGTAATCTTGCCGCGTTCAGAGATGAAACTCGCGAGCAGCTTCGCTTCTTTGTAGTTGATGTCATCGACTTTGTCCACACAGAATCGACAGACTTTCTTGCGCCGGAAATATTGTTTTTTTCCGGTCGCGATCGCTTTATCGCCGCCGGTAGGACGTTGTGATGCCGCAATCGGGCGGCCGCCTCTAGTTTCTGCCATATTGATTCTCCTTGCCTACTCGGCGGGTGCCTCTGGGGATGTGGGAGGGGTCGGGGAAGGTGGCGCCGGACTCGCCGTACCCGGCGCGCCAGGAACGGGAGCAGGCGCCTCATGCGGCAGTAGCGGAGACGCCACCGCAGCCGGCATAGGGGGCGCCACTGGCTTCCGCGCAGCCCGCTTCTCGCGCGCTTTCCGTCTTTTCTCAATGCGCTTCATCTTTTCGTCGATGCGGACGGTAAGGAATTTCATCACCAGGTCCGCAACTCGTAAACGGCGCTCGACCTCTTTTACCGTTTGTGCGCCGGCATTGAACTGCAGCAGAATATACTGTCCTTCGGTCTGCTTCATCACGCGATAGGCAAGCTTGCGCGTACCCCACTTTTCCGTTTTTTCCAGCGTGCCGCCTGCCTGCGTAATCACGTTTTTCAATTGTTCGATGAGCGGGTCCACTTCTTCTTCGGTGGCATCCGGTCGAACGATGAACAACTCTTCGTAAATTCTCATTCTTCCTCTTTTGTACTGCCTCGGGCGCGGCGATTGAATTTCGCCATGGCCTTATCGGCGCCTTCAGCAACGATAGATTCCGCCGCATCCGCGGTATACGATACGACTTCCTCTATCTCATTCCTCAGTTCCCGCTCCCAGGGAGCCAGAACATACGTAGCGGCGTCGATTTCGTGGTTCGGATGTATACCCACCCGTACCCGAATAAAATCCTCGCTCTTCAACGCAGCCAGAATCGACTTCACCCCATTATGCCCGGCAGCCGAACCGTTTTTTTTTATTCGAAGCGCGGTCCAAGGCAAATCGAGTTCGTCATACACCACAACCAAATCGCTGTTTGTCAGGTTCCGATAGCTCAATACCGGAGCAACCGCATTACCCGACAAATTCATAAACGTCTGCGGCTTCACCAGGATCACGTTTCGTTCCTGGATCCGCCCGGTTCCCACCAGCGCTCCACTTTCCTTTTTGCCAACATCGATCCCGTGTCTTCTGGCCAGTTCATCGACGACCAGAAACCCAATATTGTGAGGCGTTCCTTCATAGCGGCCGCCCGGATTTCCCAAGCCAACCAGACAGACCGTATCAGGCAGAAGGAAGTCCTACTTCTTCTTCGCTGGAGCTTCCGCGCCTTCTTCTTCTTTCTTACCCTTCTTGATGACTTCTGGCTCAGTACCCGGCGCCGCTGCTCCCGTGATATCCGCAGCTGCCGGTTCTTCCTCTGCCTTGATCGAGATCACGTGCGTGATCACGGCATCGGGCACGGTCAGCAATTTCAGCGAGCCCTCCATAGGAATGTCGCCCGCGCGAATGCTCTGGCCAATCATGAGCTCAGAGACATTCACTACAAATTGCTCCGGAATATCGTCGGGCAGGCACTCGACTTCGATTTCGCGCGTAACCACATCCTGGATGCCGCCTTGCAGTTTCACACCCTTCGGGTCGCCCTGCGTAAGCACCGGCACCTTGACAGTGATGCGTTTCGTTAAGTCGATGCGCTTTAAGTCGACATGCAGCAGCGAATCACGAATCGGATCGTACTGCCAGTCGACCACCATGACGGGAGTCGAGTCGCCATTCAGGCCCAGGTTAAAAATCGTGTTGTGACCGGTCTTGCTATGCAGAATTCGGGTCAGTTCTTTCGGATTGACCGAAACCGCAGTGGCGCCCGTTGGACCGCCATAGACGACCGCCGGCATGGAGCCCTGCGCGCGCAGACGCCGCGCTTCATTCTTGCCGCGCAAATCACGCTTTTCGGCGGCAACCGTAATATCTTTTCTCATCTTTCACCTCTTCACCAGGGCGGCTGCTCATGGCAACCGGAACCCGGTTTGGATCCGCCCGCTCAATCAGACCGGGCACTTGCCTCAAACTTAAATAAAGAGCGTACTCACGGATCCACCTTCGTGAATCGACTGAATCGCCCGTGCCAGTAACGAACCTACCGAAAGCACCCGGATTTTCGGGCACTCGCTGGCCTTACCATTCAACGGAATCGAATTACTGACCACTAGTTCCAGCAACTCTGAGCCGTTAATCCGCTCGACCGCCGGCCCGGACAATACCGCGTGCGTGGCACAGGCCGTTACGCTCTTCGCTCCCTGCTCGAGCAGCGCTTCCACACCCTTCACCAGCGTTCCAGCAGTATCCACCAGGTCATCGACGATCAGGCAGTGCTTGCCGCGCACCTCACCGATGATGTTCATCACTTCGGCCACATTCGCGTCCGTCCGGCGCTTGTCGATAATCGCCAGCGGCGCATTCAAATACTTGGCGAACGAGCGCGCCCTTTCAACACCGCCCGCGTCCGGCGAAACCACAATCAAGTCGCCGCGTTCATAGCGGTCGGCAAAATACTCGACCATGACGGGCGCGGAAAACAAATGATCAACCGGGATATCGAAAAAGCCCTGAATCTGAGCGGCGTGCAAATCGAGCGCCAGAACCCGGCTCGCGCCAGCCCTTTCAATCAGACTGGCCACCAATTTTGCGGAAATCGGCATACGAGGCCGATCCTTGCGGTCCTGCCTCGCGTACCCATAATAGGGTAACACTGGCGTGATCCGCTCGGCGCTGGCGCGTTTGAGAGCGTCGATCATCAACAGCAATTCCATTAAGTGGTGATCGACGGGGGTGCAGGTGGGCTGGACGACGAAGACATCGGCGCCGCGTACGTTTTCCTTGATTTGGAGGTGCGTTTCGCCGTCCAGAAAGCGCTTGATCATGACCGTCCCCATCGGGCAGGAGAGAGCTTCACAAATCTCTTCGGTCAATGAAGGGTTGGCGGTTCCGCTGAAGACTTTGAAGTCGGTGAAGAGCGCTCTAGCGGGCTTAGGGGCGGACATCCGTTGTTTCTCCTCTATTAAGGGCCCGGTCCCACATCTGGCGGTACCGCCGACGGGTCACGAACCGCACCGGAAACGCCGTCCCAAGCGGGAATCGAGATGCGGCTGCCGCAGCCTCCGAATGAGCCGCAAACAGGCCGAAGATCGCCGAACCGCTACCTGTCATCAGGGCCGGCTTCGCGCCTAGACGCTTCAACTTGCGCGCCACCCGAACCAGTTCCGGATGCCGCCCGAACACAGCTTCTTCAAAGTCATTTCTAAGCGGGATTTGATCCTGGCGCAAACGAGAAAGCCGGTGAGCCGCCAGCGCCCAGGCACTCGTCTGAAACTCTCTCAGGATAGGGGACTCAGCCTGTGAAGTCAACGCATCCGTAACATCGCGGCCGAGGGTACGGTACGCTTCAGCGGTCGAGACATGAACGCCAGTGGCAACCACCAGTGCGGGGTGGGGCGGCAGGTCAGGCAGCGGGTATAGTTCGGTTCCCCGGCCGATGCCGAGGGCGGTGCCGCCGTAGAGGAAGAAAGGAACGTCGCTGCCTAGCGATTCTGCCAAACGAACTAGCTCCAGCATGGCGACGTGTTTACCTGCCAGAGCCGGTAAAGCTAACAAAACAGAGGCTGCGTTGCTCGAGCCTCCACCCAGGCCGGCGCCCATCGGGATCCGCTTCAGAAGTGAAAAACGAACCCAAGCCTTCATTTTGAGGTGCTCGAGAAGCAATTTTGCGGAACGAACTACCAGATTGTCTGGAATGTCTATCGAGCTACTTAGGTCTATCTGGGTTCGTTTCGCAAAATCAAAGTCGATCGTGAGCCGGTCGCCCAGGCTGATGGTTTGAAAAATAGTACGGAGTTCGTGGAATCCGTCCGATCGTTTAGCGAGTACGCGTAGATCGAGATTGAGCTTAGCCAGCGACGGAACCGTGACCTTCACGGTTAGTACTGGAGGAGGGAGAAGACATCGAAACCGTCGAGCTTTTGGCGGCCGCGGAGAAACGTGAGCTCAATTACAAACCCTAAACCGACCACTTTGCCCTCAAGCTGGCGAACGAGGCGGGCCACGGCGGAGGCGGTGCCGCCGGTGGCGAGGACATCGTCGATGATGAGAACGTTCTGCCCAGGCTCAATGGCGTCGGCATGGATTTCGAGCTGATCGGTGCCGTATTCAAGCTGGTATTCGACGCTGCGAACGGTGTGGGGGAGTTTTTTCGGCTTGCGAACGGGGACGAAACCGGCGCCGAGGGCGAGCGCCATGGCGGGAGCGAAGAAGTAGCCGCGGGCTTCGATGCCGATCACTATATCGACCGGCTTGCCTTGATAATGGCTGGCGAGCGAATCTACCGTTTCGCGGAAACCGGCCTTGTCTTTGAGCAGCGTAGTGATGTCGTAAAAATTGATGCCGGGCTTGGGAAAATCGGGCACTTCCCGGATGAGGGACTTGATTTCGTCCTGGACGAGAGCCGGCTTAGAGGAAAGGCTTGGCACGCCGCGATTTTAGCAAGTCTACCTGCTAGGCTCACGAGCATGAGGGGTTTCTACAGGCAGAAGTTATTGCTGATCGGCACGGCCGCGGTGTGCGCGATGGGAATTCTCTACGGGCGCAGTAGAGCGCAGAGCGCTGAAGACCATTCCCGAGCGCTGTTGCTGATCTCAATCGACGGGATGCGGCCCGACTACGTCACGGCGGCGCAAGAGCATGGCGTGCATATTCCAACTCTCCGCGCATTTATGAAGAACGGTGCTTATGCCACGGGAGTACACGGTGTTCTGCCAACTGTAACCTATCCGAGCCACACGACCTTACTAACAGGCGTATCGCCAAGCAAGCATGGCATTTACTCCAACACGCCTTTCGATCCGCTGCGCAAGAACATGGCCGGCTGGTATTGGTACAGCGAGGACATCCGAGTGAAGACGCTTTGGCAGGCGGCATCGGAAGCAGGGCTCAAAGTGGGCAGCGTAAGTTGGCCGGTCAGCGTGATGGCGCGAGGAGTAGATTACCTGATCCCTGAGTACTGGCGCGCGGCGACGCCGGACGATCTGAAATTAGTCGCCGCACTCTCGACGCCCGGATTGCTGGCTCATCTTCAAAATGAACTTGGGCCCTACACGACAGATTTAAATCAAGCAATCCACGGGGATGTGCAGCGTACGCGGTATGCCGCGGCGATTCTCAAGGAGAACAAGCCCGAATTCATGACAGTTCATCTGGGGGCGCTCGATCACGTCGAGCACGGAACGGGTCCATTCAGCAAGGAATCCGACGGCACGCTCGAGCAGCTTGACGGGATGGTGAAGACGATGGCAGATGCCATGCGCGCGAGCCATCCGGGCGCAGCGGTTGCGGTGGTCTCGGATCACGGGTTCACGCGGGTTGATCACCACTTGCACTTGATGAAAGCTTTCGTGGACGCGGGTTTAGTCGAGATCGACCCTGAAACAGAAGCATGGCCCGAGCCCAAGGTACTGAATTGGAAAGCGGAGCCATGGATCGACGGCGGTTCGGCGGCGGTTGTCTTGAGAAATGCAAATGATGAACCCACACGCGGCATCGTGAAACAGTTGCTGGACCATTTGGCGGCGGATTTAACAAACGGAATTGCGCACGTGTTCGAGCCAACAGATATCCAACGGCTCGGGGGCGATCCGCAGGCCGCATTCTGGGTAGACATGAAATCGAATTTCGCGCTCGACGCAGCGCTGCGCGAGCCGATTGTGGCGGAAGCTAAGGTGGGCGGCACGCACGGTTATTCGCCGGACAATCCGGATTTGTTGGCATCGTTTTTTATGACGGGACCGGGTATCAAACCAGGTTTGAACCTGGGCCAGATCGATATGCGCAGCATTGCACCGACGCTCGCGCAATATCTGGGCGCGCGTCTGGATGGGGCCGAAGGTAAGGTGTTGGCGCTCGGCGCTTCGGAGTGACGAGAGTCTAGTCGGGTGAGTAGACGCGGATGCGGTGATCGGTGAAGCGGAGGTAAGGACCAAGTGAGCTTTGCTGCATATGGCAGGTGAGGCAATTCTCGCGCTGGCGGCGCCGGCAGAGCTTGATGGGCTGTTTGCTCGCGGCATGACAGGCGAGACATTTCTCGGTGTAGGACATTGCCGTCCGCGGCTGAGCATCGGCGTGTGGATCGTGGCAAGTGAGGCAGGAGAGCTTGCCGCGGCTGCCGTTAAAGCAACGGCTCGCAAGTAAGCCAACCGGCGCAAAGCGCACCGTGATGGGATTCTCGAGTTCGGGTTCGGCGCCCATTTCGACGGTAGGCAAGCGATGGCACTGGCCACAGATTTCGATCAGCGCCTTAGCCGGCAAGCGGCCGGGATTCACAATCTGGCGATCGATGGCCGCGGCTGCTGCATGTTGCGTGGCTGCCTGAATATGGCTGCTACCGGGTCCGTGGCAGCGTTCGCAGCGCACTCCGGGTGAGTAGGCGGCGAGGTCCGGGCCATTTGGCCCGCGTTGCACGCCGGTGCCGTGACAGTTGAAGCAGCTGGTGATAGTTTGCGGATCCTGTAGCATACCTAGCTCAGCCAGCGGCGCCGAAACGCGGCGCGGATGGCCAAAAGTGGGCGCGAGCGCATGAATGCGCGAGTAATAGGAGAAGCGATGTTCGAAGTATTGCTCGCCCAAATGACCGACGGGCGTACTGCCCTGGACTGCCGCACCGAAAGCCCACTCGATGATTGGATTTTCGTCGGTCCAGGGACCGCTCACGTGGACGTTCTGGCCATCGGCTGTGTAGTGCAGAGCGCCGTCGGGAGATCGAGCTTGCTCGAGAAGGAAGTCGCCGACGGTACTGCCTGCAATGCGATGAAGAGCGTGCGCGTGATGGGTGGTCGATTGCTTGGCAGCCTCGGCCGAGTGGCAAGGAGTGCAGGCATCCGCCCCGACGTACTCGGCTGCGTGCAGACTGGCAAGGCTCGACAAAAGCAGGAGAAAAACAAGGCGCGGGCGGGTCACTGTTTCTCTTTGGTGACGTCCACGCTGTTGTCCCGCTCGGCCTGAATCTTACGAACTTTGGCGAACTCGGCTTCAGAATCCGCTTTGCGTCCCAGTGCGCGATAGACCGAGGCCAGATGGTAATGCGCTGGAGCAATGTTGGGTTTGACGCGAATCGCCTGCCGGAACTGGGCGATGGCGAGCGGATATCGCTTCTCGGTTTCGAATAGCATGCCGAGCCGCAGATGAGCATCTACATTGGAGGCGTCACAAGTTAAGGCGCGATGGTAGAGCGCTTCGGCCTTTTGCGATTCACCGTTGCCGCGGGCAATCTCACCAAGATAGAAGTTGGCCAGACTGTGGCAGCCTTCCGACGCTTCCTTACCAAGCCACTGCTGGGCCTCTCCGATATCTCCCTGGCGAAAATAAATGTAGCCGATGGAAAAGTCGATGTTAGGCAAGGTGGGATCTATTTGCGCAGCTCGCTTGTACTCTTCCTGCGCTTTGTCGGGCTCACGCTGATCTTCGTAAGCGGCGCCCATCAAATAATGGGTCCAGGCAGAATCGGGATAATGCGTAAAGAGGTCGTGAAAAGTAGCTTCGGCCTCGTTCACGCGGCCGGTATGCCGATAACTCTCTTCGAGCATATAGAGAACTCGTTCGCGGGAACCGGCAGTAAGCGGTCCGCTGAGTTCGGTAATAGCGGGAGCATATTGTTTGTTTTCGAAATAATCGACTCCGAGGAGGTAATGCGCTTCGCCGGCGAGCGCCGGATCGGCGGCGGCTTTGCGAAGAGGATCGATGGCCTGCGAGAGGCTGCCTAGGCGCACGAGCGCGAGACCGAGATTAAATTGAAGCGGGTGATTGTCAGGAAAGCGGCGAAGGGCGCCTTGCAACTGGGCGACGGCATCGATGAGATGGCCGGCTTCAATGGCACGGGTGGCCTCGGCATTAGCCTGTTCCGCGGCGTGATCCACCACGGAGGACGGCGAAAGCTGACCAGCCAATAACAACAGGGCGGCAGCAGCGAAGATGCGGCTAGAAATACAGCCGCAAACCAAGCTGAATGGTTCGGGGATCGCGCGCAGCAGTCGCCTGACCGAAGTTCGGTGAACCGAACGTCCTGCCGAACGTGCTGAAGTTGACATGGTTGAAAATATTGTAAAACTCGGCCCGGAACTGCAGGCCACTGGACTCAAGCTTCAGTATGCCCGGAAATGTGCGAAAGAGCGAAGCGTCGGTGTTGTTGATACCGGCGCTACGAACGACGTTGCGTCCGGCGTTGCCAAATGCGCCTAACGGGGGTTGGGCGAAGGCGGCCGGATTGAACCATTCGCGCTGGGAGCCGCCACCGATGGCTGGATTTGCAACCAGGTCCGGGCGATAGGGAGCATCGCCAATTCCGGCGTTATCGCCCGGCAGCGTGATGTTGAGGGGTGTCCCGGTCTCGAACGTGCTGATACCGGAAAGCTGCCAATTGCCGAGGACGGCGCGCACAACCTTTTGGGACGAGGGGGCCGGGATATTGTAGATGTAACTCAGAATGAGCATCTGGGTACGATCGTAATCGGAGTTTCCGCGCTCGAGGAAAGCCGCATAAGCATTCTGATGGGCGTTGCCCGGAACATCGCCACTTACATCGTCGATGGCATGCGAGTAAGTATAAGATGCCTGCAAGGTCAATCCATGAAACGAATCCGTTCGAAGGCTAGCTTGCAGAGAGTTGTAATTGGAGTTTCCGCCATTGTAGTACTCATTGATATCTGAGTAACCGAGGTAGGGGCGTACCTGATTCACATTTGCAGTTCCCGCCAACACCTGGGCAGCACCGGAGGGAAGAGGCTGGTTGATGTTACGAGAATCGGATAAGTGAGTGCCTTTAGTTCCTACGTAAGAGACGTCGCCCACCACACTCCTGGCAAAACGGTGCTGAATGCCGAAGTTATACTGTTGCACCTGTGACGTCGGGTAGGCGAACTGGTAAGTCTGGATGGTAGGGGGCAGAATAACGTTGGCGGCACCTCCCGGATTGCTGAGGTTGGTGTTGTAAATGGTGGCGGTATTACTAAAAGGCGGATTCGGTGCGACGTTATAGATGTCGTTGCCCTGAACACGCTCGTAATACATGCCGTAACCGACGCGGATGACGGTATTGTCATCAAAGGGCCGCCACGCGAAACCGATGCGCGGCTCGAAAGTATCCCAGTGGTTTTGAACGAGACCGCGGGGAATGCCGTTCTGGCCGGCGATACCAATTCCGTTGAGCAGATTGCCGGAATTCGGAACGATCTGACCGGTGCTGGTAACGATCGGAGCAGCGGCGGGATTGTAAAGATTTGGATAGAAAGCCGACACGTCGTTAGCCGCGGTATAGGCGTGGGGGAAGGCGTCCCAGCGCAGGCCAAGAGTAACAGTCAGCTTCGAAGTGGCCTTCCAACTGTCGT
>DATAYL010000284.1:0-3074 GCA_036272575.1 Bryobacteraceae bacterium | reverse complement strand
ATCGCGGCCATCATGGCGAAAGCAAGCATCACCATGGACATGTGGCGATGCCAGCCATGCCAGGATCTGCTCTCGTTGTGATCGAGCCCGAGCTCGTTTTTGGCGGTCTCAAAACTGTCCTCGATCGCCCACCGATGGCCTTCGACCGCGACCAGCGTTTCAATCGATGTTCCTGCGGGGCACCAGGTGATGAAGAAGGCGAGGTCATCATCGGCGATACGACGACGGATCAGTAGGCCGCGCGTCCACAAACCATCATTGGCACTATTGAATTGCTCGGCCTCAAGATCGGCCAATTCGAGATAGCACCAATCGTGCAGTCGCGCTCCTTTGGTTCCGGCTCCCGCCGACAGGCGCTTCCAGTCGGATGAGCGCCGCGTCCGGGCGATGTCTGCGGCCGTACCGGAGACCGGCGATCGCTTGCCCCAGGATCGAAATACATGAGCACTGCTGACCCCGAGCACGTAGCCTTTACCTGCCCGACGCAGTTGCTGTTCGATGTCGCCAACACCGTAGACGGTGTCGCCGGCAACCCACTTGAATGGTACAGACGCGGCTATCGCGCGTGCGATCATTCTCGTCGCGAGCTTTGGTTTGGTCGCAAAGCCGACATCGGCAGGCACATATACAGCTTCCAGACGATCCGGATCGTCGGTCCATTCCTTCGGAAGATATAACGCCCGATCGATGAACGCATGACCATGACGCGAAACGTAGCTGGCGAACACGCCGATCTGGCAGTTCGTAATCTTCCCTGCCGAACCAGTGTATTGCCGCGCTACTCCGCACGACGCGTTGCCCTGCTTGAGAAAGCCGGTCTCGTCGATCACCAGCACCGCATCGTCATCCGCTAAATACTCGACGACATAGTCACGGACGATATCACGCAGGGCATCGGCATCCCAATCGCTGCGACCCAGGATCGCCTGTTGCCGCCAGGGACCTGGATCGCCGGCTGCCTCCGCGCGCATCCAACCGGTCTTGCGTTGCTCATCACCGAGCAGACCTTCCAGAAACAGGCCCGCGTTCCGCGCAACACGTTCTTGCCCGAACAACGGACGTATCCGCTTCTTAACCTCTCGAAGCGACGCGGCCCATAACGCAAGCGTCTCCTCAATCGACGCTGTCTGCGTCCACGATCTTCGAATCATAGTTGCCCATGGATTCAGAAATCTTCAGAAAGCGCAACTGTAATGCTAGGGTTCGGACTCAATTAGATCAAACCCAATAAGCAACGATAGCGACGAGACAGAGGGCGGAAAAGAAGTTTTGCGCGAGTTTGTCGTAGCGGGTTGCAATGCGCCTGAAGTCCTTGAGACGGCAGAAGCATCGTTCGACGACGTTCCGTGCTTTATAAGCCTGCTTGTCGTGTCGAATTTTCTTCTTGCGGTTGGACTTGCCCGGAATGACGGCTCTGATGCCGTGTTGTTTGAGGAAAGCCCGGATCGCGTTGGTGTCATAGCCTTTGTCGGCGAGGAGTTCTTTGATGCCGGGAAGCATGCTGACGCATTCCTCGGCCATGACGCAATCTGCCGTGTTGCCGGGCGTGAGGATGAAGGCCCAAGGCCGACACCATTTGTCGACTATCGCATGTATCTTGCTGTTGTTGCCGCCTTTGGTAAGGCCGATCGCCTGACAATCAGCCCCCCTTTTCCGCCGTTGGCGCAGCGATGGACTTTAACATGACTGCTATCCAGAGCGACCTGGTCCGGCGGATCGTCGGGAGTAGCCACCGCTTCAAATATCCTTTGCCAAATTCCTCTCTCGCTCCACCGCGCGAAGCGGTTGTAGACGGTCTTGTGAGGGCCGTAGTCTGATGGGCAGTCTTGCCAACGACAACCGACCTTCAGCACATGCATGACCCCGCTCAATATCCGGCGATCATCTTTTCGCTCAGGACCGCGCTGGTTACGCGGCAAATGCGGCTCGATCTTCGCCCACTGATCGTCGCTAAACCAAAACAAATTCCCAGCCATGGATTCAGCCCCCGTGAAGTGCCAAATCCTTGAATCACACCATCTTTAATTAGGTCTAAACCCTAACAGGGAATTTAACAGGGAAATTCACGATTTTCGGATCTCCGGCTCGGATTTTGTCAGAAGAAGCCACTGTGCCGCAGTCACTTCTTGAACAATTCCCTAAGCGAATTAACAGGGAATTTATTTCAAGGAACAGGGAAACTTCCGCGCGAAACAGGGAATTTCGACCGAAAAGGTGGGCCCACAGCCGCAGGCCAAACAGTAGCGGTGGACCGGCGGCCCGCGCAGCGTTCACCAAAGCCGCCTTCCAACCGCAGACCGCGTGCAAGTCCGACGCCAGTTCGCGCAGGTCGGGCAATCTCAGTTCGTCGGGACCAGGCGATGCTGAAATGCTCGAGTGAGCGCCGGGTCTGCGCCCCGTAACTTGTCCGCAGAAATCTTAACTTGACCCATACCGTCGGTTTCAACCCCTGCGCTCGCTATATCATTCTCCGTTCATGAATTGCTCGCCTCCGCATCTTGCACCGCTGTGAATAGGCCCAAGGCTATCGCGAAAAGCGCAAGGATAGCCGGCAACTCGAGAGACCGCAGGCCGAGTGCGGCCTCGCATGCCGCACCGACGGCGCAGCCGAGCAGGAAGCCAGCGATGGCTGGCCAGGTGTTCCCGGCGCGGTCGCGCGCTGCGGCAACACCGCTCGCACCGCCCCGGAGCAGTATCTGCACGACATCCGTGGTGAAGAGGGTGATGTTGGTCGTCATCACCGCCGTGGATGGCGCTCCCCTCAGCGAGGTCCGCACCAGCGCGTTCTGCACGGCCATCGCGCAAACGCCCAGCATGGCGCCAAAGATCATGCGTGGCGAGTTGGGATCTATACCCCGACCGGCATCGAAGCAAATGTTTAGGAAGGCCAAGAGCAAAAGGAACTGTAGGAGCAGCAAAGGACAGAGGGAACTGATCCGGTTCCGCTCCAGCCCAGCGGCCAGTAGTCGGCTCAGTGCAAGCGCGGCCACGAATACCGGCACCGCAATCAAACGTGCCAAGGATGCTTGGTCGCCAGCGACAAGCCTGGCGGCGAGAACCACGATATTGCCGGT
>DATAYL010000283.1:0-4347 GCA_036272575.1 Bryobacteraceae bacterium | reverse complement strand
AGCGTTGTACGCGCAGCTCGATAATCTTGAAAAGCAGACAGAAAACGGGCAGTCTGGCAAAGGACTGTTCGCCAGGATGAAGGAATCGCTCAGGAATTTCAAGTTTTCGGCTTAGCTGCCGGATATTTTTTGCGGAAGAGGCAGGCCGAGTTTTTTCAGCTCCTTGTAGCCATGCGCCGATATCATTCCGAGAACGGATGTTCGTGACGGAGTCTCCTGCGCGCGATTGCTGTACGACTCGACGCTCGTCGACCGGCTGATCTCGCCTTGCGCTGACTCGACTGACAGTCTCCGACACGCGCGCGTTTGTTTTTTTACGCTTGGCACCATCTCCATGATCTGCGCCTTGAGCCACGATTTGCCGGTCCTGCCTGGATTATCCGGTCGCAGTCGTGACTCACGATAAACGAGCACAGCCATCCGTGTTCCGCGAGGGGATCAGATCAGATCGATGCCACCGCAAGCTTCAATCCCGTGTGCGAAAACCGCCTCTTCTTCTAAGCTTCTTGCGATGCCATCGAGTAAATACGGCACTTGCTCGAACAACGCAAGTCCGTTGTAGCCGTAGACTTCGTGTTTACTCCAGTTGCGGGTCTTCCGGGCTTCCAGCCACTTGGCATTCTTAACCACCGAGCACTTACTCCGTCGAATTCGAAGACTTCGTCCGCCATGTCTGAACGGAAGTAGTAACTGTTGTCGAGCTGGGCGCGCCACTGTTCATTTCATTGCGTAACAGAAATCAGACCCCGGTCCGCTCGGGGTCTGAGTAACAGGATGGTTGCTTGTTCTTCGGGCGGAGGGCCGGCTTTTGCGAGCAGATCTACATCCGGGATCGTTTTCATCCTCAAAATGATTCATCAGTGCCGAGAATCAGCGGGAAATCAGGAAGTCCGTTCGGATACCAACCGCCTCACATATCTGCGTCCCAGCTACCCACACCTGCCGTATCGAGTGCGAGCCGCACTTCACCTTTGTCGATCGTGGGCACTGGCAATTGCCGCAGCGCCAGCACTTCGGTCCGCCAAACGCGTCGATCGCCGCTGCGTGCATGGTTTCGGGAAGATTGATGCCGGCAGCCTGCTGGTCATGCCCACGCTTCTTGGTCTCGATACTCATCGCCGGTTGTAATCACCCGTCAAGCTCTCGCACACGTGGCAACGCTCACAACGCGATGTTTTAGCGCCAATGTCCGCGATGAAGACGGATGTCAATTGCGGGCGCCACCCAGACTACGTGCGGCCTCGGCGGCAGTACCCAGCGGCCCTCGACCCAAACCCATCGACCCCCCAACCAATCCCAGTAGCCTGGCACCCAAACATATCCCGGACCGGGCGGCGGCCCCACCGGAGTTGCGACAACACCGGCTGGAGGAGGTGGAGGAAGACTGCCCACAGTAATCCCCAAATTGACATGAGCGCCGAAAATGAAACAAGGCATGAGCAAAGCCGCGATGAGAATAACCGATCGGATTGTTTTCACTAGATGCCTCCACGCTCCACATGCACAGCACCTGCCAGTCTCAGACCACCGTTATTTAACGCCCAATCTACATGTTCGCCCTTGCGCGAACGTCTTTGCTTCGACGCGCCCGTCTAATGCGCGAAAATCCGGTGACAAATCCGAAAAATCTCACGAATCACGATACGAGAAGAAACCCTCACCGGCTTTTTCATCGGGGAAAAAACGGCGGCGCGAGTGACTGCCAGCTGTCAACTTCCACATTAAAATGCGACTGGCATTACCACGCTAATTGCGACAATTCCCCAATTAACGCGAACACAAATGAACATCGGGTTGCCCACAGGAGGCCGCCGAGTGCTTCATCTGAAATGAGGTAGAGTGCTATGCAACTTCCTTCAAATAAGGGAATCATTCTGCACCTGTGCTGCGAGGGGAGGTGCCGTCGAAAATCCAACAGTTCCTCCAGAAAACCGGTTCCAACGGGCACAGCGGTGCGCCCGATGATGACGACAACGCTGCATGTCAAGACGGGTGCGTGACAGCCAGGCCAAAGGATTCTGATCGTTTCCAGCCATTGCTCAAGGACCCGGAATCGGCGCACGCGCGAGTGATCAGCGAAATTGACAACGTCGATAGGCCACGTTAAGAAGCGCCCCTAAAGTCCCGTGCTCTGCGTGGATCAGAGGTCAATAGATCGACAACTCTAACTGCCACGAGTTCCACAAGTGCCGCCAGATCTGCCGAAGTAAGAGTGGGATCTTTGAAACAGCGGCAATGTCAGTGGCATCCGAATCACCATCGTTGGCAACAACGCCAAGCAGCCGCTTCAGATCGGAAAGCAGGGCGTCAACTTCAGGGTCGCTCTCGCGAAGCGAGTCGATTCGCTGAATCCCATGGCAGACGGTCGAGTGATCTCTACCATTGTAGAAGCGTCCAATAGCCGTGGTGCTCCATCTACCAACTCGTGCGGCGAGGTACATAGCAACTTGGCGGTTGAAACAAGCCGGCTGAGAGTTGCCCAGGCCGCGTGTGGGGCCAACGCGAACAGAGACGATCGAATCGATTTCCGACAGTCTTAAACGTCGCTGGGAGTGAAGATCGGGTGCAAAGGAAGGAGATGCCATCAAGCACTCCTCGATGTCAAAGCCGCTGCAGGTCGAATTAAGAGAGCATCGCCGGTCGTTGATAGTCTTGCCGGGCATTCCGGCCACATGCTCTTCACGATTCCGAGCCACTCTAAAGTTTTTCTCGGAACTTGCCAAGGTCGATATCGCGGGTTCGAATCCCGTCTCCCGCTCCATGCTTTCAATCACTTACAAAACAAGGCACCTCAAGAGATGTCGCTGTTAGTGGATTGACGCCAGCCCTTGTCGGATTAATCGACCGAGACGGACCCTAATCATCAGGTACTTGCCGCGGACGCCATCAACCGCCCTGAGATTTGCACGACCACCAGCTTCCAATGCTACCTGGGACGTGGCTTTGTCGCAGACTTGGCGCATGAAACGGCAGAAGCGTGGGCCGGGCGGGAAGCGAATCACGATTAAAAAGGGAAGGAATCTCATGAGCATTCCAGCAGATGATCCGAAACGCAGTCTAACGTTTTCAAAATCAGATTGTCCCGATCGGCCTCACATTGGTGTGGTTGGAGACACGTACACCATCCTCCTCTCCGGAAACGACACCGCAGGCCGCTATTGTCTGATTGACATGCACATTCCGCCGGGAGGCGGGCCACCTCCGCATCGCCACGATTTCGAAGAGTCATTCACCGTGCTTGAAGGTGAAATCGAAGCCGTCTTTCGGGACGAACATCTGACCGTGCACGCCGGAGAAACAATCAACATCCCGGCGAATGCTCCGCACCAATTTCAAAACAAGTCTCAGGGGCCAGCACGGCTCTTGTGCTTGTGCTCACCGGCCGGACAGGAAGAGTTCTTTCTGGAGCTTGGGGTTCCGGTCGCAACCTGCATTACGCCTCCCCCGCCACCTGACCCTGTTCAGCAGCAGGAACTGAAAGCCAGAACAGAAGCGCTGGCTCCCAAGTATAAAACTGAGCTACTGAAGCCGTAAGGCACGGCACTCCGAACAATTTGATCGCGTAAGCCGGAGAGTCATCTTGCAACAAGGACGAAACGTTGTGATAACCGGAGCGGCAGGTGGCACCGGTCCCTTGCTGGTCGAGCGCTTTCTTTCCAATCAGAACCGTGTTTTCGCAATGATCGCAACGTAGAGGACTTAGCCCGGCTGCAAAGCGCTCACGCAAACTGCCATCGGCTGGTAGACTGCGCCGGCGATTTTCCTTTTCGCTCGTTTGAACAGATGTCCTACGACGAACGGCGGGAAGTCGTCGACATAAACCTCGGAGGGGTGTTCCTCATGACGAAGCCATGTTGCCGCTCATGAAGGCAACAGGATGGGGCCGGGTCATCAACTTCGGCTCGGCATCCATGTTTGAGGGATCAACCGAACCGCGAAACCCGAGCTGATTTCACAACAACGAGAAATGCGATGTCTCCACCGTGATGAGCAGCCGGAGGACCTTGTCGGACCGGATGCCGAGTTCATCAGTGGTCAAATTCGATCACATCATGGCCAGCTCGGGCGAATATGGTTCCGAGTTTGCTCCCCATCAATCCAGCCCAAAGAATGCCGATAGGCATGCGCTCTCCGTGCTAGTGGCGTGTCGCGATGAGTTCGTTAGCATGGTGTTACGCGCCGGCGGACATCGGCATACTTCCAATTGAAGGGGCGTGCGCTTTTCGAATAGGCGCGGATGTAGCGAATGAGCTTGCGCCCGAGATCACGGACCGAACTAAATACGCCGCGTGCGATGACATCTCGTTCGATGCGTGAGAACCAGATCTCAACTTGATTGAGCCAGGA
>DATAYL010000282.1:0-4830 GCA_036272575.1 Bryobacteraceae bacterium | reverse complement strand
GGGGTGCTCCAGAAGCATGGCAAGTACGCTGATCGGCTGGCCGGTGAGCTTAATCCGGAGGCCGTGCTTCCACAATTCGCGCGTTGGGACACGGAACTCGAATGCTCCGAACCGGAAAATCCGGCCGCAGGCGCTCGATTCCGGATTGGCTGCCACGCTCGACACGTATTTGAGGTTCGATTCTACACCCGCTAACGACTTTTCACCACTCGCCGGAACTCCAGATCAATCAATGAGATGCGATGTCACCTACATTTCGCCTGCCTCACATTGCCCTATTTGCCCAAAACCGCGAAGCTGTTCTCAGGCACAAGATGCGCAAGTACTCTTTCCAAATTCTCGGTTTGTTTCTATGCAGCCGAATCGCCGTCGTCGCGGCCGGTGGCGGCAATTCCGAGGATCAACAGCACGACGTCGGGCACGTACATTTTTCCGTCTCCTGTACTCCCGAGGCACAGAAGGACTTCGAGCACGGTGTCGCCCTTCTCCACGCGTTCTGGTACGACGAAGCCGAAAAGACATTCTCTGGGGTAATCCGTCTCGAACCGGATTGCACGATGGCTTACTGGGGCATCGCTATGAGCCTTTATCACCCTGTATGGTTCCCGCCCACGCCGTCCGATCTGCGGAAAGGGATCGCTGCGATCCAAAAAGCCAACTCGATTGGAACGAAAACGCAGCGTGAACGCGACTACATCGCCGCAATAAACGAATTTTATAAGGATTCGGGTAGAGTACCCCATCGGCAGCGCGCCATCGCATGGCGTAACGCTATGCAGCGGCTTTCGGCGCGCTACCCGGAAGATCAGGAAGCTACCATCTTTTACGCGCTTAGCTTGATCGCGACTGCTGCTCCGGCCGATCAAACGTACGCCAATCAAAAACAAGCGGCGGCGATCTTGAACGGTATCCTGCAGCGGCCGCCGGACCATCCTGGCATCGCTCATTACCTGATCCACAGCTATGATTCGCCACAGTTCGCGATACTTGCGTTGCCCGCTGCACGGACCTACGCGAAAATCGCTCCGGCGTCGCCCCATGCGCTCCACATGCCATCGCATATCTTCACGCGATTGGGTCTGTGGGACGAGTCGATTCAGTCGAATCTCGCCTCCGCTGCCGCTGCGAAGAGCCAGATGGCCAAACACTTTCCGGCTACGACCTCACAGGATCAGCTTCATGCTATGGACTATCTGGCTTACGCTTATTTGCAGACCTGTCAGGACCAGGAAGCCAAGCGCCTCGTGGATGAGGCAGCCTCTGTTAGAAGGGTTGACCAGCAGATTTTTCAGGTCGCATATGCGTTGGCCGCGATTCCCGCGCGCTATTCACTGGAGCGGAGGCGCTGGTCCGCTGCGGCCGCCCTTCAGGACCAGCCGGCATGGTTTCCCTGGGCTCACTTCCGCTACGCAGAAGCCATCACGCAATTCGCGCAGGCACTCGGCTCGGCACGGAGCGGCAATGTATCCGGAGCGCGAGCGCACATCGAAAGACTGAAGGCAATCGAGAACGAGCTGCGAAAAACGCAGGAGGATTACGACTGGTCCGCTCAGGTAGAAGTGCAGCGGCTTGCGGCCTTGGCGTGGGTCCAACATGCGGAAGGAGATCAACAATCCGCACTGCGGTCCATGAGAACCGCGGCCGATCTCGAAGACAAGACTGAAAAGCATCCCGTAACGCCCGGACCACTCTTACTCGCGCGCGAGCTCTTAGGAGACTTACTAATGGAATTAGACCAGCCGGCAAAAGCTTTACCCGAGTACGAAAAAGTATTGCAGAGTTCTCCGCGTCGATTCAATGCGACTTATGGCGCCGGGCGCGCCGCGGAGCTTTGCCGCGATCGAAAGAAAGCCCAGGAATACTATTCCGGGCTGCTTCAGTTATGCGGGCGTGCTGATGCTCAAAGGCTTGAACTTCAGAACGCGCAGGCTTTCCTCGAAGCACGCCAACACTAAACGGCGCGCTTAAGCAAGCGAGACCTCACAACTACAACTCACTCACGCAAAACAACTACAAGAAAGGACTATCACACATGTCAACACTGAAAAACTGCGTCAACGCGGTCGGTCTATCCGTTCTCCTGCTTGCTAGCTGTCGAATTGGGCAAGCCGATGAGGTAACCGACTGGAACCAGATCATGCTCGAAGCGACGCTTGTGCCGCCTGCGACACCGGCGCCCGTTTCAACGCGGACCACCGCCATCGTGCAGGCTGCAGTTTTCGATGCAGTGAACGGCATCGACCCGCAGTACACACCTATTCATGTCTTTCGCACAGGCCCTCGAGACGCGTCGAAACGTGCCGCCGCAGTGCAAGCCGCCTACGCCACTTTGATCCGCCTGTATCCAGCGCAATCAGAGATGCTTGACCAGCAACGGTCGGCATCCTTGGCGGAGATCGCTCGCGGCTGGGACGCCGAGGGTCCAGAATCGATCCAAAAAGGAATCGAATGGGGCCAGACAGTTGCCGATTCGATCTGGGCTTGGCGGAGCAACGATGGCTTCTCCCAGACACCCCCACCGTTCACGGGCGGAACCGCTCCCGGAGAATGGCGCCCGACGATGCCGGCATTCCTGCCAGGTCTCACTCCACAACTCGCGCACGTGACTCCATGGGTCATTTAGTCACCGTCGCAGTTTCGGCCTGCGGGTCCTCCCGCTTTAGACAGCTTCGAGTACACAGTGGTTTTCGAAGAAATCAAGGCGATGGGCAGCGTCTCCAGCACGAGCCGTACACCCGACGAAACAGCTGCTGCGCTCTTCTGGAATCCGGGAAATCCGCCCGACTTCTGGGATCCGGTTGGAGCTGCCCTTGCCCAAAAGCATCATTTCGGTCTGTTGCGAACCGCGCACCTGCTCGCACAAATGAATCTGGCTATGTCCGATGCCATGATTGGCTGTTGGGACGCGAAATACACGTTTGTGTCCTGGCGGCCAGTAACAGCTATCCCATTGGCGGACACAGATGGAAATCCTGACACAGCGCCTGATCCAACATGGACGCCGCTTCTCGTTACTCCGCCGTTCCCGGGCTACCCCTCGGCCCATTCCTGCGCCAGCGGCGCCGCGGCCCGGGTACTTTCTCACCACTTTGGCGACAACACGGCAATCACTGTTACCAACGATGCACTACCCGGACAAACGCGCAGCTTTAGGAGCTTTTCCGCCGCCCTCGCGGAAATAGTGGATGCTCGAGTGTTTGGCGGCATCCACTTCCGGACAGATTGCGATGCGGGGCAGGCACTCGGCGAGTCTGTCGGCGAATATGTCATCAAGCACTCACTCCGACCAATTGGTGTGTGGGACCGGCGCGATGACCCCGGAGGCGATTGGGGCCGCTGAAGCCCGTGTTGGACATGGTCGCGCTACACGCAACTGAGTGGTTGGGAATTGATTGACGTTTTTCCACTGCCGCGTTTTAGTGCGATCTGTCCAAACCAACTTCTCATGCCCGGTTCGCAATTGGTCGCAAATCGGATATATGCGAACGCTTACGTTACGCGAACCGGGCAGGTACATTCGATGGATACGCAGCTAGCCGTTGCTCGGCTTATACACAGGATCACCTGGTGCGGGAAGGTTGAGGAAGATGGCGCCGGTGCCGTCCATCCACCGCAGTCTGTACACGACACCCCGCCCACTCGCGCGCGTCCCGCCCATGTGCAGGCGCGCACTATTCAATCAGCGCAACGGCGACTATACGGACACAGGTGGATTATTTCCGGACGCCAGCCGCCCACCTTGCACGTCGCGCATGAGCCGTTTCTAAACCGCTCCCTGCTTTCACAAGGCATTCATCCGGTCGCGGTGAGTTCCGGGGTCGGATTGCTGCGCCGCAACAACGTGATTGAGACCACGAGAACCAAAATGAGTGCTCCCAATAAACCAAGCTCCCACATGGACGCCCAAAATATTCCGCTGCCGCCTGCCCGCCATTTTTCCGGCTTCGTAAGGTCTGCTGCCTCCAGTGTGATCACCAGCATCCGCCGTATCGAGGCGATCAGGCCTACTATAAGAAACGGTTCGGTAGTCAAGGTGTGTGACCGTATGGAAATGCGCACCGTATGTAGAATCTCGACAAGCATTAGAACGAGCAGCATCTGATCGAGTATCCGGAAGGCGCCACTGGGCAGCGCCCAGCTAGCCAGACTATCCCACAGCGACTTCCCCGCTCCTCCCAGAGCCAAAAGCGCCGTCAGCGACAGCAAAACAGCGAGAATCGAATATATCGCTACTTCGATGCCGATGAGATAGTCGCCCGAATGCAGGCGAAGCTTATTTGTCATCATTTCTCCAGATCCTATCAGGCACTGCCAAGTCGGGTGTCGAGTAGCGCGGTTAATGCCGGCGTTTTTCAAAAGGCCGCATCACGCCCAAACCCCCTCTGAACTGCGCCCCACTCCTCCCGCCATTCACAACCTATCCCCGAGTTTGTTTGGCGAGAGGATATACGGCGTTCTGGGAAGTTTCACTTCGCCGCATCACGCGCTAGCGTTCAATGTCAGCAACTCCGACTTCCCGTCCAAGTGAATTTATTCGTAAACAAATGGCCGTTACACACGATTATCCGATCTCAATTGCCGCTCCTTGGTCGGCACTGGATCGGCGATTTACATTGTAAGGAGGCCGTGGAACCGGGCCTGGCCCCCGCCACACGGTTCTATGCTCTCGGAGCCTCGCCCAACGGGTACGTCTCGACACCGTTCGAACTTTTCTTTGGCGCTCCAAAATCAACGGCTTCGTAGACATTTTTCTGGCCTTTCTTGCGCGCGAGCACGAGACACGAACTCTGGCAATCCGAGGTGGCCATCGCGAAGGATATCGACAGCGGT
>DATAYL010000281.1:0-22324 GCA_036272575.1 Bryobacteraceae bacterium | reverse complement strand
AACGGTTAAATTTGCTGTTGTAACGTCGCCTGATGACATCACGTAAGCTGTTGAAGACCTTGGCAGTTTAGTTTACGGGAAGCACAGTTTGTTGTTGCGCGGCGGCAGTAACAAAGCCTTGTTCCTGAAGATTCCGGTCCCAAACCTGCGCGAATGCCGTGAGATCGCATTTCAGCCGGTGATTCTCGGAAGCGGGACCGTTTTCGAAAACTTCCTGGTACACAGGCGGAATCGCCTGCTGAAACGAAAACGGCTCATAGACAACGTGGCCGCCTTGCGGAACCAATTCGAAGCACAGTTCCGGGTCTTGGCAGAGATCGCCGTTCTGAGTAAAGTAATGCGCCACGCTGATAGCCTGATACCCGCGCGGGCCTACTCCGATGTCCTCGATTACGAGACGCATGTAGGGCGGGTTTTCGATGGAATCGTAAAGGTTCTTCACGCCTCCGAAAATGTTGATGATCTTGGCTATGGTCTTCATGTTTTCCTTCCTTTCAGCGGCGTGCGTAAGCCAGCCGCTGTCATCGAGAACCAGGCTGTTTTTGCCTGGCTGCCTTTCTGCTGTTCCCAACAGCCCCCCCGGCGGAGGGTGGAAAGGACTTCCCGCCTCTCTGGCAAGCGAAATCCAAAGTTCTTAGCGTTCGGCTTATTGGATTGGGGTGCATGCGCATGCACCCCTGCCCCTGGCGAAGGCGAGAGATAGCAAGTGCAAGCCGAGGGGTATCCCCACCCTTGCAACGAAGTGGAAAGGGCGGAGCGCAGCGGAGGTCTGCACAAGCGAAGCGCGGAAGATTGGGGAAACGGCTTGTACGCGCGAGAGGGCAGCGCCCTCTTAGGAACTTAAAGGAATGATGTCTTCCTTGAAGGTGTTCTCAGCACCAATCGTATTCGTAAACCCTTCGCGACTACACCGGACCAACCGTTGCAACGAGTTCTGTCCGGATCGCTGACGGTGCGGAAACAAAGCACTCAGTTTCCGAGTTGCCGGGTTAGTCCGCCTGCACTTGCAAAGACGATTTCACAAGATCGGCGGCATTTGCCGCCGACATGATCGCTCGTTTCGACGTTAGAGAAGTCTGCGTGTCGTGGCCAGTTACCCACAAGTAACTTTGCGCGGGAAAAATGACGCTCGTGGTAGGGGCCGAGTGCAAGCAAGTACCTACAGCGCACATTTGTGAACCTTTGTCCATATTCTTATTTAGTTGCGCGATGAACTGTGTAAGATTGGCGCCAGGAATCACTTGGAAGCTCTGCATTAACTGATACAGTCCGATAATCTGCGAAAACGATTGCGCCGTGATCGCTGTCGACCTCGAAACGGTCTGTTGCGACGAAATCGTGATCGTGCGGCTGAACGACTGCGACAACGCCTCGCTTAGTTCTCCCGTGATCGCGTCAAGCTCCCCGTTGACCTTAGCGCCCAAACTCTTACTGAAGGTCTCCGCTGTGGCGGTGGTCAGTCCGCTAACGACTGACTCAGTCAGCGTAGTGCCCTGATTTGCCTGCACGATGTCTTGGAACTGCAGTTGCCAATAGTCTGTCTCAATCAACAAGGAGTCGTCCGCGACGTCGGATGCCGGATCAATCATCCAGGTGAATAAAAGCTGGCCGAATGTCCCTGAGAAGGTTCCGGAGCCATGCTGGTTTCCAGATGGGTCCACGACGCCGACGATCGGGCTCTTTGTAGTGATGGTCGGTTTGCAAGCGTTGCTGACGCACACGCAGGACACGGGCAAGTAGTTTAGAAGCTGGCCGCCGCCGAACGTCAAAGCTTCGCTCACATGCGGCAAGCCGGTTTCGACAGGATTTTGTGGAACAATCGGTTGGGGTGGCAGAGGCTGAGTTGTACCCATTGTTGTGCAGACGCTCGTGTCCTTAGATTCTCGTGAAAGTATACAGCATATGGCGCAAGCGGTCGATTCACGATCTTCGTCGTGTGACATGTGAAGCTCTTCTGGACGCCGTCACCAACACTCATGACCAAACAGCGCTCCTGAGCTGTCGGCCACTCTTCCATACAAGCCTGCGCCCGGGACCCAGTCTAATTTTCAATTTGCGCGTGATCGTTGCACGACTCGAAGGAATGATTAGTGAACATATTGGGACTACCCGAGGGTAATCAGCGATTTTACTTGTCGGGATACCCGAGTTAACCGGTGAACAGAATTTCCACTCACGACGTCGTTACGCAGGAGTAATCGGAGCTTGAGATCGCGCGTGAGTATTCACTTTGCGGATTGCCCGTCGTTATTCGGGGACGATCGCCGGAATGTCCAGAAGTCTCGCACGTTTATGCGGGGTTGGTCGAACGAAGGGTATGGCTCACTTTGTGCGACGGGCTATTCATAGCGCAGGGCGACCATGGGGTCGACGCTCATCGCACGGCGCGCTGGAATATAACAGGCAGCGACCGCCACGATTGCCAACAAGGTTGACACGCTTACAAACGTCAACGGGTCCGTCGCTTTCACGCCATACAGTATGCTGCTCATCAGTTGTGTGAGGCCAAGCGCGGCCACCATGCCAATCAGCACACCAATCAGCGTCAGCTTCGCGCCCTGTCCCATCACCATCCGCAGACAATCCACTCACGCGATTGAACGCCCGACCGATGTCGGGTAGGTGTTTATCTGCACTTCCATTGCATCTCGTTCACATACTGGCAATCGATAGTTACGCGTCATTGAAATGTGGCATAAGGCTTACGGAGGAGGCCCGACCTGGTGTTAACGGTTCTAAAGCTGACAACCGAAGGGCACTGGTCTTATGGCGGGTTCTCTTCCGTTATGGGTGATCTTGGGCCACAACGCCCGCTATATATTGTTTGGCTTCACCTGGCTCCCTTTCGTCGATCACAGCGACGACGAAGAAGGCCGGAGGGAAGATGGCGGTTCCTCTTTGGAACTCGAGGCAATAAACCCGGACGAATCCACCGAAGAAGCCATCGGCGTGTCTCTGATTTACGCACGGCTCCCGAAAAGCACACGAAAGAGAGCCGAGCGTCAGATGACCGCCTCAAGTTCATCGCCGAAGTGCTATCCGGCAACGCAAGCATGGCGGACCTATGCCGCCGTTTTGGGATTTCGCGAAAGACCGGGGTACAAGTGGAAGAAACGATATGAAGTCGGCGGAACCACTGCGCTGGCCGACTTTAGCCGACGTCCTCATAGCCATTCGAATGCAATAGCTCAATCGATACGGGAGTGCATTATCGAACTGAGGCAGCATCATCCGACGTGGGGTGCAAGGAAGATCCGTGCCCGCTCACAGCGACTTGAGCCGACACAGAGCTGGCCGGCTCCAAGTACGATTCACCGCGTCGTTGCAGCAGCGGGCCTGGTCAGGCTTGCTCGGAGGGATCGTAGCTTCAATTCGTTTCGAAACAACCATCCCCAGCCAGCGTGAAATCGTGGTTCGGCTAAGATTCACATCCCGAGCAAGCTGTGCCCCGTAGTGTTTTCTGAACAGTCTTCGCAGTTCCAGCCTCGTCATTTGTTATCTTTGCTGGAGGTTGTTACTGCCAGCTATACAGGTGCTAACTATACATAAGACTAGCCAGTGCTTATCGCCATGTCAAGCCTTTAATGCCCCAGCCGTCAATGGATCTGTCGAAAGCAATAAAGAGACTCCGGCTAGTGTCCGGCCTCACGCAGGTCGAACTCGCCAGCGGATTGGGCATTGCTCCGACGACCATTCACAGATACGAGGCAGGGACTAGCCGGCCTGGGCCAGCTGTTTTACGCGATCTCCTGACTCTTGCTTCAAGGAGTGCAGAACTCGAGGCTGAGCAGGACCTATTGCAGCGGGCTCTGGAAGAGCGCACTTCGGGCACGAAGCAGAGCAAGGAGCAGATTAGTTCTCTGTTTGACAGCAACAGGCGATATTCTCTTCCGCCGCTTCGCCGGGCCCTACTCGATGTGAACGTGCTTGTGTCTCTCTCGCAGGGCGAACACGACATTCTTGAGGCCGTGCTCACGTTAGCCCGTAGCAAAGACGAGACCGCGAAACGAGTACTCTTGGCATTGGTCGCGCCATGGTTACCAAGACAAGGAGATGAACAGAGGCCGGAAGAAACAGATGCGCGCTAAACTTTTTTATTTTCACCTATTGACTATACAGTGTCATGGGCTATGATTATCATAACTGTATACGCAACTGTTAAGTGGACAGTGCGTGGACGGCTCAGGTCGATTGAGGATCACCGCCGTGGCCGAACATCTGGAAGATACAACGCCAGTCAGCTCGAAAGACTTGCGTCTTGGTGAGTTGATTACGGTCGCAGGCGATCATAAATCACGCTGGGGGCAGGTATTTGCAGTACTAAACGAGGCACTTTATGGGAGACCAGATCAACCAACAACCGGCCCGGTGCATCCTCTACGCCAGAGTATCGACAGAAGAACAAACTGAAAGGTTTGGCTTGACTTCGCAGTTATCCGAACTTCGATCGCATGCCGGCACATTAGGTTACGACGTCCTGCACGAATTGGTTGACGACGGCTACTCGGGTGCGGATTTAGGTAGACCCGCGCTGAACGCTCTTCGCGACCTCGCGAGAAGCAAAGCAATTGAAGCGGTGCTCGTTCATGATCCCGATCGCCTCGCCAGGAAGCTTGCCCACCAGCTGGTGTTGACTGAAGAACTGGAGCGCGCCGGCGTGCGGCTCGAGTTTGTCACCGCACCGAACACGGACAGCATGGAAGGACGCCTCCTATTGAATGTTCGAGGCGTGATTGCCGAGTACGAGCGCGAGAAGATTCGAGAGCGCACGATGCGCGGACGGCGAGAGAAGGCACACCAGGGTTTCATTGTAGGCGGAAGGCGTCCTTACGGCTATCAAACGATGAACGGAGTCTACACGGTCGATGAAAGAGAATCGCAAGTCGTTTTGCAAATGTTTCACTGGCTGGTAGACGAGGGGCTATCTATTCGGAGAATCATAGAGCGACTGAACCATCAAGGGGAGAAGCCACACACTTCTCCGCGGTGGGCGAAATCTACGGTCGGGCGCATCCTCCGAAACGAACTGTACGTCGGTATTTGCTATTACAATCGCCGGCAGCGAGTCGAGCCCGATAATGCGCCGTGCAACTCCCGGAGGAACAAAAAGACTAGGCATCGTTGGAAGTCAGAATCGGAATGGATTTCACTACCGGTTCCGCCGATTGTTCCTAGTGATCTGTACCAAGCCGCCCAACTGAGACTGAAGCAAAACAGCGTCCACTGCTCGGGACGGCCGCCAAAGAACATCTATCTCTTGCGGGGCATCCTGAGATGTTCGCGCTGCGGTCGGAAGTTTGTTGGCGTTCCGATTTTCAAAGACAAGTACTACCGCTGCATCGGGCACGAGCGGCTCGCCAATCCGTACTGTGGCGCGCCATCCATAAGCGCCAAGGCGATTGAGTCTTTCGTTTGGGGTTACGTGACACGGCTTCTCTCAAATCCAGATCTGCTGGCTGAGAAATTGATTGAACAAGGCGAAGAAGATCACAACTTAGAAGCGGAGCTTGCTCGGATAGACAAGCAATTCGGGGAGGCCCAGCGTCGGGAAGACCGCCTACTTGAAGCACTCTTGGACGGTGATGTGCCGTTGCCCGGGTTACGGCAGAGAGCGAAAGAATTGGAAGTCAGGAGACTTAGGCTTCAAGCGTCTCGTGAGGCACTTCTGGCCAGCCTTGCCATGCAGCGAGATCAAGCCAGGCTTAGAGAAACAGTCTTCAGCTATTGCAAGGTTCTCGGAACATCGATTTGCACTCTGGATTTACCAGCGCAACAAAAGCTCATTCAGGCTCTCCTTGATGAAGTGACCCTCGACGGCGATCAGGTGTGCTTAAAGGGTATCTTGCCTATGCCGCCAAATCCTGCAAAACTGTCCACAACGGCAACACGTTATGGCTGCCCGCGGCGGCAACCTCGAGTGCGCGTTTGGCCATGGTTTGGCCGCGCACATCGCTGAAATCGGGAACGGATGGGCCAGAGGTTTCAGCGCCGGCTTGCGTCGGCTTCGTCGGGCTAAACGCTTCGGGCGTATTGAGGAACTGCACCACTTCTGCCAAGTGGCGTAGACCGAACACTTGGATTCCTTCGGCTACCGCCGCCTCGGCTGCATTATCGAAGGGCACCAACAGATTCCGAATTCCACGACGGGCTGCGCAGACAGCAATGGAGAGTGCTCCGCGAACCGGCCGCAAGCTGCCATCTAGGGATAGTTCACCAACGAGCAGGTGGTCTTCCGACTTGCCTACCGCACCCATCGCGCCGAGGATGGCCGCAGCCATTGGCAGATCGAAGCCCGCACCTTCCTTGCGCAGATTGGCTGGCGCCAGGTTGATTGTGACGGATTTGCTGGGATAGCCAAAACCGGAGTTGAGCAGAGCAGACTTGATCCGCTCGCGGCTTTCTTTGACAGCGGCATCCGGCATCCCGACCGTAACGAAATCACGCGAAGTGCCGGCTGGATACATGTCCACTTCCACGTCGATGAGGTGCGCATCAATGCCCTGGATGGCCGCGCTGAACGTACGGAAGAGTGCCACACAAGCTAGTAGCGAGGAATGAAGATCCTCTCACCACCAACAGGCGGAAACGTTTTTCGCCCCACGCTTGATGAACCAGCTGTCCCCTCGTCAGGCGGTCTTCGGTTCCGCCATTTGCGACTGAGAGGCTAACCACTTCGCGTTTTCCTGCGAGGTGAGCATTTCTATGCGCTCTGCTAGCAAAGCCTGCGGGTTCTCGATTTTAAGGTAGGGCCCGGAGGCACTCAGGTAGAAGTATTTCTCCCGCTCCAGAGCTTCAGCCGTGGCGCGATAGGTGGTCCAGTTGACGTGACACTGATTGAGCTGTTGGACGCCCTCGAGAACGGAGATCAGAACGCCGAGCCCGGCGGCCCACTGTGACCCATGACGCACGCCAGAGGTCGTTAGACCCGGGATAATGGCGGCTGCAGCGAGGGTGGCGGTCTTCATGCATTTGTAAAACGTGCGATTAAGCCGGCTGCGCCTGTCGTACCAGGAGAACTGGCTTTGCAGGCGGTCTAATGTGACCTGCTCGGCGTTCGCTACTCGCAAGCTGACACGAGCGGTGGAAGGTGTTGGTGCAAGATCGGACATGAATCCTCTTGCCCAAAGTTTCGGTAAGGTGCGCTCAGCCGGCCCGCGCGGCCATGGCTAAGGGACTGAATTCAAGCGAGAAGGAACTTTTTCAAGAAGCGTGATCAGCGTCGGCGGCCCAGTGTGCCGCCTCCCACCAGCCCGAGATCGAGTATTACCGCTATAAAGATGAATACCAATTGGGCAGGTCCGAGATGACTGCCATAAGCGCGGGAAACATAGCTGTACACGATTAGCGTCAACGGCAAAAAGAGAAATCCCAGGACTGGGATAATCACGCCATGGTAGAGGCCGGTGAAGAAATTGGTGAATAGCCAGAGTAAGACGATCGCGATACGGGGGAAAGCAACGGCCAGAACAGCAAGTAAGCAGGGCATGGTCTAAGTGTGACGAATCTCCTGATTTTAGACGGGTTAAGTTCTAGGAAAATTTCGCGGGCGTCCCCAGGCGCGACGATGCTTCATTGCCAATACTGCCACTGACCCCCGATGATGACGTATGCGCTGAGGAGTGCATTAGTCACGGCATGCATGAGGATGCAGCTAGCCACAGATTTTGTGCGAATCATCCACGTGTTGTAGATGACCCCCGTCACCAGACCCACGTCCCAATACGGTCCGTGCTCGGAGGCGAACAGGATTGCGGTGATCCAAAAAGCAAAGGGAATATAAGTGCCGAGGGCCACGCGGCGGAAATCCATGTCGATGAGCCATCGCATAAGCCACCCTCGCCAAAACAATTCCTCTACTACGGGCACGATCAGAACTGCGCGAATGGCGCGCCAACCCAGAATCCAGGGGCTGTGAAGCGATGTCGGCCGCAGTGAGGAGTGCACGTGGCCGATTATGGCGTTTGAAAAGAGTATGTTCCGGCGATACCCCGGAATCATCAAGTCAGGTAAAATCCAAAGGACGAAGACGGCGGCGCCCACCAAGACACTGGCAAATGGCTGAGCCGGTCGAAGCGAGAGTTCGCGCGGCCAGCATGCGACGCAAACTGCTGCCAGGAACAGCACCCTGAACGGTGAGACCCAGTCAGAATCTAGCGGGACCTTCCCGCCGATGGCGAGGAAGAGAAGAAACACCGCGAATGGAGCAGTGTATAACCAGGACGAGTGCTCCTCGCGCCAGTTCGCGGCTTTCGTTAGCAAGTTACGTTCCGGCGTTTAGCCAATCTGACCCACGAAACTTCGGATCTGGTCCTGCTGTTGGGGAGCAGCGGTCTTCATGGCTTTTTCTGCCTCGTCGCGCGCGCCTTGTTTATCTCCTTTTTTCAACAGGGCCATGGCGAGATGCAAGCGGAAGGTCGGATTCTGGGGTGCATCCTGCACGACCCTGCGGAAAATTTGGAGAGCCTCGGAGTTCAGGTTCTTCTGAAAGTAGACGTAGCCGAGCGTGTCGGAAACAGCGGGACTATTGGGCACTTGTCTTTGGGCCTTAGTCGCCAGGGTCATAGCCTGATCCAGATTCTGCCCGGATTCAGCATTCAAGAAAGCGAGATTATTGAGCGCAAGTGTGTTTTGCGGCTGAATACCGAGGACCTTGTTGTAAGCCGCGGCGGCTTCCTTCTTTTTGCCGGTTGCTTCGAGTAGCAGCGCCTGATTGAGGATCGCGGTTGCGTTCCGCGGATTAATCGCAATCGCCTGCTCAAAGGACGCCATGGCTGCATCAATCTGGTCTAAGCCCCGCTGTAAGACTCCCAGCCGGACCCAGGCGTCTTCGTATTTCGGCGAGGTCTGCAATACCGTTTTGAGATCAGCAATGGCAGCCTCCGCAAATTGCCGTGCGCGGTCGGGGCTACTTTTCGCAGAAATGCTGGCAGCGTTCGCTTCAAAGTTGGCAAGCTCGGAACGTAGTGCATCGCTCTTGGGATTCTTCTGCACGATGTCCCGCATCGCCTGAACAGCATCGTCGACTTTTCCCTGCGACATCTTGATGCTCTGTAAGCCTACGTAGCCCCGGATGTCGGGCGGATTGGACGTCCAGACCTTCTGAAACTGTTCCTGGGCTTTGTCTGGCGCCTTTTGCTGCTGGTAGATTGAAGCGAGCTGTAAGCGGGCGTCGTTCATATGCGGGAAATTCGTCACCAGATTTTCGAGTTCCGTCTGGCCTTGTACAGTCATACCTGAGCCAAGCAAAGCTTGCGCGTGAGACAGATGTGCTTCCGGATTGGCCGGCTCGGACGCGAGGACGTTTTCCGTCTGCTCAATCGACTTACCGAACTCACCACGGGCGTTGTAAATTCTTGCCGCGAGCAAATGCGCTTGGAGCAGATGAGAGTCATGCCGCAGCGCTTCCAGAGATTCACTCAATGCTCCATCCGTATTACTTAATCCGAAATAGCCTTTTGCCAAATCGAGATGCAGAATGGCCATTGATGGATTTCGCTGTACCAAAGTTTTCAGTTCGTTGACTGAACTGGTTAGATCAGCTTTAGTGCCCCGTTGCAGAAGAAGCGAGGCGTACAATTCGTTAGCCGTCGTTTCCTTCGGGTTCTTGGAAGCGAGTTCTTTGGCGAGGACCAATGCTTCTTTCTCTTTGCCCATCAGTTCGGTAACGGCAACGATTCGCTCCTTGTAGGCGACGGCCTGTTTGGGATCTTCTTTAACTCCGGCGTTATATTGCTCAAGGGCCTGGTCATATTTTTTGCCGCGGACGTAGAAGTCACCCACGAGTTGGTGAGCGTTGGGGAAGGCCTTCGGATCATCGAGCAGCTTTCGAACAACGGTTTCGCCTTCGTCGGATCGATGCACTGCGAGTAAATAGTTAGCGAGGTTTACCGCGGCGGACGCGGACGCCGGATCGTTCTTTACTCGGTCCCGCAATGTCGCTTCGGCTTTGGGCGCATCGTTCGCTCGGCTGTATTGCAGAAACAGGAAGTCGTATCCCGGACCCCAAGTCTTGTTGTGGGCAAGCATGTCCTGGATCAGAGCAGTTGCCTGATCCTGATGATGCTCTGCAACGAGAGTTTGCGCATACCAGCCGACTAAGTCGGGCGAGTAAGGCCGCAAATCGTTCGCCTTGCGAAAGTCTTCCAATGCCTGCGAAACATTGTTGTCAGCCAAAGCAAGCAAGCCCTTCACGCGATAACTCTCAAAGGAATTCGGCGCGTGCGCCGAAATCTTGGCGCTGAGCTCGCGGGTTTCATCGAGCATGGTCCGGAACTTGCGCGTGTCAGTCGCATACACCGCGAGGTATATTTCAGAAAGCTTGACTGCCGCGTCCGTGTTGCTTGGCTTCAGATCGACTGCTTTGCGAAGATAGCCGATTGCTTGTGCTGGCTGACGCTCATCGATGAGGTTCAGACCTTCGCGATAATACGCTTCGGCGTTGGTCTTATCCTTCGCGATGACTTTCTGGTACAGAATTGAAGCTTCTTTATACTTCTTGTTCTGGTGATATCTGTTCGCGGTTGCCATAAGCTTCTCGGGATTCTGCGTACAGGCAGACGAGAACAACAGGGCTCCGAGCGAAGCTACGGCGAAAACATACTTCATAAAAGTTCTGATGCTCACTAGGATTGTAGGAAAAAACCTTTAGCTCGTTCAATATAAGTATCGTCTAATTGGCTAGCGCATACTCTGCCAGATAAATCGGTACGGATATGACCAGACGACGTTTCGTTGCAGTTTGTGCCTGATCGGGCCTGGAGGACAGCTATAATTTTGCGTAAGTGAGATACCTGCCGATTCTTTGTTTGGCACAACTAGCCGCTTTTAGTCTGGCCGGCAGCGCTCAGACGGTAGCTGCCAAGCGCCAGCATCAGACGACGGCGAAACGGGGTTCGGAAACTGACGCTAGTCCGGTTGTGCTGCCTACCGAGCCGGGTGAGTATGCGGTGATTTACACGTCGATGGGCAATATCGTATGCCGCCTGCTCCCCAAACTTGCACCGAAAACCGTCGCTAATTTTGTGGGTTTGGCGCGTGGCAGCAAGACCTGGATAGACTCGTCTACCGGCAAAACTATGCACGCGCCGCTGTATTCGGGAACCACTTTTCACCGTGTGATACCAGGATTCATGATTCAAGGGGGTGATCCAGAGGGAACGGGGGAAGGTAGTCCGGGCTATCAGTTCGAGGACGAAATAGATCCGAACCAGTCTTTCGACAAGCCTGGGATTCTCGCAATGGCGAATAGCGGACCAAACACGAACGGCTCGCAGTTTTTTATCACCGTAGCGGCAGCTACGCACTTGAACGGACACTACTCGATATTTGGTGAGGTGGTGTCGGGCCAGGAAGTGGCGGACACGATTTCTCAAGTGCCGACCAACCCGGAGAACAACAAACCGCTCACGCCGGTTAAGATTATTCGGATTGCAATTCGAACGGTGCATGCGCCGCCAGCCGCAGATAAACACGGGTGATCCGGACAAAAAGGCCTCCTCCGAAAACCCACTGTTTTGTTTTCCTTTCGGTCAAAGCGATTCATTCAACATCCGCGCCAACCGCATCCCGGCCTTCGTCAGCTGTTCCCGAACCACAGGCTTCATCTCGTCGATATAGGAAGACTTGATCTGCAGGGTCAAATTTGAAACTGCCAGCGGCGCATCCTGGCAACTGGCTGGAAAAATCACCGGCTCAGTTGGAATGGAAAGCCGCTCATAGATGTCCTGGATGGCCAACACGTGTGATTCCCAGGCCCAATCGTCCTGATTCCCAGCGCTTAGCTCCGCGCGGGCGGACGGCGAGAAAGAGGCAAGATTACGGTCGAGGTCGGCCGCCAGCTCCCGATCGCTTGGGTTTACTGCGTTCACAATAACGCCATCCCAGAGGGCATGCAGATTCTTGGCTGTATCCACCGGTGGGTCCACATGCTCGCAGTTGCCGCCGAGATCCGCATCCGAAATGGCATGCAGCGGCTGATGGATATCACCAACGAAATGGACTAGGTACCGCAACGCGTCCAGCTCGCTCGACGGACCGCTGGGCGTATGAGAAGAAAGTTGAAGCGCGAAGAGCCTTATGCGCGCCGTCACACAGTTGTTGTCTTTGCAGCGTTCCAGCATGTCGGATTTCTTGTCCTGGATCGCAAGATCGATGTAATGCCAGGACCCGGTGTTGGTATCTTTCTTGGTTTCGTCGGCCCAGGTCGAAGCCGCGGCTAACGCGTTCGCTATTGCATCCGGATTATCCGGCACATTTAAAATTCGCGCGACGCGAGTCCGGGCGGTCGGCGTCAAATGAGCAGCGGCTATCCGGGCAACCACCTGGTGGCCCGTTTCCCACCAGCAAAAAGCTGGTTTTGCCAAGAGCATACAACAACTTACCGCGATTTTACCAAACGAACTCAGCTGCATAGGCGGACGTTTTACTGTACCCCAACCTGGAGGGAACGACGAGGAGCACAGGTTTAGTGAAAGGCACTAAGATTATTGCATTCCGCCCCGCTCAAGTGGTAAGCTCTTCAATGAGGCATTTTCATACTTTATGGATCTTAATCGACTGACCGAGAAATCGCAGGAAGCGATCCGGCAGGCGCAGACTCTGGCCATCGAACATGGCAACCAACAAGTAGACGTTGAGCATCTGCTGCTCGCCCTGCTCGAACAGGAGGGCGGCCTGGCGCCTTCGATCCTGCTGCGAGCGGATGTGGCGCTCGAACCACTCCACAAACGGCTTCTACAAGAGGTAGAAAAACTCCCGAAAGTGACCGGTAGCGCTGTCCGTCCCGACCAGGTGTATATCACCCCCCGGCTCTCACAGCTTTTCACCCGGGCCGAAGAGCAGGCCAAACGCCTGAAAGACGACTACGTATCGATTGAACATCTGCTGCTGGCCGCGGCCGATGACCAGGGTCCGGCCGGCAAGTTGCTTCGCGAATCGGGTCTAACACGGGATCGCCTGATGAAGGCGCTGGTCGAAGTGCGCGGGCATCAGCGGGTCACTACCCAAAATCCCGAAACAACCTACGAAGCTCTGCAGAAATATGGCCGGGATATTACTGGCGCCGCTTCCAAAGGCAAGCTGGACCCCGTTATCGGGCGCGATGAAGAGATCCGCCGGGTTATCCAGGTACTTTCGCGGCGTACGAAGAACAACCCGGTGCTGATTGGCGAGCCGGGCGTGGGCAAAACCGCCATAGTAGAGGGGTTGGCCCAGCGCATCGTGCGCGGCGATGTACCCGAAGGCCTGAAAGATAGGCAGGTAATCGGCCTTGATATGGGCGCGCTGATCGCCGGAGCTAAGTTCCGGGGCGAGTTCGAAGAACGCCTGAAGGCCGTCCTCAAGGAGGTACAAAGCGCCGAAGGGCGCATCATCCTCTTTATTGACGAATTGCATACCGTGGTCGGCGCGGGCAAAGCTGAAGGCGCCATGGATGCCGGTAACCTATTGAAACCAATGCTCGCGCGCGGCGAACTGCACTGCATCGGCGCTACCACCTTGGACGAATACCGCAAATACATCGAAAAGGATGCCGCCCTCGAGCGCCGCTTTCAGACCGTCTTCGTCGATCAACCGACCGTCGAAGACACAATTTCGATCCTGCGCGGGCTGCGTGAGCGCTATGAGCTACATCACGGCGTCCGCATCAAAGACACGGCGCTGGTCGGCGCGGCGGTTCTCTCAAACCGCTATATAACTGATCGCTTTCTGCCCGATAAAGCCATCGATTTGGTAGACGAAGCGGCGGCCAAACTGCGCACGGAGATCGACTCCATGCCGAGCGAGCTCGACGAGCTCCTACGACGCACCATGCAGCTTGAAATTGAGCGCGAGGCGCTTAAAAAAGAGTCAGATGCCGTCTCGAAAGAACGGCTGACCCGCATCGAGAAGGATTTGGCCGAGCTCAAAACCCAATCCTCAGCGCTCCAGGCCCAATGGCAGAACGAAAAAGAGGCCGTTGACCGCGTGCGTGGTCTCAAAACGCAGATCGAGCAGGTAAGAGTTGATATCGCGGCCGCCGAAAGAGCCTACGACCTGAACAAAGCTGCCGAACTCAAATACGGCAAGCTTACTCAGCTCGAAGCACAACTGAAAACCGAAGAAGAACGGGCCGCCAAGCAGGGGGGTACCCGACTGCTCAAAGAAGAAGTGGATGAGGGTGATATCGCCGACGTGGTAAGCCGCTGGACCGGGGTGCCGGTCTCGAAGCTGCTCGAAGGGGAAATGAAAAAGCTCCTGGCGCTCGAAGACGAGCTCCATAAGCGGGTGATCGGGCAGGATGAAGCCGTGTTGGCAGTAGCCGAAGCGGTCATTCGCGCGCGCTCCGGTTTAAAGGACCCGCGGCGTCCCATCGGCAGTTTCCTGTTCCTGGGTCCTACGGGCGTTGGCAAAACCGAGCTCGCCCGCGCGCTCGCTGAGTTCCTGTTCGACGACGAACGCGCCATGGTGCGCGTCGACATGTCCGAATACCAGGAAAAGCACTCCGTTTCCCGCCTGATCGGCGCGCCTCCGGGCTACGTTGGCTACGATGAAGGCGGCCAGTTGACCGAGGCCGTCCGGCGGCGGCCGTATTCCGTGGTGCTCTTCGATGAAATCGAAAAAGCCCACCATGATGTGTTCAATTCCCTGCTGCAAGTTTTGGATGATGGCCGTTTAACCGACGGCCAGGGGCGCACGGTCGATTTCAAGAACGTGATCGTCATCCTCACCTCAAATATCGGCAGTCACCGGATCCTTGAATACCGCGGCGCCTTTGAAGGCGACGAGTACCGACGGATGAAAGAAACCGTCCTCGGTGAGCTGCGGCAGGCTTTCCGGCCAGAATTTTTGAACCGGCTGGACGAAATTATCGTGTTTCATGCGCTCAGCGAGGAGCATCTGAAAGAAATCGTAGAGATTCAATTGGCGGGATTACGCAGCCGGCTGGACGAGCGCCACATCAAATTAGAGCTGACGGATGGCGCGAGATCCCAGCTAGTGCAAAGCGGTTATGACCCGGTGTATGGCGCTCGCCCTTTAAAGAGAGCCATTCAGCGCGAAATTGAAACGCCCCTTGCCAGGAAGATTCTGGCGGGTGAAGTCCACGATGGACAAACCATCCTGCTGGACGCGGATCGGACAGGTTCCGGTCTCCGTTTTGAGATCGGGGCAGGAAAAAAGGTAGAGGCGGCGGTTTCTTGAAAAAGGAACCTCGTCAATCGAAATTTGGTTTAGTACGTCATATCTAAGGAACGCGGCAGGATCGAAGGATGGCCGCCAATTAAGAAAGGATTTTGGAGTCAATGTCAAACGTAGTCCAATTTCGCCGCTCCACAGCGATACTGACGCTAGTGGCAGCGTCGATCGGCGGCGGGCTCATTGCCGCATTCGCCGTCGCTTCCCATTCAAACGCTCCTATGTCGGTGGTGGCACGCGCCGATACCAAGGAGAGTACACAAAGAGTTTCACAGCTTTCGAACTCGTTCGCGGACGTGATCGAGAAGGCGTCGCCCGCGGTGGTGACAATCAGCTCGACACGCGTTATCAAAGCGTCCGAACAGCAAGGGCAGAACCCGTTTTCAGCGGATCCGTTTTTCCGCCAGTTTTTTGGTGGCCAGGGCGGCCAGCATCCGCGTGATGAGCGCGAGCGCGGCCTCGGATCGGGGGTCATCGTCAGCCCCGATGGCTACATCCTGACTAATAATCACGTGGTGGATAAAGCGACCAGCCTCAAAGTTGCTCTCTCCGACGGCCGCAGCTTTAGCGCGAAGACCGTTGGTACCGATCCGCAAACGGACTTAGCAGTGGTTCGAATTACCGCCAGCAGTCTGCCGGTGCTGCCGTTCGCTAATTCAGATTCAGCGCGCGTCGGTGACCTTTGCTTCGCGATTGGCAACCCCTATGAGCAGGACCACACCGTCACCATGGGCATTGTCAGCGCTAAGGGCCGGCATTTAGAGGCTTCAACCCATATTCAGGACTTTATTCAGACCGACGCGGCCATCAACCCGGGCAACTCGGGTGGCGCTCTGATTAACGCCCACGGTGACCTGATTGGCATCAACACCATGATTCTGACCGGAGGCGGCGGAAGTCCGTTCGGCGGTGGTGAGGGCGGCAGCATCGGCATCGGTTTCGCCATCCCCTCCAACATGGCCAAAGGAGTCATGGAGCAGATTGAGAAGAGCGGCAAAGTGACCCGCGGCTATCTTGGTGCCACCTTGGGTACTGTGACAAACGATATGGCTCCCCTACTTGGACTCAAGGAGGCCAAGGGCGCCGTGCTCGATTCGATTGCTCCTAACGGGCCCGCCCAGAAGGCCGGCCTGCAGATGGGCGACGTAGTAACAGCCATTGACGGCAAGAGCGTGAAGGGAATGGACGATCTCACCATGGACGTAATCGCCCATAGCCCCGGGAGCACCGTCAAACTGGATGTCGTCCGCAATGGCAAACCTATGGAAGTCAGTGTCAGGCTCGGTCAACGCCCCAACGCAGTCGATTGGGACCAGAAGAAGCAGGGTGACAACGACAACGGGGATAACGGTGATAACGACAACGGCAGCAACACGAGCGCTACCGCGCGCGGCATCACGGTCCAACCGCTGACACCTGAGATCGCGCAGCAGATCAACGTACCGCCCAGCACGAAAGGCGTCGTGGTCTCTGACATCGACGCTTCCAGCCCCGCGGCGGACGCTCAGGCGTTAGGCAAGGGCGCGGTAATCCTGGCGGTCAACCGGCAGCCGGTCTCGAGTGTTGGCGAATTCAAACGCTTGATGAACCAAGCCAACGGTAAGGCAGTCCTGCTCACGGTAAACGTGGGCGGCCAAACCGCCTTCACCGTAGTCCAGCCGTAAGGAATTAATCTGCGACGTAGTCTGAGCCGCGACCGTAAGGGAGCGGTGAGCCCGGGTCGAGAGACCCGGGCTTTTTTTAGCACCTAACAGGTTGAGTGCGCGAGACGCAGGAAACCGCAGCCTGAGCAATACAAGCTGCATCCAAAGAAAAGAAGGACCCATGGCAAACCAAGAGATTCAATCCATCGAGTACCAAACGCTGCCGGCGGTGCCCCTGAAGAACACCATTTTGTTCCCGGGGCTTCTACTGCCGCTCTCAGTGGGCCGGGAAAGTTCGTTGCGAGCGGTAGAAGCCGCCCTCAACACGGAAGAAAAGGAAATCATTTTAATCGCCCAGCGCGACGCGCAAGTCGATTCGCCGCAGCAGGACGACCTTTACACAATCGGGACCAAAGCGGTGATCCGCAAATCCTCCCGGCCCAACGCCGGAGTATTAGAAATTCTGGTGCTCGGCGTCGAGCGTGTGGTCGTGGTGAAGCTTGAAACCACCGAGCCTTATTTAAACGCCAAGTTCCGCGTGCTGCCGGTACCGCAGGACGGCGGTTCCGAAGTAGAAGCTCTGTCCGGCGCGCTCCTCGACCTCGCTTCCAAGGCCATCGCATTGGCGCAACCGCAATCGGCCGGCGAGATCACCCGCATGATTTCGGGCAGCGACGACCCGCTGCGGCTGGCTTATTTGCTGGCGAGCATTTTCAGCCTGGATATGGCAAAAGAACAGGAGTTACTCGAGGCCGAGAACAGAGTTGACGCTCTGCGGCTGATTCACTCTTACCTCTCGCACGAACTCCAGGTTCTGGAACTGCGGCAGAAGATTGCCTCGACCGCTCGCGACGAAATGTCGAAAGAGCAGCGCGAGTACTTGCTGCGCCAGCAGTTGCGCGCAATTCAGCAAGAGCTCGGCGAAAAAGACACCGACAAAGCGGAAGTCGAAATGCTGCGCGAGCGCTTTCTTGAAAGCAACCTGCCGGAGGAAGCCAAAAAAGAATTTGAGCGTGAGCTCGGGCGGCTCGAAAGGCTGCCGGCGGGCGCGCCCGATTACCACGTGACCCGCACGTACTTAGAATTCGTGCTGGACCTGCCGTGGAACAAGACCACCGAAGATAATCTTGATATCGCTCACGCACGCAATGTGCTCGATGACGACCACTTCGGCTTGAAAGAGATCAAGGAACGCATTCTCGAACACTTGAGTGTGCTCAAACGCAATCCCGAAGCCAAGGCGCCGATTTTGTGCCTAGTGGGTGCCCCGGGCGTTGGTAAAACGTCGCTCGGTCAATCGGTGGCGCGCGCCTTGGGACGCAAGTTCGAACGCTTCAGCTTGGGCGGTATGCACGATGAGGCCGAATTACGTGGCCACCGGCGCACCTACATCGGCGCAATGGCAGGCCGGCTCTTGCAGGCGATGCGCCGGGCCGGCGCGCTGAATCCGGTCTTGTTGCTGGACGAAGTAGACAAGCTCGGACGCGATTTTCGCGGCGATCCTTCTGCGGCGCTGCTCGAAGTGCTCGATCCGGAACAGAACAAAACGTTCCGCGATAACTATCTCGATTTGGCATTCGATCTGTCGAAGGTGCTGTTCATCACAACGGCTAACTCGCTCGATACGATCCCGCAACCGCTGCTCGATCGTATGGAAATTCTCCGACTCTCGGGTTACAGCGAAGAGGAGAAGCAGCAGATTGCTCGCCGCTACCTGATCCCGAAGCAGTTGAAGGCGACCAATCTCACCGAAGAGCAGATTACCTTCACTGACGACGGGCTGAGGACCATTATTCGCGGCTATACGCGTGAGGCCGGTCTCCGGCGTCTGGAGCGTGCCATTGCGCGAGTCACTCGCAAGGTAACGCTGCAGATTGCGGAAGGCCAGGCGACCAAAGTGGATGTCACCCCGGAAGCTTTAGGGGATCTGTTAGGGCCGGAGATCTTCCTGCCCGAAGAGATGCGCAAAGTGATGCCCCCGGGCGTGGCCACCGGGTTAGCCTGGACCGAGACCGGTGGCGATGTGCTTTATATCGAGAGCCTGTTGCTACCCGAAGGCAAGAGTCTGACGCTCACCGGGCAACTCGGTGAAGTGATGCAGGAATCGGCTAAGATTGCCCAGAGCTACATCTGGTCGCACGCCGCCGAGCTGGGTATTGACCCCGACGCCATCAAGAACAATGGTGTTCACGTCCACGTGCCGGCGGGAGCCATCCCGAAGGATGGACCTTCGGCTGGGGTGACGATGACAACGGCGATGGCTTCGCTCTACACCGGCTTGCCGGCTCGCAGCGATATCGCCATGACCGGCGAAGTAACGCTTGCCGGACTGGTGCTGCCGATCGGCGGAGTAAAAGAAAAAGTGCTCGCAGCCAGACGCTCCGGCATCTACCGGGTGATCCTCCCGATGGGCAACAAGAAGGACCTGCGCGACTTGCCGACACACGTGCGGCAGGAAATGCAGTTCCACTTTGTGGAGCGCGTCGAAGAAGTACTTTCGATCGTCATCCCGAATATCCAGGTGAAGCCGTTAGCTTTGGCCAGCTAAGCCGGACGCGCCGCTCGCTTACGAAAACGCCTGCTCGATGAGAGCAGGCGTTTTTTTTGCGTGCTACGGAGTGATAACTTGAATCTCGAGTCGCTGAATGAAAATCTCGCGAAGAAGTGTGGTCACCTCGCTGATAGGCAGTACCCTTGCATCCCCATTACAGGCGGTTCGTCCGGAACTCCCGACCGGCATCCAGCCCGACCAGGGTCCGTTCAAAGGTACTCGTGCCTCCCTGTCCGGGTATCAAATCCCGGAGTGGTTCCGTGACGCTAAATTCGGAATCTGGGCGCATTGGGGACCCCAGTCGGCCATCGAAGACGGCGACTGGTACGCCCGCAACATGTATATGCAGGGCAGCGAGCAGTACGACTATCACGTCGAGACCTACGGGCATCCGTCAAAATTCGGGTACAAGGACACTATCCCAGCTTGGAAGGCTCAAGACTTTCAGCCTGCCGAACTAATTCGTCTCTATAAAAAAGCCGGCGCGAAGTACTTCTTTTCGATGGGTGTTCACCACGACAACTTCGATCTCTGGAACTCGAAATATCAATCCTGGAATGCCGCTAGAATGGGGCCGAAAAAAGACGTGGTAGGTCTCTGGCGTGAAGCGGCGCGCAACGAAGGCCTCAAGTTCGGCGTCAGCGAACATCTGTGGATTACTTACAAGTGGTTCTCCACCAGCCACGGTTACGACGAAAGCGGACCGCTCGAAGGCGTCAAATACGACGGTGCAAATCCCGCCAACTTCGATCTCTACGTCGACTCCGACGCCGTCTACAACAAACTCGACTGGACCGAAGATGGTATCCCCCAATGGTGGAAACGCCATTGGTACATGCGGATCAAAGATTTGGTCGACAATTATCAGCCGGACCTGCTTTATTCCGATGGCTCGCTGCCCTTCGAAGACTACGGGCTAAATTTAGTAGCTCATCACTACAACCTCAGTGCACAGAAAAATGGCGGCAAAGCCGAGACTGTCTATTTTAGTAAGCGCCCCCAGGACTCTACCGAAGGCATTGCCACGCTCGACGTCGAACGTGGTGTAGTCGATTCGATCTGGCCGCGCCCGTTTCAAACAGATACCTGTATCGGCGACTGGCACTACAAGCGCGGCGTGCACTACAAGACGCCAAAAACGGTAGTCGACCTGCTGGTCGATATCGTCAGCCGCAACGGCAACCTGCTGCTTAATTTCCCGCTGCCCGCGAGCGGATCGCTTGATCTCGAGGAGCGTGATGTGCTCGCCGGTATCACGAATTGGATGTCGGTAAATAGTGAAGGCATTCACGGCACGCGCCCCTGGAAAATCTTCGGCGAGAGCCCACAACAGCCGGTCGCGGAAAAAAGTTCCTCCTTTAACGAAAAGAACCGGAAAGACCTGACCATCGAAGACATTCGCTTCACCACGAAGGGCAACGTTCTCTACGCATTTGTCATGGGCTGGCCCAAATATCAGATCGAGATTAAGCCGTTGTCTACCGGTACCTGGTTGCGCGTCGGCAACATCCAGCGCGTCGAGTTGCTGGGACAAAGTGAGCCGCTGAAGTTCACGCAAAGCGATTCAGGCTTGAAGATCATGCTGCCTGAAAAGCCGCCTTCCGATTATGCCGTGGCGTTCAAGATTAACGGAGCTTTGAGCTAATGACTGGACAGCCGGCAGAAGCTCGTGAAGTTCGAGCGAAACAGCCGCTCGACATCAGTCTGAATCTGTTGCTCATCCACTCGCCGGCCGTCTTCCGCGAGCAGCGCATAGGTATTCGTCAGGATGGGCGCGAGCGTGCGCCGCGTGTTGCGCCATTTGTAAATGACTTGTTCCAGAATGCGAGCGTCGGAATGCTGTGGAATGAACGAGAAACCCAGCATTTCGATGCGTTCGCGCGTGACTTCTTCCACGATCGATGGATTGTTCAAGAACCACCAGCAGCCGAACGGCATCAGGTTGTTAAACTTTCGCGCGTAAACGCAGAGCTCATGCTGATTTTCCCGGCTGAGTACGCTCACGAGAAAACGGTTGCGCGGAAACTCGCGGCACAATGCCTCGAGGCTCTTCAAGTCAGCTCGACCGGAGGCATCGCCTGCTAAGCGTATTGCCGGGTTTACTTGCCGGCGCACGCCGACCATCAGTGATAGCGGGATATCAAACTCCTGGCAAGCAGGCAAAATGGCCTCTTTGAGCAGCGTGCTGCGGGCGCTATTCTCGCCCGGATAATCGAAGGAATCGGGCAGCGAAACTGCCATGTACACCGGCTTCATACGCCGGCACCAGTCGCTCAGAAAGCGCCGGAGTTCCGTAATCGCTCCGCCCGACAGTTCGCGATCTACTTTGTAGCCGGCCTCTTGCACCGCCTGATAATGAGCGGGCCACGCTTCCAGAATTCTGTCGATGCGCAAGGCCGCGTGAAATCGCCGGTCTTGTGCCAGGCTGATGCGCCAAAGCACCGATTCCACTGGGTCGAGCGGATCGTTGGTCATCACGGCCTGGTTGATCCCGGCGAGGCGAAACACTTCACCGATATGCTCCTCCACTTGCCGTGTTGCGAAGAACGCTCTGGCTTCGGCGAGATCTTTCGCCTCCGTAGGCAGTCCGAACGCATCAAGCACCGCGACCACTCCACGCGTTGCCTCCGACACCGGCGGATTGTCAACAAATAGGGCTCGCCAGATCGCGTCCGCTTTCTCTTCCGTCGAGAGTGACCAGTATTGTTCTGGCGTTACGTCGGACGACCGGAAGAGTTCAGCTTCGAGGTAGTGGTAAGTCAGCAAATGATCGATGCCCCAAAGCCCCAATCGCCCGAGTGACGGCTGGAAAAGATGAGTATGGATGTCAATGAACGGCACAGCGTGTAATGCCTTCTCGACCGTTTGCCCGATTGCTGTCTCGACGGATTCCATGCCCTCTATCTTAAGGAACGCCCGCTACTCTGGTCTTGTGCTGCTTCTTTCGCAAGGCTCCTTG
>DATAYL010000280.1:0-3122 GCA_036272575.1 Bryobacteraceae bacterium | reverse complement strand
CACATCTGTGGGGACAAAAATCGCTCGTCCGCCTAGGTCTTCGCACTCCCGCTTTGCCGCCGCAAGGGCTTCGGGGTTGCGTGCCAGCAGTCCAACTTGTGCCCCTTGCCTAGCAAACGCGTGAGCAATGGCTCTTCCAAGTCCTGCTGAAGCTCCAGTAATCGCAACAACAGGCGACATCGACATGGTATTTATCGGGGAGATACAGCCTTACGCTTACATAGGAGGCTAGAAAGCGCAGGGAGGATGCTCCAACCGGGGCCCGTTGCCGTGAGTCTTTCCGACTGCCACCGCTCACGCCGCCGATAGTATGCAGCAGGTAGTTAGATCAGATAGCCATTCACACCTTGCGGCATCCAACTCTTCGGCAGCACTCCTCAACACGGAGGCGACTGGTTCGAGTGAAGCTTGAAGATTATGCGCTGGTTGGCGATTGCGAGACGGCTGCACTCGTCGGATTGAATGGATCGATCGATTGGCTTTGTTGGCCGGCCTTCTCCTCGCCCGCTTGTTTTGCTGCATTGTTGGGAAGCAGTAAGAGTGGAAGATGGCTCATCGCTCCGAAAAAACAGCCTCAAAAAGTCACGAGAAAATATCGCGACCATACCCTGATTTTAGAGACGACATTTGAAATCTCGTTGGGGATCGTGGTGCTCACGGACTTCATGCCCATCCGCGAACGCCACTCCGATGTGGTGCGCATTGTGCGCTGCATTCAAGGTCGAGTCGGCATGGAGATGGAAGTGTGCGTTCGCTTCAACTATGGTCGTACCGTTCCCTGGACAGGAACATTCAGGCGAAACGAGTGGGCTGCCGCCGCCGGCACGGGTGTCGTAGATCTCCGTACACAGGAGCATCTCCGATCCGACCACGCTGTAGCTTCCGCCGAGTTCAGCCTCGAGGACGGTGAACAACGCTCCTTTGTGTTGACATATGTTTCCGCCGAAGAACCGCCGCCACGTAGAGTGAACGCACAGGTCGCGCTTCGGCAGACGGAAGCGTATTGGTTGAAATGGACCGGGAAGAGCCAATACATCGGTGCGTGGAAGGAGGCTGTCGGACGTTCCCTGATTACGCTGAAGCGACGTTCGACAGATGCAGATCGTGTCTGGGATGCGCGAGACCACGCAACGGTGGGGAGAAGGCAGCAATCGTATCCGATTCCTCCGAGACGGAAGAACTTATTCAAGATCGACTGGGCAAAAGATGGGGTAAGACGCGGCCTTGTTCTGTGTACACGCTTTTGTACACAAATGGCCGCAATCTGCGATTTCTACGCTTTTCTCTGTTTGGAAAAGGCGTGTTTGGCGCGGATTTCAGCCGATCACAGGCGGAGACGGTCGTGCCCGCTGAACGCACATTGAACTGAATGCAGTGCGGCACTTCACCGTCTAAGCGTTATATGCCTTGTACGACCTGGCTCTGACGCTGTGCTCGCGCACAAGACTCAGGCTCATTCACGGGGCGGCCGGGCAAAAAGACCGACTCGACGGTAGTCTTTGAATGATGGAACAGTAGCGGCGGGAGCCCAGCATGAGCCGGATACTTATCATTGGAGATCAGCCGTTAGGGCGCGAGATTGGCGCTATACTCTCGGCCACAGATATGCCGGTGGAATACGCAGCAGGACATGCCGATGCTCTGCTCCGACTTCGCATGCGGTCCTTCGGCGTGGCGATCACCAACTGCGACAGCGAAGTTGCGGAAGACCTGGCGTTGCTGGCCGAAATGCGTGCTATCCGGCCTGGAGTCAAGTGTATTGTCCTGGCTCGTCACACTACGCCGGACGAAGTCATTGCGGCGTTGCGTGCCCGCGTGTTTGCATGTTTCACTCCGCCGTTTGATCCGCACGAGATTGCGCACCTAGCCTCCAGCGCGGCATCGGATAGCCAATGGCGGGACGACATCCAGGTTTTGTCCGCTAAGCCCGGCTGGGTATCCGTTCGCGTGAATTGCCGGCTGATCACCGCCGAACGCCTCTTAACCTTTGCGAAGGAGCTTAGCGTTCAGCTGCCTGACGACACGCGGCAAGACATGATGCAGGCTCTTCGAGAGATCCTGTTGAACGCAATGGAGCACGGAGCGGCGTTCAACCCTGAACAGGTGGTGCAGGTCACCGCGGTTCGCACGGCAAGGTCGTATGTATTTTACGTACAAGACCCCGGAGCGGGCTTCCGCCGCGAGTCGATCGTCCATGCCGCTGTCGGCAATGCAGATGAGGACCCTGTTGCGCACATCGAGCAACGCGAAAAGGAAGGAATGCGTGCGGGCGGCTATGGTCTTCTTCTGGCCGCCGGAACGGTGGATGAGCTCATTCACAACGAGATTGGCAACGAGGTGCTGCTTATCAAGTACCTGGATGCGAACTCGAGCGCCGAGAAGGCTTGATTGCTGCAGTCCTTGACTCTGTGGTCGAAATTCATCCGCTTCCAGTGAGCCCGCCCTACTTCTCCTCCACCAGCGGTAACTCGACGTAGCTGGCGTTGCCGGGCGCGTGATAGATGCGCTGCTCGGCCTTTTGATAATCGCCGGGTTTGGCGAACATGATGTTGGGTACGAAGGTCTGCGGGTTGCGGTCATAGAGCGGGAACCATGCCGATTGCACCTGCACCATGATGCGATGGCCGGGCAGGAAGACATGGTTCGCGGTGGGCAGATCGAATTGATAAGGCAGCGGCGTGTTGGCTTGGATGGGCTTGGCGGCAGTGAAGCCTTCGCGATAGCGGCCACGTAGGATGTCGGCCGAGACCATGAGCTGGAAGCCGCCGAGGTGCGGATACTCAGCCACCTCGTCGGGGTAGACGTCAATGAGCTTGACCACCCAGTCGGAGTCCGTGCCGCTGGTCGAGGCGACGAGATGCACGACTGGCTGGCCGCTAATCTTGACCGGATGGGTAACCGTGTCGGTGACGAATGAGAGGACGTCGGGGCGTCCGGAGGCCTCGCGCTGGTCATCAACCAGCCAGAAAGACCAGGTGAGTTCGCCGGTGTAGCCCATGGGCTGGATGGGGCGCTTGCGGAAGGGCACCGGTTTTGCAGGGTCGGAGATATAGCTGGTGTATGGGCTGCCGCTGGAGGGTTTATCGAACGAGAGGCCGAGGTTGGGTTCGAGGTAGAGCGGT
>DATAYL010000279.1:0-10986 GCA_036272575.1 Bryobacteraceae bacterium | reverse complement strand
ATTCGCGCGTGACTTTCCACGCCTACGCTTTTACGCAATCGAACCAGGTGTGAATCTACAGACGAGTCTCGGGCAGCGCGATGCCAATTCTTTCATGCGCTTTCTATCGAAGACTATCGTTCCGATCCTCGTTCCGCTGTTCATGCCCTTCATGAAGTTCTTGAGCACCCCGAAGAGAGCCGCGCGTGTGATCACGAAAGTGTTGATAAACCGATCAGGGCAGACGGGCGTTTACTACGACGAGAGCGGCCGGCCGATGCTCGGGTCTGAACTCGTGCGTGACCCGGAATTCGCGGAACGCGTAGTTGCGGAGACGCGCGCCCTGCTCGAGACCATCCAGCCTAAGGGGAGAAGCTATGGCTTTGTCCACCAGTAACAACAACTCGACTCGGACAGCACTCGTCACCGGCGCATCTTCGGGTATCGGCCCATCTCCTCGAAGCGGTCTTCCGTGCCGATCTCGAGGCGTTGCCGCCCAGGCCGCATCTCGCAGACCGGTATCGCACGCGATGAGCAATGAAGCCGTATCCGTCGTACGCGATTACGGACGTCAGCCTATATCTGGGCATAGTTGCGAGTTTCCAGGTGGTTCGTCGGACCAGAACGATCGCTCTGCGATGGACCTCGCGGATCGCGCCGGATCACGCCCGAACCGGAAACTGAACTCGTCCCCCGGATCGATCCGCCCTGACGGCCTAGTATAGATCTACACATCGCGACTAACCGGATCAATCAGCACTGAGTCTCGTGCTGGCTGGACGGCCGAGATCCGGACGGCGGGCAGAAAGGCCTTCTCGTTAGCCATGCGCTCAGTCGTCCGGCCGCTCCGGATCGAGGTGCTCTCAGAGCATTTTGCGACCCAAGTGAGCCCCAAATGGCGCAACAATTGGGCAGAGCTGCGTTCATCTTCTTCCCGAACTCTGCCATTCGTCCCTGTCCGCCGTCACCTCCTGACGCGTCAGCCTTTCAACCGTCGGGAATAGAAAGAGCGTACTTGTGTTCTACCTAGTGATGCCACAAGAAGGAACAGAAATTAACAACAGCAACAACATCGAGGGACGCCCCTCGAGCACTCTGCGCGCTTACAAGAGATCGCCCGCATTGTCTAATTCGACGTGGTACAAGGGTATACTTTGCAGCCAGATGGCAGGGACCGCTGACAATAACGGAGCATTTGACACAGTTGTTTCCAAGATGAGACGTGGGACCGAACCACCACCCCATGTCCACTCGCGAGAGGATGAATTCTTCTACATGCTTTCGGGTGAGATGAGAGTATACGTCGACGGTGAAATATTTCAACTGACAGCGGGAGAATGCATGTATCTTCCCCGCCGAAAGCCCCATGCGTTTCTGATTACGTCTGACGAGGCTTATTCCATCGTCACTATCACTCCTGGCGGCTTCTTTGATGCGATAAATAAGATGAACGTTTCGGCAGAGCGGATGGAGCTTCCGACTGATCTCGACACCGTTACTTATGCGAACGCGGATCTCACGGATACGATGAAAGTGTTCGAGCAATATGGAATACGACTTCTGACTCCAGACGAGATACACGCAGAGATGCCGAAATACCCCGTACGCATCGACGTGCAAGGTTCGGTTGGTGGACGAGGAGCATAGGTCAGACCTGTACCGCGCCTCCATCGACAAACAACTCGATACCACTTATATAGCTGCTTTCACTCGAAGCCAGAAAGAGTGCGGCCTCAGCAATCTCTCTAGGTTGCCCCCACCGTCCAAATGGAATTGTATTTGTGATCTCTTTCTTTACCGTTTCGAATTGCTCCCTTGTCCAATCGAGAGTTTCGAAGATCGAGGTCTCAGTGTAGCCTGGACTAAGTGCGTTCACTCGGATGTTTCGGCCTTTCAAGTCCGTTGTCCAGGAACGCGCAAGGGACCTAACTGCGGCTTTACTGGCTGCGTACACGCTTAGACCTCCTATCCCCTTGACTGAGGCAGTTGAAGCGTTCAGAATGATCGAACCACCTTCGTGCATGAACGGAAGAGCTTTCTGAACGGTGAAAATTAGGCCGCGAACGTTGAGGTGAAAGGTCTCATCGATCTGAGCTTCAGTGATATCAGCAAGCGGAGCCATTTGATTCCCTATGCCCGCATTTGCAAATACGATATCCACGCGTCCTTTCTCCTCGAAACTCTTCGCATAGAGACGATCAAGATCTGCCAGCTTCGAGGCATCGCCTTGTACGGCTGTTACATTCCTCCCGATTTTGGCAACGGCGGCCTCGAGTCTTCGCTGTTCTCGGCCGTTGATAAATACGTGAGCGCCCTCCGCCACAAACCGTTCAGCTGTTGCTAGTCCAATGCCACTGCTGCCGCCCGTGATAACAGCAACTTTGTTTTCTAGTCGGCCATATCTGCGCCCTCTATTTTCCATGCATTAAATGCCTTTCTCAATCCCGACCCTACGGTGAGCGTAGTTCGGGCCAATTCGGTCCTCGCGTCCGACTGTGCGACGGTCCAGCTTTGGGATAGTTCCGTTCATACGGATCTCCGCTTCATATCCACCTGCGTTCAGCGCTGCCAGGACCATGCGGACGAAAATGTCTCCCGTGACATAGCCGCCGCCCCAAACCGCATCGAGATCGCGTGGGCGCGGCGGCAATTATTTCGGCGACCGGGCAGCGAGACGCCGTCAGGGATTGAATGCGACCTTCAACCGTGCGGAGCATGCCGCAAAAGGCAAGGAGGGTGTCACGATTTCCGAGTTGTCCGTGACCGGGGACGACAACGGTGTCCGCATTCGCAATCCGCAAAAGCCGCTCGATCGCCTCGATCATGCCGCGCAACGATCCGCGGGAGGACTCGTCGATGACCGGATAGCTGCCGTTCGTCATGAGATCGCCCATGATCAAAACATTCGCCGACGGCAGCCAAACTGCGACGTCTCCATCTGTGTGCGCCGGTTCCTGTGGTATCAAGTTCAGAGTTTCCCAGCCAAGATCAATCGCAACTGCTCCATCGAAAGTCACAGTCGGCCATTCTGTGCGCGGCGATGCTGGAATCTTCCATTCAAGAGAGGCAACATACTGGTCTTGAGAAAGCCGCGCGAGGCAATTCTTGTGGGCGACAACAGATGCTCCATCTTCGGCAAACTTCGAGTCACCATCTGTATGATCGAAATGCCAATGGGTGTTGACCAGCCACTTTGGGGGCTCCGAAAGCGCCCCCGTAACGCCGCTCTTGATCTCATCAACGCGAGGTCCATACCCGGTATCGATGACTGCGCACCCAGCGGAACCCGCGACCGCCGTCACGTTTCCGCCTGCACCACGAAACACGAAGACACCTTGTCGGAGTTTCTCCATAACGAGAGGCGTATTCTGATATGCAATCCGCGACATAGCAACAAGCCCGTCCGGCGGAAAGCTCTGTCTGGCGGAGAAGCCAGAATCGTTTGTTCCATCGGGTGAGTGAGTATCGAAATCGACTTTTCCTGTAGCCATCATCATCGCCTTCCTCGGATTAAGATTATTCTTCACGCCGCCTACTTAGAACACAGGTTGTCACGCAACCATGAACACGGCCCATTCAGCTGCACAGGCCTAAAATGCATCACGGTCGGCGCCCACACCCTACCGTGATGCAACGAACTCACCGAGACACATTCCGGGTACCGCCACCCGCTGAAACATAAGAGCCGACACCTCGGTCCTAGGGGGATATTGCTTGAGCTGCGCCTGAAACTCAGGCGATTCATAGCCGTGTTTGAACGCATCCGTAGATTCCCAGACTACGTAATTCATGAACACGTGACTTCCTGCGATGCCGCGATGCAGTTGCGCCGAGATGAGGCCGGGCTGCCTTCGCATAATCGCGAATTGCTTTTGAAATCCATCCAGGAAATCATCGACGTGCTCAGGCGCTACCAGAAAGGTGCTGAGCAGGACCACTGGCGCGACGTTGTGTTCGATCTGTTTCGCAAAGCTGACGTTTGGGTCCATCTCGATGAGTTTCGTCCCGGTACCCTGGGCGAATGCAGACTCGAACGACAGGACCGGCGCCAGTGCTGCACCGACTGACATGGCCCGGAGAAAATGACGACGGTCACCTTTCATAGATACCTCGCTATTCTGTTTTGAGCCTTGGTACTTAGGCACCAGGGCTCAGAGTTCGATCCATTCCGTGAAGTACGAAGCCAAGGCCGTACGCCGGGAGGTGAGTCCGTCGTAGTAGTCGGACCAGTCGGTGACCTTGCCGTTGTCTGTTCGCACAATTGAGGCCCCCTGCAGCACGACTTGAACCTTTCGGTGGAGTCCGCCGTAGAACGGCTCCGTCAACGCATATTGAAGCCTCCACTCGGTGATCACATGATCGCCGCTCACGAGGATCGTGTCAGTGTGCAGTACAGAGTCTGGATAAAGCTCGCGTGTTTTCTGGAAGAATTCACCCAATCGCTCTCTGTCGGTAAATTCCAGTCCGATGCCATGGTCTTTGAATCTGAACTTGCCGGCAAAGTGAGCGGTCACCTCGCTGAGCTGTCCCTTGCTCAGATCCATCAGGACACTCAATACAAGTTCCTGCGGAGCTGCCATTGGAATCGTCATTTCGTGCATTTCTGTTCTCCGTGTCCTCGGTGCCGGGCTGGTGGCGCTCCAGTCATCTGCGAGCGATTATCTGAATGTTGCAGAAGGCCTCCAGACCTTCTCGTCCGAATTCCACACCAAAGCCCGATTCTTTAAAGCCACAAAAGGGAAGAGTAGGATGCAGATTTAGATGTTGACTGATCCATACGGTGCCGGCTTCCAGCCTGCGTGCGACGGCATCCAGCTGCTTGGAATCCCCTCCCCATCCGGATGCACCAAGCCCATAAGGAGAGGCGTTCGCGCGACGAATGGCTTCCTCTATATCTGTGTATTTGAGCATCGACCGAATCGGGCCAAACACTTCCTCCTTTACAAATGGAGCGTCATCCGGAGGGTCATCGAGGATTGTGACCGGAACGAAAAAACCTTTGGAGCCCTGGGGAATCTGTCCTTGATACAAGATCCCGGTCCCGCTGTTTTCAATGGCTTTCAGGGTGGATTGCAACCGTTCATATTGCGGCCGGTTCTGGCTGGGACCGAGCGCGGAATCCGGACCAAAGCCATCCCCCGTCTTGATGTGACGCGCGTAGGCGACCAGGGCGGCTCCGAGCCCAGAATAGACGTCTTCATGAACATAGAGGCGCTTCAGCGTTATGCAACCCTGTCCATTGACCAGGAACATGCTCCAAAAAAGAGCCTCGGCAATCTTCTCGGGTCAGCGTCCGGAAGCACGATGCCTGCGTCATTTCCGCCCAACTCAAGTGTGACGTGTTTGGGGGTAGAAGCAGCCGATTCGAGGATGCGCTTGCCCGTTTGCGTCGAGCCGGTGAAGGCGATTTTGTTGAATCCGGGATGTGAGGTCATCCACGGTCCCAGACTGTCAGCACCTGTGATGACATTTAGAACACCCGGCGGGAGTAGTTCTCTTACGTAATCGGCAATGCGGAGGATAGTCAATGGTGTAAAGGGGGAAGGTTTGAGAACGACCGTATTGCCGGTCAGCAATGCGGGCAGTACTTTCACAAAGGACAACAAAACCGGCAAATTCCACGGACTGATTGCGCAGACCACACCGAGCGGCACATAGCGTTTTACGACGTGGCCTACTCCTTCGACGTCGCTTTCTTCTTCGGGTAACTCCATTCGTCGGAAAGCATCCCCATAAATGTTTGTCGCCCAGTCTATTTCCCATTTCGCACCTGCCAGCGGGCGGCCTTGTTCGGCGGTCAGAAGTGAGCTGAGTTCGTCAATGTGCTGTTCAATCACGTTGAGAACGCCGCTCAGCATGGCTCGTCGATCGTTGAAAGGGATTTTGCGCCAGGCCGGAAAGGCCTTTTGGGCGGCGCTTACAGCTTTCTCAAGGCCCTCACGGTCGATATTCGGCACTGTTGCCAATGTTTCGCCAGTCGATGGATCGATAACAGGAAGTCTGCCACCTGCAGACGAACGTTCGCCATCGATGAGGTTATAAAATCCGCGATCAAGTTTAGCTTTCTCGAGTTTGAGAGAGCGGTCGGAGTTTTGTTCCGGAACCTGCAATACATTTGTGCTCATGGCTAGATCCTTTTAGACTTTGCTGCATAGTTCATTTCGAATTCCTTTTTCCAACGGGACGCTCATGACGAATCGGGCTCCCGCGGCAGGCTCGGCCCACATGTCGCCACCGTGATCCAAGACGGCCCTACGGGAGAGCGCCAGCCCCAGTCCTAATCCGTTTGCTTTGCCGGCGGTTACGAATGGTTCAAATAAGTGATCTCGAATCTCCCGCGGAATTCCCGATCCCGTGTCTTCTGTTTCTATCAGCACGTCGTTGCCATCCTTTCTGGCTCGAATACGGATCTCTCCGCCCCCAGGCATTGCCTCAAGAGCGTTTGTAATCACGTTAAAGAACACGTGCTCTATGCGAGAGCGCGCCATCCGCAACTCGATTCCCCTGGGCACATCGAGCAAGACCTGAACATTTCGATTTTCCGTGGCTGCGGATGCTGCGTCCGAGGCGGCAACGATGACCTCATGGATCTCGCAGATCTCGGCCGTTGAAACATTTCCAAAAGTCTCGCAACTGACGTCCCCCAACAAGTCCCGCATGCGGCCGGCGGCGCGGTACATATTTGCCGCGAGCCGTTTCACTTCGGTCGGCCCAGCATTTGTATTCATCAACATTTCGGCGCCTCCGTAAATTGTCGCCACCGGATTCCGGAGATCATGGACGATACCACTCGAAAACCAGTTCAAGCTGGCCATGTTCTCTGAGAGGTTCTGGACCCGGTGACTTGACGGATTCCGAAATCTATACCCCGCCCAAGGCTCTGTCAGGATGTACAGCGGCCTGGCAGGATCATCTTCGATTTTCTTGCGAAGTATGCGGATGTAGGTCCGCAGGCATTCAAGCTCGTTTCCGTATTCCGGGCCCCAAACGCTACGCAAGAGCTTCACGTGGGTAACGAGAGCACCCTGGTTTTTGAACAAAAAGGAAAGAAGGTCGAACTCCTTGGGTGAGAGGTGGATTTCCTCGTTCGCCTTCCAGAGCAAATGGCGATCAAGATCCATCTTCAGATCCCCGGCGCGCAGGGTCCCCCGCGGATGCGGCGCGCTAGGGCCCTGGATTTCTCTCAAACGGGGCACGCCCCGAAGTTCCGTTCTCTTGTCGCGTGCGACTTGGTTGTAATCCATATTGGTCACTAAATCCTTCCCCAGCGGATTCGGCACTCAGGCACTCAGGCAGGCGGCCGAGGACCACGCGCCATCTTCAGGCGACGGCAGGTTTTGAAGCCCGGTAAGCAGTGCTTCCTCGACTTCGTGAACGGAACGGTTCAGAATCCGGGCGCTGGTTTCGGGAGTCATGCCCAGGAGAATACGTAATACAAAGCAGTGACGGTTATCCCGGGCGAGCAGAAGCACGCGCCGAAGTTCGAGAGGGAGGATTGAGAGCGCTTGCTTTGACGGGTTTGGGAAGGCAGCCCGCCTCCTGGTCGCGGACTTTACGCTTTCCAGAAGCAAAGTGCCGCAGGGATGATAGTCGAACTCTAAGGCAGCGATCGCATCCATTACCGCCGCCTCCGCGGCTTCGATGCCGCCAGAAAGCAGGAGAGCTGGGAGAAATGCCTTTGGGAGGGCTTCGAATACTTCGCGGTTGGTTGTCACGCGGTCTCCTTTCGCTGAACCGGGCGCGATGCCGAATACATGGTTCAATTCTTTTCTCTCTCCATCCACTCACGGACGTACGCAGGGCAATGTTCGAGCTTCATGCCCTCCGCTTCGCAACGCATCAAAAATTTCACGCCATCGCGATCCACCAGCTTCAGGTCAATCAGATCCAAAATGATCCTCTGGCGGTTTAATCCAAGCTCGAAGAGTTCCTTCAACCCTGCTATGTGCTCCGCTTCCATGCGCCCACTCAATTCAAAAACAGTGAATCCCTGGCGTGCCGATCTCTCGACCCTTAGGGTCATCGGTTATCCTCCCCTCGGCTCATTTCGTGGCGCCTCTCGATGTTTCCGATCCAGTTTTCGGGAAAGGAGCTTAGTAATGTGCTGGCTCGAATACAGGGTTGTTTTTAAGACTGAGTCGCGAATCGGCCGCTGTCTCATTTTCTTCCGCGTGCCGGGTGCGGTGGTCTAGCTTGTGTTCCGCCGTTAGGATCTCTGCGGCGCGTTCACCGACGATCACGCAGGTAGCCATGGTGTTTCCGGTAGTCACGCGCGGCATGACGGAACCATCGGCAATACGAAGGCTTTCGATTCCATAGACCTTGAGGTGGCCGTCTACGACCGACATCGCGTCGCACCCCATTTTGGCGGTGCACGTCTGATGATGGTAAGTAGCGACTGAATCGCGGATGAAGTTTTCCAGTGCCGCCCCTTTCAGGTTGCCGGGCATGACCTCGCGCCTGGTGAATGGGCGAAGCGCATGGGAGTTACCGATCTCGCGACAGAGTTGCACGCAGGCTATCGCAGCTTTCATGTCGTCCGGGTGGGTCAAGTGGTTGGGCTCGATGTGAAGAGGATCAAGGGGATTGGGGCCCGTTAGCAGAATCCTGCCTCGACTCTTTGGCCGTACGATCCCTCCGAACATCGTCCAGGAACCTTCTGGTGGACTGAACCTGGTTAACATCTCCGCACTAGTGAGCGGTACTTCAACCTGGCAGGTCTGAATGTCTGGAGTGTCGAGACTAGGATTGCTCTTCCAGAAGAACGTTGCTTCGCCGCCGTTGTTGCGCGGCGCAAGCGGTTCCTGGTACTCCCAGATGCAGCCGATACCTGGGTGGTCCTGAAAGTTCTGTCCCACGGCGGGCAGATGCTGCACCACTGGGATTCCGAGCGGGTGCAACGTAGCCTGGTCACCGATACCGGATTGCATGAGCACCTTCGGGGTATGGATTGCACCCAGAGACAGTATCGTCTCAAGCCCCGCGCGAATGCGATGTGTCTTGCCATCGTACAAAAATTCCACGCCGGTGGCTCGCTTGCCGTCGAAGGTAAGCCTGGTGACCAGGGCGTGAGTGAGAACCGTCAGGTTCGGTCTGGTCATTTGGGGAAACGCATACGACCGGAACATCGACTGGCGTTTTCCATCGCGGACTATCAAGTCGACGATAGACGCGCCGCCGGCGCTTTCCATCAAGCGGCCGTTTTGATTTTCGAAAGTCGGAATACCTGACGAGCGTGCTGCTTCCAGCATGGCTGGAGCGATCGGGTTGGGATCAAGTGCGGGTTGCACGAAAAACCGGTCCTCCCGTTCCGCGGTAATTTGGGTCCGGCGCACCATGCCAGTCTTCAATGCGAAGGTAGATATCGAGCACCGACCTGTAGTTCCATGCTTCGTCCCCCGCTTCGGACGCGAAGAAATCCCAATCGTTCTTGTGCCCGCGGGCCCAGCACAATACGTTGATGCTCGATCCGCCACCCAACACCTTGCCCATTTCCATTGGAATGGCGCGTCCGTTAAGACCGGGGTTGGGTTGTGCGACAAACTTCCAGTCACGCTCGCTCCCGAGGTTCAGGTACCACTGAGTCGGCTCCATTACGCTGGGGACGTCATCGTCCCCGCCGGCCTCAAGCAGTAAGACGCTGACGTCTGGATTCTCTGCCAGGCGGCGCGCCACCACCGACCCAGAAGAACCTGAGCCACAGACGATGAAGTCGTATCGCGGTTTTAAATCGGACCTGAGCCTTCGCTGATTCGCGCGTACGAGCTCTGAAAACTCTATCTCTGATTGCATTGCATTGTTAACAGTCAGCACGCCAGTAGGACTGCAATGCTGGGACCAAGGCCAACGCGTTGAAACGCAAGCCCGGAACGAAGATTACGTGACAGGATTTTGGGAAATGCCAAAATCTTAGGAGGCGAGAATGGGCCTATTCAGTCAGACTCCGGGGTGAAACTGTGCTTCTTAATTTTGAGTGGTTTGATCTTCCAGTCCAGAGTCGAACGTGGGATTCCAAGTTTGATTGCCGCCCCATTTGGCCCAGCAACTTTTCCTTTGCTTTGCGCCAAAGCGGCTTCAATGATTTCCTTTTCCTGATTCTGGAGTGTCTCCCCTAATGCACCGGATGATGTTGAAGGGAATGGCTCATGACTTGAAAGCCAGGCTTCGTCGACCCAAAACGTGTCACCGCTACAGAGAATTACGGACCTCTCAACGATATTTTGCAACTCACGAATGTTGCCGGGCCAAGGATAGGAGTGGCACAGCTTCAACGTGTTCTTGTCGATTCTGTTAATGTCCTTCCTCGCTTTTTCGGCATAGCGCTTCACGAAATACTCAAGCAGCATCGGAATGTCCTCCTTGCGCTCCCGGAGAGGAGGCAACTCGATGGGAAAAACATTCAGCCGGTAATATAGATCGGCTCGAAACGTTCCGGAAGCGACAGCCGCCGGCAAATGGCGGTTGGTTGCGGCTATTACTCGAACGTTGGTTTTGAGAACCTGGCTACCTCCAACACGCTCAAATTCGCGTTCCTGGAGCACTCGCAGCAATGCAACTTGAGTTTCAGCGGGGAACTCGCCGATTTCATCGAGAAAAATCGTGCCAGAGTGCGCCAGTTCAAAGCGCCCCTGGCGCCGCTGGAGAGCACCTGTGACTGCGCCTTTTTCATGTCCAAATAGTTCCGAAGCAATCAATGAAGTGGGAATCGAGGCGCAGTTCACGCTGACAAACGCATGGCCGGCACGTTGCGAGCGCTTATGTATGGCGCGGGCGATTAGTTCTTTTCCAGTGCCTGTCTCGCCCGTGATCAGCACGGTAGAGTCGGTCGGGGCGACCATGATGATGCTGGAGAGTACTTTCTGCAAGGCGGGCGAGGAGCCCACGATCTCTTCGAACATGAACCCCTGATCGATTTGCTCGCGCAGCGCGAGGTTTTCGTCATGAAGTCGGTCCTTCAGGCCCTTAATCTCTTCAAAAGCTTTCTCCAGCCTGGCTCTCGCCTCCCAT
>DATAYL010000278.1:0-18217 GCA_036272575.1 Bryobacteraceae bacterium | reverse complement strand
ATGACAGCTTTCTTATTCAGAAATGGGATGCGGTTGAGGGCGTTCCCACGAAGAGTATCTTGCAAGATTTGGTACAGAGGCTCATCCTCGTTTAAAAGAACCGGGGGAGTCGCAAATGGATGCTTCTCCCGCGTGTAGACGGCCGAGGGCAACATCGGCTTAAGCGCCTCCCGTAAGATGAATTTCTCGGTGGTTCCGTGTATTTTTTGCGTGACAGGAAGAGTACGTGTGAACTCGACGACGTGATGATCAAGAAACGGCAGCCTACCCTCAACGGAGTGTGACATTTCCATACGATCGCCAAGGACAGTCAGAATATAGCCAGGTAAGACGGTCTTGTTCCACAGATAGAGGCTCTGGTTTAGAACGTGACGACCCGTCATCTGGTTACTGACGTCGAGATAATCCAGCAGAGACGTATAGACATCGTCAGTTTGGAAAGAGGATGACACGGCTTGACTGAGCTTCTGCACGATTGTTTCGCGTGTCTCGATATATGCAGGAACATAACCGAGGCGCTCCGCAAATAGCGGCAACACCCGAACTGACCCATCGGGGAGGAGAAATCCTCGAGAAACTGGATTTGAATGTACAAGCGCCTGCTGGACATCGGTTGCTCCGGAACCGCCACACTGGCGATACATATCCATGCGGAAGTGCGGATAGCCCGCAAGGATTTCGTCAGAACCCTCTCCAGTTAAGACGACCTTGTAGCCAGCGTTTTGGACAGCGCGGCTCAACGCAAACTTGGCTACGCCATGAGCATTTACGAAAAGAGATTCGGCATGCCAAACCGCATCACTGAAGTCCTGGGCGAGACCAGCTTGAGTTACCGGAATGACGGTGCGATCGGCATCCACCAGCTTTGCCATCTCTTCCGCGATGCAAGCCTCGTCGTAGTCCTCATGGTCGAACGCAAGCGTGAATGTACGCACAGGCGAACCTGAGTGGCTGGCCGCGAGGGCTAACACGGAGCACGAATCGATTCCTCCGCTAAGATAACAAGCAACTGGAACATCAGCCCGCAAACGAACGCGGACGGCCTCATCCAACACGGCACGAAATTGCTCGGCGTACTCCTGCCCTGAGAATGCCTCGTGTATAGGTTCTTTCGGGTAATCGAACTGCCAGTATTGATGCAGAGAGATGTTTCCGTTCTTAGCAACCACGTAGTGAGCGGGAAGCAAACTCCGGATACCACGGAACAAGGTTCCTCCGTCGAAATCAACCCCCATTGTGAGTGCTTGTAGAAAGCCCTCTTGATCCCAAGCGGGCTCGATCCCGCTTGCATGCAACGCCTTTACTTCGGAGGCGAACGATAGCCGGCCGTTGTTCTCGGAATAGAACAAGGGCTTTATGCCGAAACGGTCCCGGGCCGCAAACAGCGTCTTGTTCCGGTCGTCCCACAACACGAACGAATATTCACCTCGAAGATACTGCAGGCACTCGAAACCGAACTCCTCGTATAAGTGAAGAACGATTTCACTATCCGATCGGGTTCGGAATTCGTGCCCTCGTGCTTCCAGGTCCACACGAATTCGTTCGAAATCGTAGAACTCTCCATTTACTACAACATGAAGACTTCTATCCTCGTTGGCGATCGGTTGGTCACCAGTAGAAAGGTCGATAATGCTGAGCCGTGCATGTCCGAGTGTGATCTCATCTTCAGGAGATTGCCACACTCGATTGTCATCGGGACCTCTATGGCGAAGGACATTAAGTCCCCACTGGACTGCAGCTTTCGAGGTCTTTTTATTCTGGTCTAATACAGCTATGATTCCGCACATATGATCGTTCGAAACACAGGTGTTCACACGAGTCTGGATACGGCATGCTGAGAGCGTGAGCGCTACAAACCCGCTGAACTCACATAGATCTAAACAGCGATCTGGGACTTTTATTCCCGTTTCGCTTCGTGCTGATCGCGGTCGCTCGGTGGATGAACCAACACCACCTGCAGATCATCGTTATCGCCGGTCCATGCATCACCCTGCGCTTACGCTTGAAAGCGGTCTAAACGAAATCGAGACACATTTCTGGTAAGTGCGCCGAGGACCTACCTCGCTCCAACTCAGGATTTGCCCTGAAGACGAGGGGAATAAATCCCATACAAACAGTGTTATGTCTCCAAGAGCAGAATTTACATGCCAACAAACAGTGTGTATCCGCGGGCAATCACGCCCATCGGCGTAACGGTAGTTAATACCGAGAAGGCGATCCAGTGGTATCAAGAGATTCTAGACTTCCAGTCGCTCGTAGGAGCGTTGAATCTGGTTGCGGACGATTCTCACTTCGGCCAATTAGCCATAGATATCTGGGGCAGCGGTTTCGGTGGCGGCCGGCTGTCTCAATTGACAGGCGCTAACGGAGTCTGCCTCGAATTGTTCGAATTCAGCAAACCGGCTACAGCTGTACGCGAGAAGAATTTCGAGTATTGGAAAACTGGCATTTATCACTTCGCGATCGTCGATCCGGCGATCGAGGACCTGGCGCGCCGGATCACCGAAGCCGGAGGAAAATGCAGAACCCGGATCTGGACCTTCTACCCGGGAAAGCCGTACAAGATCGCGTATTGCGAAGACCCCTTCGGCAATATCATCGAGATTTACTCCCACAGTACCGAGCAGATTTGGAGCAATCTTCTGTAGCTGATTCTACTGGCTGGTGAGATCCTTCCACACGAAGTTCGGCGGCAATACGAGTTCTTGAATCCCGCGAAGAGGACCTCCGGGTCACAGCCAGATAACACCCGGAAGTGCGCTCCACACCGCGTTAAAGTGGCACTCTCATCCTATGCCGAATGCTGGCTACATTCTGTCCGGTGAACTTACGATCCAGAAAAAAGGACGGGACGAAACAGCATTTCTTGGCCGTACAAGCGATTACGGAGACAGTGAACAGCGTTCATCCCGGCATTACAGGTGCAGAACCAACCGTGCCCATTGTGTTTTGTCCGGGCACGCCTGGACTGCCACTGGCCGAGTAGCGCTTGCCGACTGAAATTTTAAAAGTAGCGGTGTAAATCGAAGGTGGTTTTTCACACTTGTCCTGTACCTTCGCGGCCCAATCACAGAGAGCATCTGCGCCATGGCTGCTTTTGGTAATATTTACGAAGCGTGCCCCGGGAACATCGATGTGAACGGCCGTAGTTGAGGGCAGGTGGAACGGAGACAATCGCAACGAAGATCAGCGCATTCGCCATCCAGATTGCAGTGTGGCGAGTGATCAGAAAAGCATTTGCCGCTACATCATTGCCGTGCGTCCTGCGGCGAATAGATCCGCTGTAGTCGCGCCGGGTTTACTAATCCTGTTTGCGGACAAAAAGGGACTTGCCGGGAGCAATTCCACGCGGGCGAGCCGAAACCGTCGTTATGCCTGCGTGCGGCAGGTGCGGCGCATAATCGGCACGGGTGAGCGCGACCGCCGACCCACATCGTGACGGTTTATCGTCCAAACGCCCAGGCCACCATCAGCGGAAACTCTTCTTCCCAAAACGGGTCGCCGTGCGACGCGACACGCTCGCTCATTACGACGTCCGCGCCTGCATCGCGCAGCGCGACCGCCCACCGGGTCGCGTTCTTTAGGAAAAACGGCTCCCGCCTGCCAGCGACGAGGTACGCGCGCGGAAAGCTCGGCATCACCTCAGGCGGCCGGTAACCCCCGCCCGATGAGGCGCAGAGGATCGCACCGTAGAGGTCCGGGTGCCGTAGCCCAATGGCGAGCGCGAGCTCCCCACCCGCCGAGACACCGAACACCGCGGTGCGTTCGTTCGGCAGCGCGACGCCGAAACGCGACCGCACCCATCCGCGGACATCGTCAACGAAGAACTTCTCGTGCGCCGCGAACCGCTCTGGGTCAAACACCGGTGAATATTCATGAAGCCGCAACCTCTCATCGGGCAGCCCGTATACGCCGACAATCATCGTGGGCAGTAGGCCGGCTGCCTCCAGGACGCCGCCCCAGTGCGAGATCAGCTGACCCTCACCGGCGAACACGACCGCCTCCGGCGGCTCCGGTGGGACGTACACCCTGACCTGCCGGCCACCGTCGTACTCGAATGTCTCGGTGACGAGCTCTCCCGCGATGGACGACATTGTCGCTACCTCCTTGTCAGTTAGTTAATCGCACCGTGACGACGCCCCTACCTTGGCTTTGGCCTCACAAACGAGTTGCTGCAGCTCATCCTTGAGGGCCCGATCGAAGAGGGCCCGATCGAAGGCCTCCGAGCTATGGCCTCCTTATCTGAGGCGGCGACCACGTGAACTCGCGCGTGCGTTCGTCCTTTCAAAGACGATAACAAGATCCAACGTAAGCCACTGGAGAGCGTTCATGAGTGTTTGCAGCTCTCGGAGCCGAATGCCATTGTCCGTTCGTCATCCAAACTTTTCTGGTAGACTCTCTGCTAAAGCAAATGTCTCAAAAACACCAGTATTAAGACCGCATAGAACTCATGCAAGGGCGCTGGACATGCTGATCTTACGAACGCTGCAGTGGGGCCCCCAACATGGCCACGGCATCGGTCAGGCGATCCGGGCCAAATCGGAGGAAGCTCTTCAGATTGAACATGGATCGCTTTATCCCGCTCTCCATCGCCTCGGGCAAAGGATGGCTCAAAGCCGAATGGAAGCCTTCGGAAGCCAATCGCAGAGCCAAGTACTACAGCCTGACCCCGGCAGGAAAGAAGCAGCTCGTAACAGAAGAATCAAAATGGAACGCCCTGGTCGAGACTATTGCCCGTGTCATGAAGCCTGCGTAGGACATCGTTATGAATTGGCGTTGGCCAGAAAGCAGAAACAAACGCGAGCGTGAGTTGGACGAAGAGATTGAAGTCGACCTCGCTTTGACCGTCCAGCAGCGCATAGAAGCCGGTGAAGCGCGAGAACAGGCGGAGTCGGCTGCCCGTCGCGATTTTGGGAATGTCACGCGAGTGAAGGAGGTCACGCGCGAAACGTGGGGATGGGTATCTCTGGAGGGACTCGTGCAAGATATCCGCCACGCGTTGCGGCGTTTGCGAAAGGCCCCAGCCTTCAGCGTTACCACGCTCCTGACACTCGCGCTGGGCATCGGCGCAACCACTTCTATCTTTACTTTGAGTTACGCCGTGCTGATGAAGTCGCTCCCGATAGCAAAACCCGGCGAATTGTACCGGCTCGGCAAAAACGCACGTTGCTGCTATTGGCCGGCGTACAACCAGGACAATGACTTTTCACTCGTCTCGTACGATTTGTACAAATATCTCCGCGACAACACGAAGGGTTTTTCGCAGTTAGCGGCCTTCCAGGCGGGCAGGTCGGTCTTTGGTATTAAGCGCTCGGGTGCGGCGGAACGGGCGCAAAGTAATCCAGGCGAGTTCGTCTCAGGCAATTACTTCACGATGTTCGGTATCGGAGCTTATGCCGGACGGATGCTTACGGGCAGCGATGATCAACCCAATGCGGCGCCTGTCGCATTGATGAGTTATCGGCTGTGGCAGCAAAGATACGGATCGAATCCATCCGTAATCGGCAGTAGTTTCAATATTGACGAAAAGCCATTTACAGTTGTGGGAATTACGCCACCTGGTTTTTTTGGCGATACTCTGAGCAGCAATCCGCCGGATTTCTTCCTGCCACTAAACAGCGAAGCGATTATCGAGAGCGAAGACTATCTGCACAATACCCAGACTGCGTGGTTAGACTTGATCGGCCGTATCCGGCCGGGCGAAAACCCGGCAGCGCTACAAGCGCAAATGCGAGTGGAATTGAAGCAATGGCTGCGCTCGCATTGGGGTGAGATGACTCCCAACGATCGCGCAAATTTACCGGAACAAACGCTATATCTGCGGCCTGGAGGTTCTGGCATTTCCAGCATGCGCGAAGCGTATGAGCACTGGCTTCAGATACTGATGGTGGTTTCCGGATTTGTACTGCTCATAGCCTGTGCCAACGTAGCTAATCTTATGTTGGTTCGCGGCATGGAGCGGAGACGGCAGATATCGCTGAGTATGGCTCTCGGCGCGCAATCGCTGAGGCTTGTGAGACAGGCGCTTACCGAGAGCATTTTGTTGTCGCTGTTTGGTGGCGCGGCGGGTCTGGCGATCGCATTTGGAGGCACAAGGCTGATTTTGCACTTTGCATTCCCCTCGTCGGCCGGAACGGCTGGTGTACCCATCGGCGCATCACCCTCGTTGCCAGTGTTGCTCTTCGCGTTTGCGTCTCGCTCGCCACCGGAATCGTGTTCGGCATCGCTCCCGCATGGATGGCCACGCGCGTCGACCCGATCGAAGCTCTTCGAGGCGCTGGCCGCTCGACCCACAATACTGTTCGCTTCCGCGGAAGACCCTTGTTGTATTTCAGGCCGGGCTCTCGCTTGTGTTGCTGTCGTCGTCTGGACTACTGATGGCCGCGCTGCACAAACTCGAGAATCAAAATTTCGGATTCGATCAGAATCGGCGCATCGTGACGCACACTGATCCAAGCCTTGCTGGCTATCAACGCGCTCAGCTCACCCCGCTCTATAGGCGCATCCACGATGCTCTATCGAGCATCCCCGGTGTTTCTGCAGTAGCTCTGTGCATGTACTCACCCATGACGTTCACAGATTGGGGCGAAGGCGTGTGGGTGGATGGACGCCCAGCCCCCGGACCTAAGGATGACAATTATGCGAGTTTTGATCGGGTTACGCCTGGTTATTTTGAAGTCATTGGGAATCCGATCCTCAGAGGACGCGACATATCCGAGCAGGACATTCAGTCCTCACGTCACGTTGCGGTCGTCAATGAGGCCTTGCGCGTAAGTTTTTCAAGAATGAAGATCCGATTGGAAAACACTTTGGCCAGGATGGTATCGGCTCTGAGCGCCAATTTGAAATCATAGGCATCGCCAAAGACCGGATTGCCGGTGAATGACCAAGGCTCCCATCGTGACCAAACCGGGAGCCAGCCTCCGTGATGTGCAGATACGGGAAGCCATGGCCTCGGTTGATCGTAATCTACCCATCCTTTCCATCGACACTCTAAAAGAGCAGGTCGCGGCCAGTTCAGACAGGCGCGATTAATTGCGCGCCTCACTTCACTTTTCGGGCTCCTTTCGCTTGTCCTGTCTTCCATCGGGCTCTATGGAGTTACTGCTTACAATGCCGGACGCCGCACCAGCTAAATCGCAGTCCGCATGGAGTTAGGCGCCGACCGCAGTAACGTCGTGATGCTGGTGCTCCGTGGAGCTGTCGCGCTTCTCGCCTTGGGACTCATCATCGGATTGCCGCTCACATTCGCGGCCGGAAGATTCCTCGGCGCCCAGCTTCAGGGAATGAACCCGCACGATCCCGTCGTGCTGTTCATCGTGATCACCACACTCGCGTTATCTGCGTTCGTTGCTTCATTGATTCCGGCGTTGCGATCAAGTTTGATTGCTCCGCTCGAAGCTTTGCGGAGCGAGTGAGCGGTTTCATTGCTCAGTACGGGCGACCCAACAGCTTGCCCCTACTCTTTGGGTTTTGCCAAAACCGCCGAACCTTGCTCCCCGGATTGTGGTCGGATCACGGGCCAGAAGTTGACCGAAGCAAACCGGACTTACCGTTACGTATCTGGCTTACACTTTCCGGGTTGCCGACGGCTCGGACACAATTCCTAAACAGTGATTCCATAACAACGGTGCTTTTAGACATGTAGGTGCCAACGAAGGAAGGCTCGGGAGAAAGGAGCCGAATGATGTTGCTGATTGGTTGTGATTATCACCCGAGCGCGCAGCAAATCGCAATGCTGGATACGGAAACGGGAGATTACAGCGAATACAGGTTAAAGCACGGTGATGGAGAAGCAGAGAAGTTCTACCGCGATCTGAAATTACACACGCCACAGATCAGGGTGGGCCTCGAAGCGACTGGACACAGACGGTGGTTCGAATGATTGTTAATGGAGCTCGATTATGAGCTGTTGGTCGGAGATGCTGCTCGGATTGCAACGATGCGTGTCCGGAAGCAGAAAACAGATCGACAAGACGCCCAGCTACTGCTGAAGCTGATGATCGAGGATCGCTTCCCCCGCGTGTGGATTTCGAGTCTGGAAGATCGCGATCTACAGCAGCTCCTGTGGCATCGTCATCGAACGGTGCAGATGCGAACGCGCATTCTGAATCAATTGCAATCGATAGCGATGAACGAAGGAATACAGCGAAGAGGTGGACTTCGGAGCGTGCAAGGCCGCAAGCGATTGGAACAGATTCCACTCGGACCTTGGGGAGCACGACGACGAAACGATCTGCTTGTTCTGCTAGATCAAATGAACGAGCGCGTGAACGAACTCACGGCAGCTGTGCAGCAGGAGGCGGAGAAGCGGCCGGAAGCTCAACTCCTCATGACCCATCCGGGGGTTGGGCCCGTGACGGCGCTGGCATTTGTGCTCATCATCGGATACCCGGAGCGCTTTCAATGTGGAAAGCAAATCGGGAGCTACGTCGGGCTCATCCCAACTGAATCCTCAGCGGCGTTCATCAACGGTTGGGGCACATCAGCAAGCAGGGCAATGTTCTTCTACGTCTTCTCCCAGTAGAATCAGCGCAAGCTGCGGCGCGGTTTGATCCCGAATGGCACAAAAGGTTTTCGCACCTGGCGATGCGTCGTGAGCGACAGATCGCCAAAGTAGCGATGGCACGCAAACTCGCTGTGAGTCTGTATTAGCTGTGGCGCCCGCAACGCAGTTCTCCACGGAGGGAGTTCTCCGCGTGGCTGGAACGGCGAAATCGTGCCGCTTCCGATCACGTCCTATCCAGGCTTCCAAAGGGAATCCTCCCTGTCCCCCGACGGAGCTCAGGTAGCGTTTTCCTGGGACGGACCCGAGCGAGATAACTTCGACGTCTATTTGAAGCTTGTCGGTGAGAGCGAACCTCTGCGACTGACCAAGGATCCAGCGGCCGAACGAAGTCCCGCTTGGGCGCCGGACGGACGTTCGATTGCTTTTCTCCGATATTTGAACGACGTGAGCGCCGCAATCTATTTGATACCAGCACTTGGGGGCCGGGAGCGGAAGATAGCGGACGTCGCGGTTCCCGTCACTGCGTTAGACGGGATGTCGAATTTGGCTTGGAGTCCGCACGGAAAGCATCTCGTTCTCAGTTGTGTACCCCCCGGCTTCGCAACCGCCGTTATCTGCTCAGTGGCTGCTGAAGGCGGCGAGATCCACCGCATCACCGCACGAGCGCCCGGAATTGACAACTTCAGTCCTACGGTGTCGCCGGACGGCCTCTCGGTCGCGTTTATTCGGCTTACAGACGCGAATGGCGAGGTGTATGTGCAAAATCTGAATCGTGACTTTACGCCGCGCGGAGAATCAAGACGTCTTACGTTCGTTTCCACTTCCGTGCTAGGCGTCGCGTGGACGTCAAACGGAGCGGACATACTATTTTCGGCGGGACCATTCTGCGGATTATCCGGCATCCATGTGGTACGGTTTCGAACGAATTGGATGCAGCGAGCAAGGGTTCCGAGAGGAAGCCCGTTTGGAGAAAACGCGGTCGCTTTAAGCGCATCTGTCCCGGGCAAAGTTGTCTACGCACGTGCATTCCAGGACCCGAACATTTGGAGGACCGAGCTTTCTTCGAATGGGATGCGGGAGCCGAGTTTGCTTGTTTCCTCTACGATGATCGACGCGACCCCAGACTATTCCCCCAATGGCAAGCAAATCGCGTTTTCGTCAACTCGTTCCGGTTACGACGAACTTTGGATTGCCAACTCCGACGGCACACACCAGATCCAGTTGACGAACAAACGGATGCCAAACACATCGAACCCGCGCTGGTCGCCGGATGGGAAGAAAATCCTATTCAACGCCTTGAGTCCCAGCCAATCGGACTTGTACACCATCGAAGTCAGTACCGGCGTTAGAAAACGTCTGACCGACACTAAGGAAGATGAGGTGGAAACGCGGTGGTCCCGCGATGGCAGATGGATCTTTTACTCGTCGAATAAGACGGGCCGTTTCGAACTGTACAAAACGGCCGCGGAAGGTGGGGGGCGTCCGGTTCAGATTACACGGCAGGGCGGTCTGAATCCAGTGATATCGCCCGATGGCCGATTTCTTTATTACGCCCGTAATGGAGATTCGCCTACTTCGCTCTGGCGCGTTCCGATCGCGGGCTGAGTTACTCGCTCAATTTCGTCGTCAGCGAAGGACGTGTGTACCTTTTGTCGCTCGGAGATAAGCCAGAGAATTCAGTACTGGAGCTCTATGATCTTAAAACTCGTACCAGAAAGCGTCTGTTTTCGCTGGATAAAGGTTGGTACTACGGGATGGCGTTGTCAGCCGATCGGCATTGGTTGTCGTACAGCGTCGCCGATTCTCAGGGCAGTAACCTAATGCTCGCACAATATCCGGAGTGATCTCTCGGCCTGCGAGGTGCGCCCACCCCCGCAATTCCGTGCGCCGCAGGATCGAGCATCTACGGGTTGCTTCTCGACGATCAGCGATCCGGAAATTACGATTACCCGCGAGTAGTCACCAAGCGTTTCCCAATCGCTTCATCGAGGCGGATTGTCCCCGAGCGAAACGGCGCAGCCGATTGTGATCACGGTCGATCGGAATGCGCAGCGTGCATCGCACTCAGGTCGGTCGGACGGTTGTGCCGCGCAAGCCGGCGTGACTCCAAGTGCGCGAGTTACTCGCCCCCGCTCATGACGGTATCGCCGAACCCGACTGCCCCTCTCACACTCACTCCGTTTCCTGCCGAGCCCGGGGTCAGGTCTGTTCACGTCTCTTTCGTGCCACGGTTTTTGCCGAACTGCGATTGGGCTCGGAATGTGCCCACGCACGAAAGGATTGCGTCCATGAAAAATCCGGTGGGAACGAGTACTTCGCTCAGCTTCGAAAATCCGCACCCTACGTCAATGCGATATTGCGCGATTTGTCCGGCGGCCAAATGGCATCCGAATCCGAAGCACGCGCTCTCGGGCGCGTTCCTCGTCGAGGTTCCGCGTTCTGGCGCGAAGCAAATCGTTAAGGGATACCATCCCCACGATCGACCCGTCGCCCTGCCAATCGAGAACCGGAAAACGTGTGAAGCCTGAGTCGGCCATGCGGTTAACGACGACCCGTAGGGGTTCATCTTCGAACGCGATCCGAGGGTTACGCGTTGCGATCTCGGAAAGCTGGATGATCGGCGCCGCAGCCGGCATTTCTTCGAAGAGCCTGAGCAACTGATTGCGCGTGACTACGCCGACTAAGTTGTTCTGAGGGTCGAGCACCGGGAAAAGATGCTGCCCTTTAGGGTTCTCCGTAGAGCGAATCAACCGATGCGCCTCCTCCAGCGTTCCATTAGCCGGGAGAACAACCACCTTCGTTCGCATGACTTCCCTGACGAACAGAATCTCGAGCGGATCGGTTGCGTATTCACGGGTTAGGTGATAACCGCGGCGCGAGATTTTCTCAGTGAGGATCGAGCGCTTGAGAGTGAGCACAGTGAACAAGTGTGCGAGGAAATTGGCCACTAGAAGTGGCAACAGCATGTTGAAATCGTGTGTCAACTCAAGCGCGAAAACAATGCCGGTGAACGGAGAACGCATTGTGCCACCCAGGATTGCGCCCATACTGACGAGAGGCCAGAAGCCCTGACCGAATTGAGGAAGGAATATGCTCTCAACTCCTCCGAGAGCCGCGCCCATCATCAATAACGGTGCGAGGACTCCTCCCGAAGTGCCCGAGCCTAGGGAGATCATCCAAATCGCCGATTTCACCAAGAGAACTCCAGCAAACAGAGACAACGGGACGTTGCCTTTGAGCAGCATGTTGATGGTGTCGTATCCCACCCCCGAGGGCCTGCGGAAAGATGAGACCACCGATTCCTACGAAGACCCCGCCTATGGCCGGCCACCACATCCAGTGAATCGGCAGCTTGTTAAAAGCATCTTCGGCGGCATAGACCCCGATTGTGAGAAGCGCCGAGAGGACTCCGGCAGCCAAGCCGGCGACGACGCAACCGGCGAGCCCTTCAGGTCCAATGAATTCGGGGTGCGGCGGAACTGGAAATAAAGGCCCAAGTCCGAGAAGATAGCGCCTAGCAGCGCACGCCGTAGCACTCGCGAGCGCGACTGGGATGGCACTGCGAGGCTTCCATTCGAACAACAGAAGTTCAACCCCGATCAACACCGAGGAAAGCGGAGCCGCGAATGTGGCTGACATGCCGGCAGAGGCACCCGCGACAAGCAGCGTGCGGCGCTCGATGCTAGTGAAGTGGAAAAACTGGCTGATCATCGATCCAAGGGCTCCGCCCGTCATGATGATGGGACCCTCGGCGCCAAACGGGCCGCCAGAGCCGATAGAGATCGCCGCGGAAAGAGGCTTGAGGATAGCCAACCGTGGATGTACCTTGCTGCCGTTCATCAGAATAGATTCGATCGCTTCCGGGATCCCGTGCCCGCGGATGCGCTCGGAACCATAGCGGGCCATGAATCCGACGATGAGTGATCCGATAACAGGTACGGCGATGGCGTAAACACCAAGATGGTTTCCGGCAGGTGAGGCGAACGAGGTATTTATCTGTTGGTAGTAGAAGATATTTGTAAAAAGACCGATCAACTTGAGAAGTATCCACGCCACAAACGAACTTAGAATCCCGATACCGATCGCCACCAGCGAAATGGGAACGACCCGCGGCGTCGCCGTGAAGTCTCCCAGTTCCTCCAGTGAGGACTTGCGGCCTTGAGGGTGCGACCGAACTTTCATGCCGGTCTCCTGCCGTGTCGTACGGAGTGGTGAACCACGGCCCAGAGCGCTTCTGAAAGGGCCGGACCAGAAACGCGCAATTCTTCCCAGTGCAGAACTGAAAGCTGACCCAGTAAGTCCTCACCGCGCTCCGTGAGTTCAACCAGGACCTCGCGACGGTCCTCAGCGCGGTGCCGCCGCGTCACGGCGCCGCGTTCTTCAAGGCGATCGATGAGTTCCACCGTACTGTGATGGCGAAGATAGAGTTGCCGCGAGAGGGCGGTGATCGTCGGACGGGTACCTCACGGTAGACCTTTTATCGCCAGGAGAAGCTGGTGCTGGTGAGGCTCGATGCCCTTAGCACGGGCGGCCTCTTCGCTGAAGTGTAGGAATTTCCGGATACACCGACGGAATTCCGCAAGTTGGCGATAACCAGCTTCCGGAATATCTCGGTTAACGATCTCCGAGTCTGGATTTTCTTCTCCCGAAGCCATCGAGAAGACTCCTGTGCCTGTATCGTATCACGATGCGACTATACAGCGAGACTGAAACAGCGAAGCCGAACGGGGCAGCATCTACGAGCAGTTCGCGAAATTCGCCAGCGCCCGTCTCTCAACACTCTTAGCCAAACGGCTCGGTGATGTCCCGACGGGTATGACCGCATCGTCGTACGGCCGATCAAGCCAGGCGTGCCCTTCGGTTCTTCCAATCCATCGGCCACGACCAATAGACGACCTCATTCACCTTTGCGCCGGTTTGCTCAGCATCTCCTTGAGCATCAGGTTATAGTTGACCGCGGGCCTCCCGCAGATCACTGCTTCCACTGCGCGCCGATAACTCGTACGGCGCATCCGGCGTAATGTGTTCCTCCCACGCGGCCTGCTCGATGCGGATGCAAGGACGGCGAGTCGCAGCATCAGACGTTCGCGCCTTTCACGCCGCCGGAACGGAGGTGGCCGATCTGGTTCGGCATACGGAGTGAGTTGCGGGGCAGTTATCCAAAACCTGCTTAGACGCGGTTCGTAAGTCATCCTGTGGGCACAGAATCCGACAAAGCGGACGCCAATTCGATCCTTTTTGATGAGGATGGTTAACACCAAGAACGGCCTGCCGAACGTTCGAATTTGGATGCCTTGTCGGGATGGGGCGAATAATCCTGGCTCGGTGTTCTGATGCAGGCGGTCAAGACATTAGCAACAGTAGGCCGTTTTGCGCGATCTATCCCGTTTTAACAACGTCAACTTCCGGCTTGCCCGTATTCCGGACAGAATCGGTTGACGGGACAAATTGACATTCACGATCGGCTCAATAATCCGTATGGACCCGCAACTGCTTACCTGGCTGGCAGATGCGCTGGCATCGTCCAATTCCTAACCATTGAATCTGAATCAGCAGATGATCTGCTGCCTCTCGCGTTCCTCAATCGTCTCCGCGCTGGTGCTGAGTGGTGATCTGACGGGGAACCTACTTCGTGTCATGAAAGATAATGCCGACGGTGTGCCGCATGCCGGATCGAAGACGGCTTACGCCGTGGCGGAGGTTCACACGATAGCTGCCGTTCGAACCTTTTACAGGCCGGTTGTGCACTGCAAAGATCACAGCATCATCCTGCCAAAGTGGTACGACCTCGGCGCGACTTTGCATCCGCGGCCTCTGCTCAGTCAGAACGAACTCGCCACCCGTGAAATCCTTGCTAGGCTCTGAGAGGAGAATCGTAGCCTGAATCGGAAATACGAGGTCGCCGTAGAGGTCCTGATGGAGGCAGTTAAAGTCGCCCGGCACATACTGCAGAAGAAGCGGCGTCGGGCGCGTCTGGCCAGCGTCGTGGCATCGCTTGAGGAATGACGCGTGTTCGCCCGGATAGCGCTCGTCGATTCCCATCCGTCCGTTCCATTCATTGGCCACATTTGCAAGGTACGGATAGAGTGCTGTTCGCAAGCCATCGAGAAGGTCCGGAAGCGGGTATTTAAAGTAGCGGTACTCGCCCTTGCCGAAGCCCTGCCGTGCCATCCGGACGTGACTTCGGAAATGGCTTTCCTCAGGATAGAGGGCCGCGATGGCGCGACATTCTTCGGGTGAGAGAAGCTTCGGCAAAACCGCACAGCCGTAGTTGTCGAGTTCGCCTGCGACGGACTGCCAGTCATAATCGGAAACCCGAGCCTCTGCTGATATGGCAGCAGAGGCCGGGGTAATGATGGACGAACGGGCGTTCATGCCATGGCCTCCTTCCTGATCAGTTCACGTTTGCGTTCGATGCCCCAGCGGTAACCCGCCAGATTGCCATTGACGCCCACGACGCGGTGACAGGGAACAGCCAGTGCGATCGGATTGGAGGCGCAAGCGCCAGCAACCGCGCGGGCGGATGTCAGAGGTCCGACCGAATGCGCCAGTTCGGTATAGCTCACCGTCCGGCCGACAGGGATAGCGCGAAGCTTTTCCCAGACAAGGTGCTGGAAGTGCGTGCCCCGCATATCGAGCGGGAGATCCAATCCTTCGGTGGGTTTGTCCACGAACTGGATTACCTTCGCCAGATCATCGTGGATGGCTGCTGCGTTCGCGACGAACCTGGTATTGAGAAAACGGGCGGCGAGGTCCGTCTTCAATTCTCTTTGATCGTCTCCGATCAGAATCGCGCAGACACCCTTGATGCTGCGAGTGACGAGCACGTGGCCAAGGGCGCATTCGCCGGTTGCGTACGTATGGTCTCAAACAAAAATGTTGGTAGATGTTACGGCTGGTGTAAGCTGCCCACCGGTTTCTGAAGTCATGAGTTTCATTTGTTTGTCCTCATGACGAAAATGGCCGTTTGCTTGCTTGATTAAACTCCGGTCCTTGCTTTCGAATCGGAAATTCCCCGCGATTGCTCACGATCGAGCAAAGCACATTTCCGCTCGACACCCCATGCGTATCCCGAGAGGGAACCGTCCAGGCGGACAACGCGATGACAGGGGATAGCAACAGCGAGATTGTTCGCCGCACACGCGCCGGCTACGGCTCGCACCGCCTTTGGCGATCCGATGCGCCGAGCAATTTCAGCATAGGAAACCGTCTCACCGGCAGGAATCTGCTGGAGGCCTGCCACACACGCTGCTGGAAGGCTGTCCCGCGCACGTCGAGAGGAAGATTCAGGCCGATCCCCGGCGTCTCAACGAAGCCGACAATCTGGGCCACCAAGGCCTCGTAGTCGCGATCCGCGCCGACGAGAGGAGCTTTCGCAAAGCGGTCCTGAAGATTGCGAACGAGCTCTTCCGGTTCGTTTCCGAGCAGGATCGCAGCGACGCCCTTCTTGCTCGAAGCCACAAGGATCGCGCCTAGCGAAGTCTGTCCAACGGCGAATCTGATCTCCTCGTTGGCGCCACCAGGGCGGTACTGTGACGGCGTCATGCCCAGGATATCCCTCGACTTCTCGTAGAAGCGTCCGCTCGAATTGAAGCCGGCATCGTAAATCGCCTCCGTGACCGTGTTGCCGGAGCTGAGTCCGCGCCGAACTTTCTTTGCGCGGTGGCCGGTGGCATAGTCCTTTGGCGTCAGCCCAGTGATGGCCTTAAATATGCGATGAAAGTAGCTTGGGCTACGGCCGATTGCTTCCGCCAATTCCTCCAGCGAGGGCTCTTCTTCGCTTTCCTCCACGATCCGGCACGCGTTCGCAACCAACGAAGCGTTCTCGGCTTCAATCGAAGCTCCGTCTGGTTTGCAACGCTTGCAAGGGCGGAACCCGGTCGCCTGCGCGCTTTCAAGGCTGTCATAGATCTGAACGTTTTTGGGGTTGGCGATACGAGATGGGCACGATGGCCGGCAATAAACGCCAGTGGTCGAAACCGAATACCAAAAGTGTCCGTCGGCTGTCTTGTCACGGGCAAGAATGCGCGCCCATCGAGGATCATCGGCCAACGGATCATCAACTGACGGGGGCGTTGTGGGGATCTTGTTGGGGGTCGCAGTCGTCATCTGACACCTCTTATATTGTGTTGGTTCCATGGTGCCGCTAATTTTCACCGGGCGCACTCCGATCCTTGCTTTCGAATTCGAAGTCGTGTCATGCGGTTGGAGGGCGCCGCAAAAACCTGCTTCATCGGCCTGAAGGGATACCTTGGCTGTTCCATGCGTGGTAGAGGACAACGAAGGTGAACGGGGCCACCGCAAGGATCGGATGAACAAACCAGCGAAGTGCTGCCGCCAGAATCTGGCAAACAATAGCGGTAGCCAGGCGTTTCACTTGAGAGGCAAAAATTCCCGGCGGTAGATTCGGCTTTAAGAGTTCGGGATGGCGGGACGAATGGGAAAAGCCGGCAACCAGGCCACCGCCGCCAGCCCGGCAATCAAGGCATAGAGTAAAACCGCTGCCTTCTGATCCATCAGGTCGCCATGTCAGATCCACGTTGCAGAGTCGCTCGAAGATGTAATGATGATTGAGCCAGACAACCCCGATAAAGACGAATGCAACTGCATATGCCAGGTAAGAAGGCCACTCCAGCAGGAGTTCTGCGCCCCGGTGGCTCGGCGCGGCATTCGGACGGTGTATCTCCAGGACGAGCAGAGTGATGATGATCGAAAAGGCCGCGTCGCTCAGCCCTTCGAGGCGGCGCGGCTCTGGAAGATTAGACACGCGCTCATCACGGGAGACCGGCGCTGCTTTGTTTTCTTCTAGGAGTGACATTGTGTGAGCAGCCGCCGGCTGCCATTAGAGAGGGGTGCTTCGATCAAGCGGCTTTAATCAGCCTAAGTTGGGTCAGCGCGGTCACTCCATCGTCAAGTCCGATCTCCTCGACGATTTTGCCATTGATCACCTTCAACACCGTCGTGCCCGTGAAGTGCATCTTGCGACCAGTCGCGGCTGGCAGGCCGCCGATCAAAAAATCATTGAAGGCAGGACCTGTGTGGGTGCCGCCGCCTTCCCATTGACCGACGACGTAGTCGCCTTCGGCGATCAGATCCGCCGTGCCCCAGAAATTGAGGTCGGGGAATGCGCCGCGAAAATTCGTCATAAACGCCTTAATATCGTCACGGCCGCGGCGCGGTTCATGCAGCGAATACCTCAGTAGCATGTCCGGTGCGGCAATCTCGTCGATGACTCCGGAATTGAAGTTCTCGCCCCAGAATTCCGTAAACCAGCGGCCGACAACCGTTTTGTTATCGTTTTCTTTGCCCATTAGAATGGCTCCTCAAAGTTTGTTTTGGTGAGGATCACACCGACATTAGTCGATGACCTCAGCAAAAGATTACGGCCTTCGGCGGAGGTGTCGAACTCCGGTTCTTGCGCTGGAATCAAAATCAGAGAACAACGCGATCATGCAGCATGGCAAGGGATTGCTGTGGCTTGGCCGATTGGAATCTGGAAAGCGTCCTGCTGTATGGCAAGCGGATGTGCAGCTAACCGGCGTCCAACGCGGCCCGAGCGGTTCTTGGGTGGATTGTTTGAATGTAAGTCGAGCGCGTGGTGTACAAAAAGGCTGAACTCAACGGGGACGTTGATTCAGAGAACAACCATGGAGGCTCCTCAACAAACATATGTATTACATCGGGCTCGACGTTCACAAGAAGACAATC
>DATAYL010000277.1:0-3373 GCA_036272575.1 Bryobacteraceae bacterium | reverse complement strand
ATCGATCACAAACGGCTTACCTACAAATTCCAAGGCCGCCATTTCCGCCTGACCGACGTCGCCGGAAACGTCAACGACAAAATGCTCGCCTAGCGGCGGCCTGCGTCATATCCCTTCCGGCGCCGCCTTCGCATAAAAACCCCCCAGATCGCTCCGCAGCTGCTTGAGCGCGTCCACATTCAGATAAATCATGTGCCCCGACGGGTAATATGCAAACTCGATATTCTGCCGCAGCTTCGGTTCCAGATTCATATGCGCCAAATCATACTCGGTCTTGAAAAACGGAGTCGCCAGATCATATAATCCGTTCACCGAGAACACCTTCAAATGTGGATCCTTGCGCATAGCATCCGCCAAATCGCCCGCCACATAGGCTTCATGCAGCACCGGTTGTCGTTCTCCCTGCCCAGGAGCCCGGTGATTCCAATCCCAAAGTTGATTCAAATGCGGACCGCTCAGAAAATACGTCTCAGTCGATGAATACTTCAGCTCCCGCTCCAGGTAATCGTGAAACACAGAAACAAACGCGCCGGTAATACCAGTGCTCGACGGATCGTAGCCGGGCGTTTCACCTGCCGCATCAATATCGGAAGCCTCGAAACGAGCATCGTACCTTCCCAAAATCTGCCGGTCATCGCGCAATAGCTCTTTACGAAAACGGGAAGGGTCCACCCGCAAGTTGGCTTCCTTAATGTAAGCAACGCTCAACCCGGTATATGCGCTCATCTTCGCAGCCACGGCGTCTCTCTCTGAGTCCGGCAGGTTCTGCCCTTGCGCCAGTGCCGCCGCATACGGCCCGCGCGCAAACGCCCGCACCTCATTCAGAAAGGCCGTCGAATCGGCCGGCTTATTGGCGACCTTGTTATAGTGCGCGGCAATAGCGGCGTAACTCGGCAAATAACCGATCATCTCGTTATCAATGCCCGGAGCGCGCTCGAAATAATTCAAAATCGTGGACATCAGAATCACGCCATTACAGTAGATGCCATCCCGTTGCAGCGAATCCACCAGCGCCGCCGAACGCGTCGTTCCATACGACTCGCCAAAAAGAAACTTCGGCGAGTTCCACCTCTGATTCACCGTGATGTACCGCACCACAAACTTGTTAAAGGCCGCCACATCCTCGTCCGTCCCGGCGAAATTCTTGTCAGTCCCATTGCCCACCGGCCGCGAATAGCCCGTGCCCACCGCATCCACAAAAACCAGGTCGCTCTTGTCCAGCAAAGTGTATTGGTTCGGCACCAATTTATACGGTCCACCGCCCGTGGCCTCCGGACTGTCCGTCATCACCCGCACCGGACCCACCGAGCCCATGTGCAGCCACAAACTTGCCGAACCCGGCCCTCCGTTATAAAGAAAAGTCACCGGCCGCGTGCGCATGTCGGCAATTCCATCTTCCGTATACGCCACGTAGAAGAAACTGCCGTATGGTTTGTTTTCGTCTCCATTGATCAGGAGCGTTCCGGCCGTAGCCGTGTACCGAAGCGTCCTGCCATTCAACGACAGCTCGTGATGCGTCACTGAACTGTGTTCCGGAGGAATGGGCTTTTCCTTGTTTTCTTTCGCGGGCGCGGCAGCCTGCGCGTCGTTACGCGGCGCTTGCGCGAACACCCTCGCTGTCGGCACTGCCAAGAGTGCGCTTGACAACATTGCGGACCACAGATAGCGTCTGCTCAATGGAGACTCCTTGCGGAGCATTCTCGCACAGGACAACCTCAGGGACAGACTTCTTCTGTCCCAAGCGCCTGAAAAGCGCAAGCAACCCAACCCTCTTACTCGCGTGTGGACAGAGCGGTCTGTCCCGCCCCCGCCCCCACGACGACTACCCAGTCTCCACCACCTCGATCGCATTCACTTCGGCATAGTTCCTGACCGGCACAAAATCAATCAGCAAAATGCCCTGCGCGTTCGGTTCCATTCCCTCAAAAACTTTTTCAATGCCGCGATTGGGTCCGCCCGCATCCTTCACTACTTGATAATTCCGAAGCAAAGCGACACCGTTCACGAACACGTTAAAAATCCGCCGGTCCACCGCACTCCCGGTACTTCCCGCCGCGCCAAACCAGGTCTCCGCAAAATACAGCTTGAGCCGGTACTTGCCCTGCGCCAGTGGAATGCGATACGAAAAATTTCCGTAGCGCTCCCCTCGATAGAAAATATCTTCGCCAGTCTCCAGCACGTTTCGTCGAAATACCTGGTGACCGCCAACGAAATATTTGTCGGCCGCCCACAGACATCCCTCGAAATCGGTGACAGGAGTTTCTTGCGCCACGATTCTTACCGGACGAATTCGACCCGCCGGACTCGGCAGGATCTCCAGCGCATTCAGAAACGCGTTGTCCAGTTCAGGCTGAAAAAGCAAATGCAGCTTCCCATCCGGCCCCGGCCGAACGTCCTTGAATACCCGCACGTACAAACGGTTCGGAGCGCCCGCTTCCGCCAGCGGGTCGAAATCGTTCAGCTTGATCTGGCCGTTTATCGAAACTTGAAAAAGCCGCGTCGATTCGCCGCCATCTTTCGGATTGCCGCGTCCGTACTCCGTCTCCACCATGTAAAGATGCAGTTCGTAGGTCGTTGGTCGAAGCGGGATCGCATACTCGAATCGCCCGGAGCGTTGCGCGCGTAGAAACTCGACATCTGCCTGACCCTTCCCGAGTTTTTCGCTGGCAATCGGTAGCGATTCGCCGCCTCTGTAGAATGCATCCGGCAGCCAGCTATGACCCTGCCGGTCCAACACCGGTGCCCCGTGATACCCTGCCAGCATTCGGAACTCAGCTGGCATGGCGAAGCCGCCTGCGGGCTCTACCCAGACCTCCTGTTTCGGCGCAACTACGATCTGCCGGCGGCGAAAATATTGGATCGCGAAAAAGGCGGACACAACTGACAACCCTGCCAACGCCAGCAGAATCGCGCGCTTTCTCGAACCCCGGCTCGCCCCGCTGCCGTTCTCTTCGCGCGTTGCTTGAAGCGCTGCGACGTCCACCGTCGAGAACTCGGCGGGCTCGGCCGAATCAATCGGTCCGCCTGCCGGCTCTTCTATCAGTTCAGCCGGAAAAGAGAATTGCGGTCGATACTGCCCGTTGGGAATACTGATATGGACCGCATGGCCGGCGCCCTCCCCCTGATAGAAAGCCTCCAACCTCTTCCTAAGACGATGTGCTTCCACCCGCACGATCGAGTCAGTCTTGGGATCGAACTCGCTGTCCCGCCCCAAGGCTTCCGTGGCGATACTGTATTCCTTGATCTGATCTGCTTCGCCATCCAGGTGCCGCTCACAGATATACTGGAAAAACTTCTCCAACCGGGGTGCTTTGGCAAACAATCCGGATTGAAGTACGAGCTCTATCTCTGCCCGTTGCAGATCCAACGGAGT
>DATAYL010000276.1:0-9118 GCA_036272575.1 Bryobacteraceae bacterium | reverse complement strand
CGTGGCTCAAAAACGCGCTCCGGCCTCAACGCAATAACCGATCCAGCTGTCTATAAGCGACTCTCGGAGCTTTTCTCGCAAGCAGCCGAGTTGCCAGTGCAAGATCAAGCCGCGTTTCTTCGAGATAAATGCGGCGGTGATACCGATTTACTCCGGCTGGCACAAAACCTTTTGCAGGAAGACCAGGAGGGAGCGATTGAGCCGGAGCTTGCGGCAGATCGGCCGATACCGATCATTCAAGAAGATCTCAGCGGACGAACTTTATCCCATTACCAGATCGTTCGACCGATGGGAGCTGGTGGAATGGGAGTCGTTTATCGGGCAACGGAGACGCGGCTCCAGCGAACGGTCGCGCTGAAATTTCTGCCGCCGTTCCTCAGAGACGATTCCCCCAGCAGGGAGCGTTTCATCCGTGAAGCGCGCGTCATCGCGTCTATTGACCATCAAAACGTGTGTCCGGTCTACGAAATCGAGGAAGCCGATGGATTCATCTTTATCGCGATGGCCTGTCTCGAGGGCACGTCGCTCGACGAAAAGATTCGGACCGGACCGATTCCTATTCAGCGCGCTATCAGCATCGTACTCCAGGCCGCCCATGGTCTACAGGCCGCCCACGGCAGAGGTGTCGTGCATCGTGACATCAAGCCGGCGAACCTGATGCTGATTGACACGGAGTCCGCCGAGCCCCTGGTTCGCATTCTCGATTTCGGAGTCGCGCAATGGACCGAGAAGACCGTTCTGACTCAGGAGGGCTTAAGGATCGGAACAGTGCTGTATATGGCGCCGGAACAGGCCGCCGGATCGCGGGTAGATCAGCGCGCCGATATCTGGTCGCTCGGCGTGGTGCTTTATCAGATGCTCTCGGGCCGGGTGCCGTTTGAGGCAAGTACATTGCGCGAAACACTGGCGGCTATTGCAGGCCCGCAGGCCGCCGACCTCACGCCGATTCGCCAGGTGGCGCCCCCCGAAGTTGTGTCCATCGTCCAGAAGATGCTCGAGAAAGAGCCTGTGAGACGGTATCAATCAGCCAGCGCGCTGATCTCGGACCTGGAGAGTATCCGACAGGCGGCTGTGCCGGGCTTGGTCGCTCGTCTCGCGCGCCGCCCCGCATTTCGTAGGGCTGCGGGAATCGGCGCGATCGCCGGGTTGATCGCTCTCTCGATATTCTTACTTGTTCACTACAACAGACCACATCCGGCGGATAAGCTGAGAGTCGTTCCGTTTACGTACTATCCCGGCTACCAGGAAGACCCCGCGATTTCGCCCGACAGCAAGGAAATCGCATTCGTAGGTCAAGGTAAAGACGGTAACCGCCCGTTCGAAGTCTACGTGCAACTCATCGGCTCAACCGATCCGCTGCGCCTGACAAACATACCTGCCGGTACAGCGGATCGCTCGCCAGTGTGGGGTCCGAGCTCAACCAAAATCGCCTTCATTCGAAGCCGAACCGACGAGCGCTTCGCGAGGATTCTGACGATATCAGCGCTGGGTGGTAACGAAACGGACCTCGGCATGGACAAGGTTGCCGGGTCCGGAAGGCTCGCGTGGAACCCCGACGGGCGCACATTGGCATTCGTTCGTTGGATTGGGAAGGACCAGAGCGCAATTTTCGAACTATCTTTTTCTGACCACAAAGTTCGCCAGCGATCGTTTCCAGCAGCCGGTCAAACCGATTCTGAACCGGTATACGATCCGAGCGGCGCTCGATTGGCTTTCAGGCGTAATAACATGGAAATCGTTGTGATCGGCCCCGGCCGCGAAGGCGTACGATCACTTCCGGCCCCGTGGGCTGGCTTTACCTGGACAGCCGACGGCCGTGCGCTTGTGTACTCCTGGCTTGGGAGATTAGCCGAGATCGATCGTGTCAGCGGCTCGGTTACACACCCTCCCTTGGCTGCGGCACTCGGGCCCGATATCAGCGACGTCACCATTAGCGGAAACCGCATGGCGTATGTGCACTGGGCGCTTGAGCACAGCATTTGGCAGCTCACCTTGCGTCGAGCCGACGACGGGCGAACACCGAAGGTCTCGGGAGCGCCGGCAGTGCAGCTGGTTGCATCCACAAGGCCCGATGATACGCCTCAGTTCTCCCCCGACGCACAGTGGATTGCGTTTGACTCGCAGCGATCCGGCTCCCCCGAGATCTGGATCGGAAGGCGCGACGGCTCCGGCCTGCGGCGGTTGACGTTTCTCGAGGGGTTCGCGGGTACGCCGCGCTGGTCTCCCGACGGACAATGGATTGCCTTTGACTTCCGGCCGCCATCCTCCAGGCCCGACATTTGGCTCGTCCGAGTTGCAGGAGGAGAAACTCACCAGCTCGCCACCAATACGGGGGGCGCCGACGTGCCGAGCTGGTCGAACGACGGCCGCTGGATCTATTTCCATGCTCGGTCAGACGATCAGATCTGGAAAGTTCCAAGCGTGGGCGGTAAGCTTGTTTCGCTTACCCGCCAGGGCGGATTCGAAGGCTTTGAATCCATGGATGGGAAGTATCTCTACTATTCTAAGAGTGGGAACCATTCGGGAATTTGGAGAATCAACCTCAGCAATGGAAGCGAAGCACCGGTTCCCGAGCTGTCGGGGACCGGTGACTTTCGGCAATGGGCGCTGGGCGGAACCGGGATCTTCTTTGTTCCGAATGACGAGGCGTTCAGCAAAGATGCGGCGGTCCGATTCTTCGATTTCGTCACCCAGAGAATCGTTCGGGTAGCCACGGTGGGCAGACTCGAGAGCGCGGGCGGGGGCGCGCTCGCAGTATCTCGGGATGGAACAAGTCTGCTTTATGTTCACATGGATCGCGACAACCGCAACATCATGCTGGCCGAGAATTTCAAATAGTAAGTGGGGACGGAGTGACCGTCCAATCTACCTATATCCCCGGCTCATTGGTTCGGCGCGACAAGCGCACAGGGCGGTTGTCGTCCTGTGCGCGCAATTTCCAACAGTCATGAACAAGAGAGCAACTCCGCATGCTGAGCTTCTGAGCTTTATCTCTCATGGCAAACCGCCAAGTCCTGCCAGATCGCCTTGGCGTTGCGGCCACGCGACTGGTTCTTGAACTATTCGTGAACGCAAAATCCTTCTCGACGGTACTGGCGCTGACACCGGGGGCCTCGGCGATTTCGGCCACCGTCAGCCCGCCAAAAAACCGTAGCTCAACGATCTTGGCAGGACGCTCATTCAGTTTGGCGAGATCCTTCAGGGGCTTCATCGACGGCGAGAACGTCTTCTTCCCGTTCCGTCGAGAGCAGGCCTTCCGACAGGTCAATTTTCACGATCTGTCCGCCGCCGCGGCGGAGCCTTTTAGCCGCAATAGCACGGTTTACAAGACTCAGGCTGGGTCATTCGTTTGGGAGTGTTTTATGGTGCGCCCAGCCGGAGGCTGAATGCCTTAAACCAGGCAAATAGGCTTTTTCTCTGAAAGTCTGAATTTTTTTCTTTTTCCATTACGGGTTTTTCAAGCGAATGTTGCGTATTCGTATGCGGGACGGTGATCGGGGCCGTCCGCGGGTCGCGCAGGGCAAGGGCGGCTCTTGCACTTGCCAGCGGATTCGAAAGCCCGATATCACACGCGAGGAGGAATAAAAAGTGTTTGCATCAAAGACTCTAAGAACAGGTTGCCTGGCACGTCGTTCGGGGCGGAGTGGCGGCCTGCTGCTCATTCTATTAAGCGCCGTGACGCTGGCAACGACGAACGGCTCGGCACAGACATTGACTACGCTCTACTCGTTCACCGGCGGCAGCGACGGCGCGACCCCCTTTGCCGGCCTGATCTCCGATCCGTCCGGCAATCTCTACGGCACGACCCAAATCGACGGCGACGCCGGTGCTGGGACGGTGTTCGAACTGGTGAATTCCTCCGGGAATTACACGGTGAAGGTTCTCTACTCGTTCACCGGCGGCAGCGACGGTGGGTACCCCTTTGCCGGCGGCCTGATCTCCGACTCGTCCGGCAACCTTTACGGCACGACCCAAGGCGGCGGCGCCGCCGGTAACGGCACGGTGTTCGAGCTGGTGAATTCCTCGGGGAATTACACGGAGAAGGTTCTCTACTCGTTCACCGGCGGCAGCGACGGAGGGGGCCCCCTCGGCGGCCTGATCGCGGACTCGTCCGGCAACCTTTACGGCACGACCGACGCCGGTAACGGCACGGTGTTCGAGCTGGTAAATTCCTCGGGGAATTACACAGAGAAGGTCCTCTACTCGTTCACCGGCGGCAGCGACGGCCGGCAACCCTTTGCCGGCCTGATCTTCGACTCGTCCGGCAACCTTTACGGCACGACCCTATTCGGCGGCGCCGCCGGTAACGGCACGGTGTTCGAGCTGGTGAACTCCTCGGGGAATTACACAGAGAAGGTCCTCTACTCGTTCACCAACGGCAGCGACGGTGGGCAACCCGCCGCCGGCCTGATCTTCGACTCGTCCGGCAATCTCTACGGCACGACCGGATCCGGCGGCGCCGCCGGTGCTGGGACGGTGTTCGAACTGGTGAATTCCTCGGGGAATTACACAGAGAGGGTCCTCTACTCGTTCGGAGGCAGCGACGGCGCGAACCCCGTAGCCGGTCTGATCGCGGACGCATCCGGCAACCTTTACGGCACGACCGCACTCGGCGGCGCCGCCGGTGCTGGGACGGTGTTCGAACTGGTGAATTCCTCGGGGAATTACACAGAGAAGGTCCTCTACTCGTTCACCTCGTTCACCAGCGACGGCTCGGAACCCGAGGACGGCCTGATCGCGGACTCGTCCGGCAATCTCTACGGCACGACCGTATTAGGCGGCTTTGGCGCCGGCACGGTGTTCAAGATCTCCGGCGGCGGATTTGTCCCGCCAGTCCATTTCGCAGGCGTTCCGGGAGCGCCGAACTGCACCGGCGTGAGTGTATCCAGCTTAGCGCACACCTATGGTGGCTTGGGTGCCGCTGCTAAGGCGCTAGGCTACACCAGCGTTTCCGCTTTACAGAACGCCATCTCGGCGTATTGCCGAAATTAGGCAAGCAATTCATCTGTTCCGGGCTGCCGTTTGCCCGTCGCCCTGCCTTTATACCGCCTAGAGATGAAGGCAGAGCCGGCACTGTGGAGTCACCGTGAACGGCATCCTGCAATACCAGAACAATGTGGCGCCGGTCGAAATCGGGCGCCAGCCCGTGCTCGGGAGACACAGTATGGCGGGGCAACGTTGTGATGCAAAACAATACGGCTGCGGTAGCCGTTTCTAACAATACGGTGAAAGGCAACCTTCATTGCTGGGCAATAATGCTGCCGTGATTTCCTCGACGGACTCCGTCGGCAACAATATGCTCGTGCAAAACAGCATGGTTTCCTCGCGGGTGTTCAACGACGAGGGTACGAATAACCTGCAGTGCAGCGGCAACACGTCGATCACGGGCGGCGCGGACAAAGCCGGGCAGTTACAGGCGCAGTGCGCGAGCTTTTGAGAGAAACGGTGGGCGACCTGGGCCATTCTCGCGAATCATTAATCATGACGGGCGGCCAGGGACACCCGGCCGCTCAAACGTTCGATCCAACCGCATGAAGGCTGACGCTGGATTTTCCGCTTGGGTCCGTTCACGGGAAGATAAACATAAAATCCTCGGCGCGCTGGTTTACGCATATGGAAGTTGGCAAGATGCGGAGTTCTGCGAAGCTACGGAACGGCTCTGGTCGTCTAGTGGGCGGCTCGTACATTAGTCGATCCGGTGATCGAGCAACAATAGCGATATTAGATTAGTACCGATAAGCGGGCAACTGGCGTTATGCCAGACAGGGTGGTAAGGAACGGGCGGAGAGATGATGAGTAACGCTGGCCGGATGACAACTACAGCCCGCGGGGACATTGGTGCTCGCTCTTTAAGCCCGACCGAAAAGCGTGGGTCCGAGGTTTTGCGTACAGATGTGTGATGACGCTCGTCATAGGACGACGATCTCGATTGGGAGTTTGTTTTGTTTCGCACCTTGGGCATCCGGCCGGTAACTGGCAGGAGGACTCAATGGCAAGAAAAGGCAAACGAAGGTGTGATCAGTTACCGGTACTGCACCCCGATGCAGCTGGAATCGACGTTGGCGCATGCGAGTTGTTTGTGGCAGTCCCTGCAGACCGGGACGCAAATCCAGTCCGCAGTTTTGCAACTTTCACGCAGGATCTCAACGCGCTAGCCGATTGGCTTCAGGGTTGTGGAGTTCGATCCGTGGGGATGGAATCTACGAGCGTTTACTGGATCCCGGTGTACCAGATTCTGGAGTCTTGCGGCTTCGAAGTTTACTTGGTGAATGCGCACCACGTAAAGAATGTTCCGGGGCGGAAAACCGACGTATCAGACTGCCAATGGATACAGTATCTGCATTCGGTGGGTCTCCTCCGCGGCAGCTTTCGTCCCCCTGGCGCGATCTGCGCCATTCGATCTCTCTGGCGGCATCGCGCCAGTCTGATTCAGATGGCAGCCGAACATGTCTTACATGTGCAGAAGGCTCTAGACCAGATGAATGTGCAGATCCATCGCGTTCTCAACGACATTACCGGCGTTATTGGCTTGAAGATTATCGACGCAATTCTAGCTGGTGAAAGAGATCCGCTCATATTGGCGCGCCTTTGTCATGGCGGAGTTAAGAATAGCGAAGACACGATTGCGAAGTCCCTCGAAGGCGACTGTCGTCCTGAACACCTCTTTGCACTCCGCCAATCTCTCGCCGCGTTTCGCTACTATCAGCAGCTGGTTGCGGAAGTGGATCGCGAACTCGCCAATCATCTTGGTGGACTTGAGACAGCTGCTACGGCCGAGGTTGAGCCACCTCAGCGAACGAAGCACTCACATTACCAGCGATGCCGGTATGAGCCGAAGTCATTCGATCTGAGGGCAGAGCTGTACCGCATCTTTGGTGTCGATCTGACCAATGTTCCCGGTATCAGCGCCATTACGGCTCAGATCATCTTGTGCGAGATCGGCGCGGATGTATCGCAGTTCCGGAATGCTTCTGCATTTGCATCCTGGTTGGGCTTATGCCCCGAGAAGAAAATCAGCGGCGGCAAGGTGCTAAAGACCAAAAGCAGACGCGTTCGCAGCAGAGTTGCTACTGCCCTACGAATGGGCGCGCAGTCGCTCCATTATGCCAAAGATTACCTGGGTGAGTTTTTCAGGCGCATCACGCGTAAGCTTGGTAAGCCGCAGGCGATCACCGCAACTGCACATAAGCTAGCGCGCATCATCTTACACCTGCTCAGGACGAGAGAACCCTACAACGAAGGCGTGTTCCACAAGTGTGAAGAACAAACTTTGAGACGGGCAGAACTGCGACTCAGGAAACACGCGGCCCAACTCGGATTTCAGATCGTCCCGTCTGTGAACACGTAACTCTTCCTTGGGAGTCCCGATGTGGCTCACTTGCCCTCTCAACGCTGCTGTTGAGTAGAGCGGCGTTTCTCCGCGATAGCATGAGATGCTGGATCGATTCATCTACATGTCTAAGGTTCGAGTTGCGGGTTTTGGGGTCTCACTGGACGGATTCAGCGCTGGGACAGGACAAAGCACTCATAATCCGTTAGGTAAGCGCGGTCCCGAGATATTCGAGTGGTTCTTCCATACGAGAACGTTCCGAGCAATGCAGGGTCAGGAGGGTGGGTCCGAGGACGTCGATAACGAATTCGCATTTCGTTCCATGGACAACTTTGGTGCATTCATTCTGGGTCGTAACATGTTCGGTCCGGTCCGGGGACCTTGGCCGGACGATTCGTGGAAGGGGTGGTGGGGCGATAATCCGCCCTATCATGCTCCAACATTTGTATTGACTCACCACGAACGGGAACCGCTGGTCATGCAGGGAGGTACGACCTTCTATTTCATTACTGCCGGAGTCCGCGAGGCCCTCCGGCTCGCGAAAGAGGCAGCGGGTGACAAGGACGTGAAAATTGGCGGAGGAGTTTCTACAGTTCGGCAGTACCTGCAATCCGGACTGGTCGACAGTGTGCACTTGGCACTTGCACCTGTGGTGCTCGGCGAAGGCGAGCCGCTGTTCGCCGGTCTGAATCTTCGAGAATTTGGTTTCTCTGTCCGTGAGCACCAGGCCACGAAGCGGGCAACGCACATGGTACTTGAGCGGAACACGGGAAGCTAACGCCGATCATTGCACCCCGCTGCCGCCAGACCGGCCGGTTGTTGCCCAAATGCGACTACTCCTTTGAAGTCCCCTTCTCGAATTAGATAGCGCGCAGTCTAGCAGCCGAGAGCTGGCGCTACTGTCGTCAAGATTGCTTCCATGACATGGGCATTGTAAGCGACTCCCAGTTGGTTCGGAAGGGTGAGCAACAACGTGTCCGCTTCCGCAATCGCCTCATCCCGCTTAAGCTGTTCGACGAGCACATCGGGTTCAGCGGCGTAGCTCCGGCCGAAGATGGCTCGGGTCTTTGCATCGAGGAAGCCGATCGTGTCCGCTTCCTGGTCTCCGCGCCCGAAGTACGCGCGGTCAAGATCGTTCACCAATGCGAAAATTCTGCGGCTTACTGATACGCGTGGCGTCCGCGAATGGCCGGCTTCCTTCCACGCTGCGCGAAACGCTCGGATCTGCGCGGCTTGTTGGATATGAAACGGCTCACCCGTCTCGTCGTTCTTGAGCGTTGAGCTCTGCAGGTTCATTCCTAGCTTTGCTGCCCAAACGGCAGTGGCATTGGAGCCCGCGCCCCACCAGATACGATTACGCAACCCTTCGGAATTTGGCTCAAGCCGGAGCAGCCCCGGCGTATTGGGAAACATGGGACGTGGATTCGGTTGCGCAAAGCCCCTGCCACGCAGCAGATCGAGAAACTCTTCGGCATGGCGCCGTCCCATAGCGGCAGCATCTTCACCTTCATCCGGACGGTAGCCGAAATAACGCCAGCCATCAATCACCTGCTCGGGAGAACCGCGGCTGATTCCCAACTGCAGGCGGGAGCCCGCGATCAGGTCGGTGGATGCAGCGTCCTCCACCATGTAGTGCGGATTCTCGTACCCGTATGGTCAAAAAACCCGTACTCAGTGAAAACACAAGGGCATTATCGAGCCACGCCATAGCGCCGTTAACCTGACGTTAAGGGACAATCTCCTCGTCTTGTAACGTCGCGTTACGTCCCCATTCACGTTCATCTGCCC
>DATAYL010000275.1:0-46247 GCA_036272575.1 Bryobacteraceae bacterium | reverse complement strand
TTCGCATTTTGGCTGACGCGCCTACTGGTCGCCTTTCTGCAAACCAGGCAGCAGGTCGGCCCAAGCCAATTCGTTCAATTTGAGCTTCATCCCGATTGGCGGATCGTGCTCTTCACTCTCCTTCTGGCGGTCGGTTGCGGGCTTTTGTTTGGTCTCGCCCCGGCCCTCCGAGCCACTCGCATCAGCATTGCGGCCTCTCTCAAGGAGAGTGCAGCGAATCTGCGGCGAGGCTACGGCCGTCTCGGTATTGGACGCCTTATCCTGACTTTGCAAGCGGCGCTTTCTGTTCTGCTCGTGGCGGCCGCCGGACTCTTTGCCGGCAGCCTCGACCATCTCTTGTCGTCAGAGCCGGGCTTCAATCCCAAAGACGTCACCCTGGTTTCGATTGATACTGATAAGCGGCCGGAGAAAGGCGCCGCTTTGCTAAGTCTCTACGGCCGTCTGATAGCGCGCCTCAACACGTTCCGGGGCGTCAAGGCGGCGACTCCTATCTGGTTTATGCCGCTGAGCGACGCTCAATGGGACGAGTCTCCTTCGATCCCGGGCCGAAGCGATCTTACAGAAGACCAACGCGATACTTACATCAATTTGATAGGTCCCCGCTTTTTCGATGCCTTCGAAATACCGGTGCTCGCCGGGCGCGGGTTTACCGAAGGCGACACTCCGGTATCCGAACGAGTCGGCATTCTCAACGAGCTAGCAGCGCGCCGCTTCTTCCCAAAAACGAACCCAATCGGCGAACACATCGTGCTTGGCAATCCTATCCGCATTATCGGAATCGCCGGGAATATCAAGTACCTCAACCTACGCGAGCCGGAACCACCGGAACTCTACATTCCGTACACGCAGAAAACGGGCGACATTCCTTCACTCACATTTGCTTTGAAAACTCTTCCAGGCGCGCCGTCGATTTACCCGGCCTTTCGCGCCGTTTTGCACGAGATTGCGCCGGATGTGCCAATAGGAATCACAAAAACAATGCAACAGCAAATGGACGATTCGGTCGGACGCGAGCGGCTGATGGCTTCTCTCTCGATATTCTTTGGCACGCTCGCGCTACTGCTTACGGCAATTGGTTTATACGGCATTCTCGCCTACTCTGTGACGCGGCGCACCGGCGAAATTGGCATTCGCCTGGCGCTTGGCGCACGCGGGCACAATGTTATTTGGCTAGTGGTGCGCGAAGCGATGGGGCATATCGTTGCCGGCGTTGTAGTTGGCATAGGCGCCACAATCGGCGCGTCCCGGTTGGTGGCGAGTTTTCTTTACGGCATCGAACCCAACGATCCGGGCAATCTGTTCACCGCTGTGTTTGTGCTCCTTTTAGTGGCCATGGCAGCCGCTTATCTGCCTGCCTTGCGGGCTAGTCGTCTGGATCCGACAGTATCGCTGCGACAGGAATGAGGCGGGTGTAAGGCTTGGCCGTGCTAGGCGGCGGCTGTGGCTCGTTTCATGGATTGATGATAGAGCTGGGCGGCGCGGGCGCCCTGGATGTAGGCTTTGACGTCGTCAAGTGAAAAATCGAAGCCATGGTCGGCCGGATCCCACGACTTTCCGTCGTGTTTAGCGGCGGTGTAGAGCATGGCGGCGTCCTTGAGCAGCAGTTTTTCTTCGGCAATGCGGGCTTCCTGCAGAGCTTTGAGCTCGGCCAGATCTTTTTCGCGATGGCGACGCAGGCGCGATTCCTGCAATTGCAGGTTGCGCAGCTGTTTTTCGTATTTGAGGAAGGTGTCGAGGTCGGTAAAGCCGGATTTGGCGTCGGGGTTGGTTTGTTCAGTGCGGCCGCGCGCGTAGATGGCCATTTCGAGCGCGGGAATGCGCAGAAGTCGCCACTCGGTGTCAACGATGGATTGCACGAGAACGGTTTCGCGTTCGGTGCCAGGTTGGAATTCGTTGAGATATTGCTGGAGGTGATGCTCGTAGGCTTCGATGTCATCGGAGGGCAGCAGAACAGTGCGTCCGGTGATGGCGTTGGCCGAGGAGCGGGCTTCGCCTTCGGTGCGCGGACCGGTGGACCTTGTTTGAATCTTCGCCTCGCTGAAAGGCGCGGGCTCATCTTGTGCGTTCTCGCGATTAGCGGCGAGACGGGCTGCGGAGACAACGCTCTCTGAGGGTTGCGATTCTGCCTGGGCTTGTTTGCGGGCTAGTTTTTCGGCACGGCGCTCAGCAGCGCGGCGGATGGAGCGAGGGGTCATGGGTGGGGGTCCTCCAGAAAGAAAAAAGAGCGATTAGAAGCCGAAGACGAGACCGAGAACGATCTTGACGAAGTCGATGATGACGGGTGGGTGCATGTGCGAAAAGTTCCTTTCGCACACGAAGGTAGGAGCGAGACGTGCCAGGCGGCCGGTTGTTTTGGGCTTAAAGTGTTGCAGGGAAAAGCTCAGATTTATTTTTGAAATTTGTCACCGTCTAAACACGGCGTTCATCGGCGACCCATCAATCTTCCACTGGGGTGAATCTCAGGCGAGTTCGTCGGCGGGAACCGCCCCTCACCCCACCACCAAAACGATCTTTCCCACATGTTCCCCGCTTTCCAGCCGCTCGTGCGCTCGCGCCGCCTCCGCCAGCGGAAACGTCCCATCGATTACCGGCCGCAAAATCTGCTTTGCCGGCAGCAGCGGCCAGACCTCCTTTCGTAAGAGCGTGGCAACCGCGCCCTTCTGCGGTGGTGTCCGCACCCGCATCGTCGACCCGAGCACCCGTGCCCGCTTATGCATCAGCTTGGCCAAGTCCAGCTCGCCGGTCCGTCCGCCTTGCAAGGCCACAATACTGAGCCGTCCTTCCAGCGCCAGCGCATCCAGGTTGCGTCCCAGGTACGAACCTCCTACCAAGTCAAGAATCACGTCGACGCCCACGTCGTTCGTCAGAAAAAGTACTTGCTCGACGAAGTCCGCCGTCCGATAATTGATCGCCTCAACCGCCCCCAATTCGCGACACGCTTCGCATTTGCTGTCGCTACCTGCGGTGGCGATCGCGCGCGCTCCCCAAGCTGTAGCCAGCATGATGGCCATGCTCCCGATGCCGCTCGTTCCACCATGCACCAGCGCCGTCTCGCCCGCCTTCAGTCCGGCGCGCGTGATCAGGTTGTCATAGACCGTGAACAGATTCTCGGGCAGCGTGGCGGCTTCCACAAAGCTCCAGCCGTCCGGGATCGGCAGCACCTGGAGCGCAGGAGCGACGGCAGATTCCGCATACCCGCCCCCCGCGAGAATCGCGCATACCGCATCGCCAGGTTCGAAGCCCGTCACTCCCGGCCCGATTTCTTCGACGACTCCGGCGACATCCAAACCCGGAATATCGGACGCTTCGGGGGGCGGCGGGTACTTCCCCTGCCGCTGCATAATGTCGGCTCGTGCGACCCCTGCCGCTTTCACCCGAATGATGAGTTCACCTAGGGCCGCCGTCGGCATCGGCCGCTCCACCGGGCGGAGTACTTCCGGTCCTCCAAAGGAAGAGATTTCGATCGCTGTCATCACTCACCACTCTCTCGTAACACTCACCACTCTCGCGTAACGCTTCGCACGTTGCTCGACTCCAAGTATTCGGGTATGGAAGCTGCATTCCTCATCGGCCGTGTCCCGTTTGGTCGATTTTTCCCGCAAAACGGACTCAATCACCTCAACGATCCGGGAGTAGACAGCTTCAATAAACGCGTACAATAATCCTGCTACGGAGAATTGTCGTGATTCAGACCATCTGCATCGAGCGCGAATATGGGAGCGGCGCCGCCGTCATCGCCAAGAAATTATCGGCCAAGCTGGGCTGGCAATTATGGGACGAAAAACTCAGCGCCGAAATCGCCAAACGCCTCAAATGTGACGTGCGCAGCGTCCAGCAGCGCGAAGAACGTCCGGACTCGACCTTTTACCAGCTGATCAAAATCTTTATGCGCGGCAGTTACGAAGAAAGTTTCTCAGGTGCCGGCGCGGAGCTGCTGGATTCCGAACACCTCTTCCGCTTGTTTGGTTCCGTAGTGGAGGAAGTCACTAAGCGCGGACCTTGCATCATTGTCGGTCGCGCTTCTCCCTGGTACTTGCGCGATCGCACAGACACTATGCGCCTTTTCATCTTTGCCTCGCCTGCGGAAAAAATGCGGCGGCTACTCGCTGCCGGGATCGACGAGCAGGAAGCGGAACGTAAGCTGGAGGAGGTAGACCGCGACCGCGCCGCCTTCGTCAAGAAATACCACGGCAAGACCTGGCCGCTTCGCGAGCTTTATCACCTGATGATCAATTCCGCAATTGGCGACGAGGCGGTTATTGAAATGGCCCTGCGCGAAATGGAAATCCTCAACGCCAGGAGCTAGTCCTCACTTCTTGGTTGCTGATCCCTTCGTCTCTTTTTCCTTGAGATCTTCCTCGACTGTTTCCCGGTCACCTTCAGCTTGCGATGGAACCGGCCGTTCCTCGTCCGCCAGATTTTTGTCCGGCTGTGTCGATTTATCTTGCGGTTCGCTCATACCCTTTAGAACCCTCGCTTGCTCCTGATGTTTCACTCCGTTCCCAGGCGAAACACGGTAACCGCCTTGTATTCGCCGCCCGCCTTCAACTCGGTGCTCGGAAATTCGGGATGATTCGGCGAGTCGGGAAAATGTTGGGTCTCGAAACACATCCCGGTACGCGGCCCATATGTGCAGCCTTTCCCTCTAACCGAGCCATCCAGATGATTGCCTGTATAAAACTGCATGCCGGGCTGAGTAGTCAGCACTTCGAGTACTCTTCCCGAATAAGGATCGACCGCCCTGGCGGCTATCGATAGTTCATTGCCATTACGATTCAACACAAAGTTGTGATCGTAACCGGCGCCATATTTCAATTGGTCACCGCCATCGTCGATGCGCGAACCGATAACCCAAGGCTGCCGGAAATCAAACGGCGTTCCAGCTACCGGGCGCAGTTCGCCCGTCGGAATAAGATGCGAGTTGACCGGCGTGAAGTGATTCGCGTTGATTGTCACTACGCAATCCACAATTTTGCCGGAGCCCACACCCGAAAGATCAAAGTAGGAATGATTAGTGAGGTTCAATACCGTGTGGCTGTCGGTCGTGGCGCGGTAGTCGATCCGGAGCTCGTTGTCCGGCGTTAGCGTATAACGCACGTGAACGTCCAGCGTGCCGGGATAACCCTCTTCACCCGCCGCGCTGAAGTAATGTAGATTGAGCGACGGCACGCCGCCAGAAGTTTCTTCTGCCGCTTGCCACACGACTTTGTCAAATCCGCGCAGCCCGCCGTGCAGTGCGTTCTCGCCGCTGTTGCACACCAGTGAATACTGCTTGCCATTCAAGCTGAACTCACCCTTGGCGATGCGATTCGCGTAGCGGCCGACCAACGCTCCAAAATATGGATTCGAGCCGAGATAGCCGGCCAGATCATCGAAGCCGAGCACGATGTCCGCCATGTGCCCCTGCCGGTCGGGAGCTTTCAGCCCGACGAGCCGTCCGCCAAATGTCGTAATTTGTGCGGTGACGCCGCTGGTATTACGCAGCGTGTACAAATAGATGTCTTCGCCTGCCCCGTTCTTGCCCCAGTGCTCTTTTTGTAAGCCGCTCATGTATGTTATGAATTCCTACCCGACACAAACGTAGCAAATCGCATGCTGCTCTACGCCGCCACAATTTTTCTCAGCGCCTTCCTGCTCTTTTCGCTAGAGCCTTTGATCGCCAGGCGCATCCTGCCCTGGTTCGGCGGCTCTGCCGCGGTTTGGTCAACGTGCCTGGTGTTCTATCAAACTGCCTTACTCGCCGGCTATTTCTACGCCCGTCTGCTCACGCGGCGCACGGTTCACCTGGTTGTGCTCGGAGTCTCGCTGCTCTTTCTGCCAATTGGCCCGGGCGAGCGATGGCGAACTGCTTCCGCTGCCTACCCCTCCTGGCTGATATTCGGCATGTTGACCGTCTCAGTCGCGGTGCCCTTCGCGATCTTGTCCGCCACCAGCCCGCTCCTGCAATCCTGGCTGCCAGAAAAAGAGCGCCGCAACCCCTATCGCCTGTTTGCGCTGTCAAACTTCGCCTCTTTAGCGGCGCTACTCGCCTACCCACTCGTGATCGAGCCAATTCTTGGAACCAGAGCGCAACTGATTAGCTGGTCGCTACTCTATGCCGTGTTCGCCATTCTCTGCGCCGCTGCAACCATGCAGAGTCACGAGCGTGCGGGGGCGCTCCAACTGAGCCGCAACCGTGAGGGAGCGGTCTTCCAGCCGCTCCAATGGTTCCTCCTCGCTGCCTGCGGTTCCATGCTGCTCCTCTCGATCACCAACCACATTGACGAGAACGTAGCAGCCGTCCCCTTGCTCTGGGTGGTGCCGCTGGCGATTTACCTGCTGAGCTTTGTGCTGACCTTCGGAGCGTGGAACATCTATCGCCGGGCGCTGTGGATGCGCCTGCTAGCCTTTGTTCTTGGAATTCTCGGCTACGCAATTTACAACATCAGTGCCGTCGAAGCCATTCAGGTCAGCCTGCCCATCTTTCTGGCGGGACTGCTTGTCTGCTGTTTGTTTTGCCATGGCGAGTTGAATCGGCTGCGGCCCGCGACAACCCAACTCACTGGCTTTTATCTCACAATTGCGGCTGGAGGAGCAGCGGGCGCAATCTTTGTCGGCTTGCTCGCTCCTGTTTTGTTTGAGGGTATTTACGAGCTGCCGTTGACCCTGATGTTGACGGCGCTGCTTGCTCTTGCGCTCACCTGGGCAGACAAAGTCTGGGCACTGCGGCTGCTCTGGTGCGGCGTAACGGCTTGCATGCTGGCCGTGACCGTCGCGGACGTCAAAGGCTATCACGAAAATACTTTGTCGCTGCGGCGGAGTTTCTATGGATCGTTGCGTGTCGTCCAAACCCCGCACATCGGGGTGGATCAGCAGCGGCAACTATTTCACGGCACTATTGAACACGGCTCCGAGTTCCTGTTTCCGGCCAGACAACGGCGGCCGACCACCTATTACGGCCCCGAATCCGGCATCGGCATTTTACTGCGTGAGTGCTTCACCGGGCCAAAGCGCGTGGGAATCATTGGCTTGGGCGCCGGAACTCTCGCCGCGTACGGCCAGCCGGGCGACGATTTTCATTTCTTCGAAATCAATCCACAAATCGTCGATATGGCGCAAGCGCTTTTCTTCTATCTACAGCAAACTCCGGCACGCCATGAAATTACCATCGGAGACGGAAGGCTGTCGCTCGAACGCGATCAGTCGCCGCCCTACGACGCGTTAGTACTGGACGCGTTCTCAGGCGACGCCATCCCGGTGCATCTACTGACAAAGGAGGCGGTGGCGCTTTACCGCCGGCACCTCAAGAGTGCGGGAACCATCGCCTTCCATGTTTCAAATGACTTCCTGGATCTGGCCCCGGTTGTGAAACAGCTGGCCGCGGAAGCTGGCTTTCAAGCGGTGTTGGTGCACAACCACCGCGACGACGAAGAAGCCGTGCTGCCCTCCGACTGGGTGCTCGTGACCAACAATCCCCGTGTGCTGCATAATCCCGCCGTGCTGCTGCATGAGCAGCGGATTGCGATTGCGAAAAGACTGCGTCTATGGACCGATGACTACAACAACTTATTCCAAGTAATCAAAACCGCGCAGATCCACCCCTGATCGGTGCTACCCGTGCAGCCCCTCGGCTGCGCGGCTACCTCACGGAGCGCGCCTACCTCGTTTCCGGCTTCGTCCGAACCAGGAAAATAGCCGCCCCGATCGCAACAGGCAATACGCTGAGGAGCCAGGCCATGGCTCCATCCCAGAACGTCACATGTATCCGGATGGTGGGAACCAGCACCGTCAACACCAGAACGCACCAGGCTACCCAAACAATCGCCAGCAGCAATATCAGGAAGGCAAACTTGGGCATGGGCTAGGCGGACGCGCGTGCCTTCGCCGCACTCGCCTTGCTCCAGATCGATACCGGGCGCCGGGGCCGGTTATCAACCATTGGTTTCGAGCGAATGGGCCGCTCCTGCAAAATCAAATCGCTCGCCTGGACCAGCCGTTCGGCATGAAACCATCGTTGGAACGGCCAGTCGTTGAGCACGTTGCAAATGGCGGCTAAACTCATTCCTTCGTGATGGGCCATCCAACAGCGCACGACTTCGCCTTTGCGGGGCAACAAGCCGCGCCGCGGCGCTTCGCTGTAATCGGTCGCTTCATAGAATCCGTATTCGGAGAGCAACTTCCCGCGCTTCATACGGAGAAGATTCTTTAACGCAATCACTGGATCGATCATGAGCGCCAGGCAGCTCGAGTAAGGCGAGATAACCAGCGCAGCAGGTTTATCCGTACTGAGCGCGAGGCAGGGAACACCCCAGGCTGAATATTGATAATTGCCGTCGGCGTCCGTTTTCGCGTATGCAGCTTCTGAAATGCCCCATGGAACGCGATACCGCTCGGTAAAAGCGCGCTGGGCGCGTACAGCGGAACGAGTCGTTCGGTCAAGCAGGGTGTTAGGATGCGAGCGCATCCAGATGACCGGCATCAAGTATTCGAACATGGTACCGGTCCAGGAAATCAGCGGTTTTTCGCCCTCGCACGCGGTATGCTTGCGGCCGAGCCGGAACCAGCCATCCTGGATCAGATCGTCTTTCGCGACAGCGATAAAGGTGGCGGTGCGGGCTTCCGAGGCAAGTAAGTCATAGCAGGATTCGCTGAGTTTCTGGGTGGCTACTTCGTAGCCGATCGAAAGAAGATTCCGGCCGCGGTTGATGAGCTTCGAGAAGCCCATTTCGTCCGTCCACTCATCGGCAGTACACGCCAGTTCTTCCAGGCGTGAAGCGAGCGTCTGAACCCGATCGCGGCATTCCGGCAGCAATCCGCGCAAGCGGTAGACCAGTTCGAGAATCTGCGGCGTGGAATTGGGATCGCTCGAAATAGCATGTAAGCGGCCATCCAACTCGATGAAGTAGGCGGCCGCACTTAGCAGCGTCAGCGGTTTCTCCGGTAGGGCAAATTCAGATAAATTCCGTAGCGGCTCATATTCGGGAAAAAACCAAGGTGTGTGTTGGCGAATGAGCTCGCGTAGAGCCTCAATCCGCTTGCGCAATTCGACCGGCCAGGATACATGTTGCTTAGGATCGAGCGGTTTGGTGGCCGTCGGTAAGTCGCCGCTGAACTTCAGCAACTCCGGCAACCACATCGGTGTCCCGTGCAGCTTGAGAATTGCGCCGAGTGCCGGAGGCGCTATGTCTTTTCCCAACATCCGGTAGTGATCCGAGATTCCGGCCAGAATGTTGTCGTTGATCAGCGGACGCTTCAACAATTCGCGACAGCCCTCTTTGAAACTCCAGAACGACGCAATCAAATTGCCGCTATCGACTGTCGAAACGAAGCCCTCGCCTAGAGGCTTCAATGAAATGTTGTCGTACCAGTTGAGGAAATGGCCGAAATGCCTCTGTAGTTTCGGAAGCGTGCCGAAGGTGTTTTCGTTCTGTTCAATGAATTCCGGCAGAGTTATGAAACCGAACTCGAGCGCCGCCTGACGCGCGTTGAAGAGCAGGCCAAGGTTGGTGGGCGAAAAACGTTCCGCGATCCGGTAAGGCTGCTCCTGCACATTGTCAGGAATCAACCAGTGATTCTTTTCATTGCTGAACTCGGCGAAGTAACGCCAGGTCCGAAGCGCGAGTTCGCGCAAAAAGATTCGATCCTTGTCAGCGAGGTCGAACACTTCATGCGGCGAGCGATTGAGCCAGTTGGAAATCAGCTTCGAGCTCGCCCACAAAATCAGGAAGGGCAAAGCGTAGGGCGCGGCCTGCGGCCGGTAATATAAAGCCGCTCCGATGAGAACCGCAAGAGCGGGCACCCAATCGAGATAGATGTCAACCGGTGTTCGTTTTCTGATTCCGAGTTCCGCCTCCGTGGCGGTTTCCCATTCGAGCAGGCGGGTGTGCGTGATCGAACTACGGATCACTGTTCGCACGATAGCATCGATGGCTACCAGGGTCTGGTGAGCCAGAAAAGCCGTGTTGAGAACGATGCTGATATGCGAAGTGAAGAAGTCTGTGATCGATTCGCGGAGTGACAGCCAGTTCTTGGCCGAAACCGTGCGAATTATGGCGAAGATCAACCGGAAGTAAATCGGCAGGAACAGCAGCGCGACGGTAACCAGCGTCCAGAAACGTGGACTGCCGGGCAAAAAGAACCAGCCTGCAATAAGCAACAGAAATGTTGCCGGTTCTACCAGGCTACGGCGTAAATTATCGAGAATTTTCCAACGCGAGACTAGTGACGTGGGGTTTTCTACCGAACGGCCCGATTCATCGGGAACCTTGTTGAAGATCCAGCGGACAATCTGCCAGTCGCCGCGCAGCCAGCGATGTTTGCGACGGTTATAGGCGCTGTAGTGCGACGGATAATCGTCGATGACTTCGATATCGGAAGCGAGTCCGGCGCGCGCGTACGCGCCTTCGATCAGGTCATGGCTAAGCAGCGCATTTCTTGGAAAGCGGTGTTCGAGCACCTGGCGCAGCGCATCCACATCATAGATGCCTTTGCCGGTGAAAATCGCTTCGCCATAAAGATCCTGATAAACATCGGAGATCGCTCGCGAATAAATGTCGAAGCCGGTCTGGCCGGAGTAAATGCTGGCGAGGCGGGAACGTGAAGCCGAGTGTACGCTGATTCCGACACGCGGCTGGAGAATGCCATACCCGCTGGTGACGATGTTCAAATCCGGATCGATGACCGGCCGGTTGAGCGGATGCGCCATGGCGCCGATCAGCCGCTGCGCCGTGCCGCGCGGCAGCTGCGTATCAGAATCGAGCGTCAACACGTAGCGGATTTGGGGAAGCTTCGAGAGATCGCCGGTTTTTACCGGGAACGGATCGAAGGCATTGCGCAGCAGCTGGTTCAAATCGAGCAGCTTGCCGCGCTTACGTTCCCAGCCCATCCAGGCGCCTTCGCGCGGATTGTACACTCGATGCCGGTGGAAGAGGTAGAAACCGCCGTACGGTTCGTTGGCGTAGCGCGTATTAAGTTCGTCGATCAATTGAATGGCAAGATCGACGCGACGGTCGGTTTCACCTGCGGGTTCGGCCGAATCCGGCAGATCGGTCAGCAGCGCGTAGAAAATATAAGGATCACGATTCACCAGATAGCGGACTTCTAGATCATCGACTAACTGATGAATCTGCTTGTCGTTGATGAGTAGGGTTGGAATCGCCACCATGGTGGCGCAATCGGGATCGACCGCCGCTGCGAAATCCAGTTTGGGAAGTGGATGAGGTGTCAGGACGGCCGTAACCAGGTAGTTGATGAACTCGACTGCAGCCTGGGTAGCCGGAATCAAGAGCAGCAGCGCTCCGACTAGCAAGCCGAGGCCGCCTTGCGTGCGCACGATGCTCATGATCAGGGTTACAACCGTGATCAGCGCCACCGCTTCGACACCGAGGATGTAAACCTCGTCGGGAAAGCGGCGGAAGAGGTGCTGAATCTGAGAGGCAAAGGTGGGGCGCCATCCAACCCGGCGGTAGAGATCCTGGGTTCCGGTAAAGTCAACCAGGTAGTAGCCGATATGGCGCAAGCGATCGCCTAGCGAATCCGGCGCGCGCGTCCCGGCCGATGCGTTCTTGGCTAGCTTGACGACAAGCCGCGCCAGTTCAACTTCACTCAAATCCGAGCGGCGGGCGATTTTCGAGACACGCTGGCGATAGATCTCGCGGCTTTCAAAATCCATGCGCCCGTAAACACCTGCGGGATCATCGAGCAGAATGCGATGAATCGTGGAAAGCGGCTCGAGGATACCGCGCCATTCCCGCTCGTCGATCACGCGCAAACTGGTGATGAGACGGCCGATCGCAAAGCTCGGAGCTTTAGCCCCATCGGCCTTAAAGGCGACTATTGCTTTGCTGCCGCGATCGGCCAGTGCTTCGAGTACGGCAATTTTCAGGCCATCGAGCAACTCGCCTAATTCGTCAATGCGCAATGGTTCGATCCGCTCGATCGCCAGGACGAAATCGGTGAGAATGGATTCTTCAATTCGATCGCCGGCAGCGGGCAACAGCGAGCGGCCCAGTACGACGACGCGCGGCACCGATTCTTCTTTGGCCGTTCGAACGCCCGGCAGGCGCGAGAGTGGGCGCAGGAGATCATGAAACGCCTCCATATCGGTACGAATCAGGCGGAAATTATCGATCAGCCAACGCAGGTCGTCAGACAGCTCGCTCGAAGGCGTGCTGTGGCGCAGCGATTCTGCTTCAGCTTCGAGGGCGGCGATGCGGGGTCGGAGGGCGCGATAGACTTCCCGGGGGCGGCTCGATGGATTGACGCCTGTAAGCCAAGGGCAGGACTGAGCCGCCGCAATGCCCTTTTCCCGCCGAGCGGCGCGCTCGGCTTCGCTGAGTTCGCCGGGTCGGGTGTCTACCCCTGGTGTGGTCGCTTGTGCTGCAGGTTCTGCCATTATCTGTAACTCGATGCTTGCAGTTCAAACATCTCCGCGTATCGTCCGCCACGCGCCACTAAGCGGTCGTGGTTCCCTTCTTCAGCAATCTTTCCATTTTCGAGCACGATGATCCGCTCCGCCATGCGGACGGTGGAAAAGCGATGCGAGATAAACAGCGCCATTTTACCCACGGTAAGTTCGTTGAAGCGTTCAAAGACTTCGAATTCCGCTTTGGCGTCGAGGGCGGCCGTCGGCTCATCGAGAACCAGGACCTGTGATTCACGCAGATAAGCGCGGGCCAGGGCGAGTTTCTGCCACTCGCCACCCGACAGATCGACACCACCTTCAAAGCGGCGGCCGAGCATTTGCTCATAGCGATGCTCCAGGCGATTGATGACGCCGTCGGCCAGACTTTTTTCAGCCGCTGAGATGATGCGCGCGTCGTCGTCCCTGTATTCAATTTTACCGACAGCGATGTTTTCGCGGGCGGTCATTTCGTAACGCATGAAGTCCTGGAAGATAACACCGATTTCCCGGCAGAGGTCCTCGATACTGTACTCGCGCAGATCGACGCCATCTAGTAGAATGCGGCCGCCAGTGGGATCGTAGAGGCGTGTCATGAGCTTGACAATGGTGGTTTTGCCCTGACCGTTTTGTCCGATAAGCGCAATGCGCTCGCCGGGTTCGAGACGGAACCGTAGATTGTCGAGGATCAGACGATCGACGCCCGGATAGTGGAACGATACGTCGCGGAATTCGAATCCCCGCCGGATGGGCCGGGGCGCGGGGAGCGCATTGGGTTTCGAGACAACAGCAGGCTTCATTTGAAAGAAGGCCAGCAGGTCGGTGAGAAATAGGGCCTGGTCCGCGATGCTCGAGAGAGTGGAGAAAATTTGCGAGAGATTGCTGGAGGCGTTGAGTACGGAGGTCGTCAGGAACAAGAAGTCGCCATAGCTGGTCACTCCCTCGACGGTCTTGTAAATGATCCAGACATAGGTCGAGTAGTAGCCGGCCGTACTGAGAATCGATAGGGGCGTGGCGGCCAGCAAGCGGCGGCGTGAAAGGGAAAGATTCTCATCGAGAACCTGGTCGGACAGGCGGGTGAAGCGCTTGGTGAGAAAGTCGCTGAGGCCGAAGAGTTTGAGTTCTTTGGCGGCTTCTTTGCTGCCGCCGACTTGGCGCAGGTAATCGAGTTCGCGCTTGACCGGCGTCTGACGGAAGTTTAGGGCATAATTCAGAAAGGCAAAGTGGCTCTCGCCGAGAAAGGCGGGAATCACGCAGAGAACTAGGATGAGCAGCAGCAGCGGGGAGTAGTAAAGGATAGCGCCGGCTAAGGCGAGCGTGGTGACGACCTGCTGGAAGAGACGGCCAAAGGACTGGATCATGGCGAGCCGGTCCGTGGCTTGGACGCGCGCCCTCTCGAGGCGGTCGTAGTAAACCGGATTCTCGTAGGCCTGCAGATCGAGCGCCGAAGCGTGCTCCATTACCTGGATGCTGACATAACGGGTGTAGCGATCGGCGAGCACGCGATCGTAGTAATCAGTGACGCGGCCGAAGACGTTCCCGGCTACCTGCAGCCCGAATTCGAGCGCGACCAGCCACCAGAGCCGGTCTGAGAAATGCTGGTACTGGGCCTGCCCGGTCTTGATGGCTTGAATGTGATCGAGGATCAGTTTGCCTACGATGCCGGCGCCGAGCGGTACTAACGATACCAGCACCCGATAGAAGAGACCGAAGGAGACGATCCAAGGACCGGAGTCCCACATGATGCGCAGAACAGGCGGGACGTTCTTGAGCGCGTCGATGCGGTCTCGCCAAGCCTTGGAAGAACTTTGATTTGCTTCTTCGGTCACACTGATCCAGTGATTCTAGGTTTGTTCGTCATGAAAAATCGAAGGGAGCTCACGCCAAGCAGCGGCGTAGAGTCTTAAGGTAGACTCGGCATTATCTTTGATTGTTACGCATCCCTAGTTTAGGGATTGAGAATGCGGGGCGCTTAGTTTACAGAGGACTGAAGACAGAGAGGATCAGGCGGTGATCAGGCGCGCCTGGTCAATAGACTGGAGAAACCACTGGTAGGTGCTGGCCATGCCGTCTTCGAGCGAAATGGATGGCCGCCATCCCAGTTGCTCTAGCCGGCTTACGTCGAGTAACTTGCGAGGTGTGCCATCAGGCTTCGATGAATCGAAAACCAGTTTCCCTTCAAAGCCGACTACTCGGCCCACTAAGCGAGCGAGTTCAGCAATCGTGACATCGCGACCCGTGCCGACGTTGATAATCTCCGGCTGGTCGTAGTGCTGCATCAGGAACACGGCGGCGGCGGCGAGATCATCAGCGTGCAGGAATTCGCGGCGCGGGCTGCCGGTGCCCCAGATTGTGACTTCGCGGCGGCCTTCCTCTTTCGCTTCGTGAAACTTGCGAAGAAGAGCCGGGAGGACATGCGAGCTTTTGAGGTCGAAGTTGTCGCCTGGCCCATACAGGTTGGTAGGCATCAGGGCAATGGCATTGAATCCGTATTGAGTACGATAGGCTTGGCACAGCTTGATGCCGGCAATCTTAGCGACGGCATACCACTCGTTACTAGGTTCGAGCGGGCCCGAGAGCAGCGCGTCTTCGGTCATAGGCTGCCGCGCAAGCTTGGGGTAAATGCACGACGAGCCGAGGAATTCGAGTTTTTGTACACCGGTGCGCCAAGCTGCATCAACGACATTCAGCTCGATGGCCAGATTGTCGCGCAGAAAATCGGCCGGATACGTGGCGTTGGCGAGGATACCGCCCACTTTTGCAGCTGCGAGGAACACGTATTCGGGGCGCTCGGAAGCAAAGAAGGCGTCGACCGCTGGCCGTGACGTGAGATCGAGTTCCTGGCGGGAGCGAAGTACCAGGTTGCGATAGCCCAGCGTCTCCAGCCGGCGAACGATAGCCGAACCGGCGAGACCGCCGTGGCCAGCAACAAAGATTCGGCTGCTCAGCTGCACTTTTTTATGATCCTACGTGAGCGAAGTGACGAAGCGCTGTTCGTGAATCAAGCGCTCCTGTCCCGCTAATTTCATATCGGCGGCGACCATCATCTGTACTAGTTGATGGAAGCTCGTGGAAGGCTGCCAGCCAAGTGCTTTGCGGGCCTTGCTGGCATCGCCGAGGAGATAATCGACCTCGGTGGGGCGAAAGTACCTGGGATCGATTTCGACGTATTTTCCCCAGTCCAATCCGGCGTGGGAGAAGGCAAGTTCGACGAATTCCCGCACGGAATACGCTTCGCCAGTGGCGACCACAAAATCATTAGGCTCGGAGTGCTGCAGCATGCGCCACATGGCTTCGACGTAATCGCCGGCAAATCCCCAGTCGCGCTTAGCGTCAAGATTGCCGAGGAAGAGTTTGCTTTGTAAGCCTGCTTTGATGCGGCCGACAGCGCGCGTGATCTTGCGAGTGACAAAGGTCTCTCCGCGGCGCGGCGATTCGTGGTTGAAAAGAATGCCGTTGGTGATGAAGAGATTGTAAGCTTCGCGATAGTTGAGCGCGTACCAATGAGCGGCCACTTTCGAGACGGCATACGGGCTGCGTGGGTAAAAAGCCGTCGATTCGTTCTGGGGCGGTTTGGCGGCGCCGAACATTTCAGACGAGCCGGCCTGGTAGAAGCGCACTTCGCGGCCAGTGTGATGCACGTGATCGCGCATACAGTCAAGCAGACGCAACGTACCTACTCCATCGGCGTCGGCAGTGTATTCGGGATTCTCGAAAGAGACCTTGACGTGTGATTGGGCGCCGAGGTTATAAATTTCGTCTGGGCGCGCAGCTTCGACCACGCGCCGCAGCCCGGTCGAATCGGCGAGATCGGCGTAATGGAGAATGAGCCGGCGCTGGTTTTCGTGAGGATCCTCATAGAGATGGTCGATGCGGCCGGTATTGAAGCTGGAGCTTCGCCGGACGATGCCGTGCACGGTGTAGCCCTTCGAGAGCAGCAGTTCGCTGAGATAGGAACCGTCTTGTCCCGTGATTCCCGTAATGAGAGCGGATTTACTCAAAGTTAGTCTCCTAAAGTATTGGAAGTTTGTCTGTGCCGAACCGCGGCGAGCGGCAAAGAGGCTGCACTCGAGCGGCTGGGATGGAATGGCAGAACAATATTTGGGGTGCCGACGCCGGCGATGATCTCGCTAGCCGCGGCTGGCTCGGGCAAGTAGCTCTTCGCTCCGATCGCTTCCTGCAGGATTTGGAAGAACGAGTTCAATAAAGACTGTGACTCGTTCTGCATGGATCGTCTCAGAGCAATGCTGCCTTTTTTTCCAAAGGACATGGTGAAGACCCAGGCGGTAGCGGACGCTTCGGGGTCGAAAACCTCTTCGAAGCTCTCGCCTTCCAAGGTCAGTTCGACCCCGGCAAAACAAAGGTCTTTGCAGGTATTACGCACGACCGTCCAACATTCCTTCTGCGTATTGGCCTTCAACAAGGCCTCGCGGAAATGGGACAGATAAATCTCGTGTTGTACCAGCCGTAAAACGCCCCCGTTTGAAAGTACCCGGCGCGCGGTACTGAACTCGATGTAGCCGAGACGCTTGATACCCAGCCAGGCGAACGCACAGAACAGGACAATAATCAGACCGCCGAGGTGGTACGAGAGCGAACTTTGCAGCAGAGAAAGAGTAGCCGCAATACCGCAGGCGATATAAAGGACGATGGCTGCGCCACGGGGCTCGAAGCCCAAGGCGAGCAAACGATGATGAATGTGGCCACGATCGGGTTGAAAGATGGGCTGGTTGCGCAGGAATCGGCGCCCGATGGAAAGCCCGACATCCAGCAGCGGCAGAGCGAGCGCCATGGCGGGGGCCAACATGCCGAGCAGGGTGGCTGATTTTTGGCTCCAGATGACAGCGAAGCATCCGAGAATAAAGCCGATCGAGAGACTGCCGCTATCGCCTAGGAAGACAGAAGCCGGATTGAAGTTATAGCGCAGGAAGCCAAGCAAACAGCCGAGGAGCGGGACTGTGGCCATGGCGAGGCCCCAATTGCCTTGGAGCAATGCCGCAAGCAAGGTCGTCAGCGTGGCGAAGAGGCCAATACCCGAAGCGAGGCCATCGAGGCCATCAATCAAGTTGAAGGCATTTGTGCAGCCGACTAACCAGAGCAGCGAGAGCGGAACAGTAAGCCAAGCTGAATACGGCTGGCCGTCGAGCAGGTGAATACGGGCGCCCGCGAAGACCGCCCACCCGGCTCCGAGCAGTTGCCCGATTAGCTTTTGCCACGGTTTCAGTCCAAAGAGATCATCGATCAAGCCCGTGAAAAAGACGAGACCCGCGGCCGGCAGCAGCGAATAAAGTAAAACTCTGTGCTGCACGGCGATCATAGCGTGAGTGGGAGCGAAGACAAGCATCAGTCCCAGTGCTCCAACATAGGAGAGCGCAATCGGGATTCCACCAATACGCGGGATAGGCCGGGAATGGAGTTTGCGGTCGTTGTCCGGCATGTCAACGAGCTTAAGTTTGAGGAAGATGTCACGGCATATGGGCGTAAGAATAAGACATAAAACCAGTGCCGTCGCGCCGAGAGCTATGAGTGCATACATAAAAAGCCTTCGATTCCGTTGCCGTTGATCTCGCCCGAGATGTGTTGCGTATATGTCGTGTGCATGGCAGTCACGATTCAGTCGGCGAAAGCGCCATAGCCGCCGCCGTTTTGCTTGGGGCAACGGCGCCGATCAGTCGGCAAATCCGGTCTACGCCGAGTGGAAGATCATAATGGCGAATGAAGGCATGGCGAGCACGCGCGCCGGCCTCGACGACTTGTTGGGGATCAGCAGCCAAATGGCGGAGTAGGGCGACCAGTGATTTAGAATCGTTACAATCGACCTGCCATCCGCAGTTGTGCTGGCGAATCAGCAGGGCGGCCGTGGAGTTGTCCGGTCCGATGTAAAGAATGGGACGTCCGGCCGCTAATAAGCCGTATACTTTGCTGGGTACCACCGAGCCGACGCAGGCGGCGCGCTGTGTGACCAGACCGATATCACCCACCCCTAGGCTTTGGCCCAGATTGGTCTTAGAACTATAGGGGCGGAACTCGGCGGCGGTGATCGAGGCGGCGGCACAGGCGGAGGCCAGCCGTTTACGCAGCGGGCCGCCTCCCGCAAAGACGAAGCGGAAGCGGTTTTCCGCATCGAGCTCCTTCATCGTTTCGAAAAGTGTGTCAACGTCGTGGGCCAAACCCAAATTCCCCGAGTAGAGAAGAGTTAAGCGCCCGTCGTCGGCGCGGCTGACAGGCTGAATCAGGGCTCCATCAGCCCAGTTTTCCGCGATATGGATCTTTTCGGCAGGGATACCGCGGGCCATCAGACGCTCCTTCATGCAGGGGCCGAGCGCGAGAATACCGTCCGCTTGCTGGCGTGAGAAGTCGGCGAGTAGGCCGGTAGCGCGGTCGAGCAGGCCGCCTGCCTTGAAATAATTTAGATCGACAGCCACGTCGGGATAAACATCCATCTCCCAAATGAAGTGGCGCGTGCCCCGAAAAAGCTTCAGCACATTGCCGATTAAAGAAAGCAGCGGAGGGGTGGTGAGCGTAATTACAAGATCGGGGCGGGCGACGGTCATCCCGCGAAAAAGACAGGATAGGAAAAACGATCCGTAGGAAAGGACGCGTCCAAGCGCACCGTGAACGAAGCGGGTACTCCGTACCCGGTGAATGGTGACCGGGGGTGGTTCCGAGAGATCTTCGAGCGCATAGCCGCCACCCTCGGCACTGATAGCGTAAACGGAATGGCCACGCTCGACGAGCCCGCGCGCCAGATCTGTGAGGAACTGACTGGTAGCGGCCGAATCTGGCCAGAAAAACTGATTGAGAAGTAAAATCCTCATAGGACAAATTCCTCAGCGGGCGTTTTTCTCGACGACATTTCGGCGGATGGGTTCTCCGGCAGCGATCGCCGCCGCAGGAAGACTGCCGGATTTCCGGCATGAATTTCCCAGGCCGGGATATCCCGCGCGACGATGCTCCCGGCGGCGGCTATCGAGTGTTCGCCTAGCTTGACACCCGGGGCCACCAAAGCACGAGCCCCCACCCAACTGCCCCGGCTGAGCAAAATCGGCTTGATGATCAGACCGAATTTCGGGTCACTCCAGTCATGATTGCCGGTGCAAAGATACGCTCCTTGCGAAAGGCAGACATTGCTGCCGAGCTCAACAGCCGTCAGATTGTCGATCCAGCAATCTTCGCCGAGCCAACAGTTGTCACCGATCTTGAGGTTCCAGGGATATTTCACCCGCACTCCGGGCTTGATAACAATGCCCGTTCCGAGCTCGGCGCCGAACCAGCGCAGCAGGCGTACGCGAGGGCCGGAAAATGGTAGCCAAGTGGATCGCAGCAGCGGCGAGCCGAGGAAAAACCAGGCCATCTGCCAAAACCGCGAGCGGCCCGGCCGAAACCAGTCATTGTTATAACGACCTAGATCGACCGCGCTCATTGGTTCGGTTCCCGGCCGCCGGCCAGCCTTTCGTAAAGTGAGCCCATTTGGCGGCCAATCACGTGCCACGTAAATCGTTCGGCAACGAGCTTTCGGCCATTTGCTCCGCAGGTCTGCCGGCTCTCGCGGGTAGCACGCAACAAGCCGACGAGCGCTGCTTCGAGTTCTTCGGTTTTCGGTCGAATCGTCCAGCCACAGCCATGGGTAGCGACTTCGGGCAGATTGCATTGTTCGGTGATCACCACTGGGAGTCCCATGCCCATGGCCTCGAGCACCGAGACGCTCAGTCCCTCCGAGTAAGACGGCAGCACAAAGCACTCGGCAGCGGCCAGCGCGCTCCACTTTAGATTGCCGCTGAGCATGCCAGCGAAGGTGACGTCTTCGGCAATCCCATGAGTTCGAAGACGCTCGACGATTCGGGCTTGCGTGCCCTCGAAATCGGGGCCGGCAAGGACCAGATGTGCGGCGGGGAACTGGCGGCTTAGGCGTGCCCAGGCATCGGCCAAAAGGTCGAGACCTTTCTTGAAATGAATCCGGCCGAGGAAGAGAACGATGCGCCTGCCTGCCAGATTCTTGAAGTGCTGGAAGAACAGCTCGGGAGAAGGCGCGGCAGGCACATCTACTCCGTTGGGAATGACGGTGATTGGATTGGTCAAGCCAAAGCGCCGGTAATCGGCGGCTTCTGCTTCGGTCAAGGCATGCAGGCCGGCAGCCGCACGCAGGTTTGCCCGTTCGAACAGAGCGGCATAGAGGCTTTTTTTGATGCGTTTATTGGCCAGTGCCCAGGATTCGAGCATGCCGTGAGCCGAGATGACGTACGGTTTTTTTTCGGTTTGCGCCAGGCGGGCCGCGGCCGAGGTGCTGGCTTGCCAGAGGCCGTGAATGTGAACGCCACTTGATTGTCGAACCAGAGCGCGGAATTTTTGGCGCCGCTCGGGACTGCGAAACCACTGCGAGCGGCCGAGCGGGAAGTATTCGATGGTCACGCCTGGGGTGACGGTAGGAACGAAGTGCTCGTCCGGCAGGCAGAATGCGGCCAGTTGGTTCGGCTGTCCAGTGGCTGCGGCCACCGCGGAGCTCAGTGCAGGCACAGCCGAACTCAAGCCACCGTACTTGGGATCAAGATGCGAGACGACATGTATCCAATTGGCGTGGCGGGCTGGCCGCATCAGGTCCGCCGTTCGCACCAGAGCCGGATCGAGCGTATCCGACGATTGTTCGACAGATTGGTCAAGAGATTGATCAACAAGGGGACCCATGGTCAGGACTTCGCAATCCGGGCCACTTCGGCGGCCCAAGCTTGGGGGGAAAACTGGCTGATAATCTCTTGCGAACAAGCGCCCATCGAGACGAGAGTTTCGTCATCGAGCCCACCGACTGCAGTGAGGCAGGCTGCCAGGTCGCCCTCGATGGATGGGTCAAAGGAGCAGCCGTTTTTGCCTTCGACGAGCAGATCCTCGGCGCATCCGCAGCGGCGCGACACGATGATAGGCAGCCCGGCAGCCATCGCTTCGTTGGTCACGAGTCCCCACGGTTCGCGTGTGCTCGGCAGCACAAAACATCCGGCAAAGGCGTAGTATTGAGGCAGTTCGGCGGTGCTCCGGAGTCCCGCGAAATAAATGTCCCGCTCGTAGGCGGATGCTTGCGCACTTGCTTCGAGCGCTCGACGCTCCGGTCCGTCTCCAACCAGCACCAGCGGCCAGTCACCTCCCGACTGGCGATAGGCCAAATAGGCGCTTAACAAACCGCCCAGGTTCTTTTCTTCAGCCAGCCGGCCCACGTAGAGGAAATAACGCGCGGGCAGGTCAAAGTCGGCGGCTTGTGAATGCTTGCGGATGGCTTGCGAGCGTTGGGAGAAAAATTCGTTATCGACTACGTCGTAGAAAGACGCAATCCGGTCCCCGGGAAAACCCAGCCTCTGCAGGTAGCGTCGATGCGGCTGGCCTCCGGCGATCGCCCATTCGAATAGAAACCGGATCAGAAGTCCTTTGAGGCCTTCCTTGAAGCCGTTCCGCACGTGATCTTCCTCGGTGCTTTCGGTCATGAGCACGGTTCGGCGGCCTTTTACTTTGCCCCAAAGCGCGGCCGCCAAGCCGGCGATCGTGTAATAGCCCGGCACCAGAACGACGTGAGCGTTATGGCGGTTCAACTGTTTCCAGATGGCGGCAGCTGTTTTCCAACCTTTTACCTCGCGCCAGCTTTTTTCAGGGAACAGCGTTTCGACGGGTAAAGCGGAGGGAAGGTCCTCACGAAACTTCAGACCGGCGTGCACACCGATACCGCCTACCATCTCGATACCGGCGACCTGCCCGGCCAGCGATGGATTGCCGATCAGACCCTGGAAACGGGCCACATGATAGGCGTACCAATCAATCCAGATCACAACCACACGCCCAGCTGGTTTTGCCCGGTGTGTTGTGCTCGCAGCACAATCCAGTTCTGTCTTAAGCACGATAGAGAGCTCCCGAAGCAATCAGATTTTGTTCCGCACCGTCCGGAAACGCAGGGGGTGAAGTTTGCGCGGCGGTCTGGGGAGCGCGCAACGCCCACTTCCAGACAATCCAGGACGGTACTGATAAGAGCAACGTCCGGAAAATGACAGCCTCCATGGTTTGCATTACGAGATAAATCGAAAGAGCGGAGAGGATGGCGTATTGACTGGCCCAAGCCGGACCGCACGTTACTGCCTTGCGCCAGACCCAGCCATAACACCAGCCCAGCGCGACGAGTGCGGCCAAGGCCAGCCACCACAATTCGACCCATAGATCAGCCACCAGGCCGGGTGCGGAACCATTGGCGCCGACCCACCCGAGGGCGTCCGCAAAACCTTCGCCGGTGCCCGCATTGTTCAACAGTTCCGGCACGCCGAAATCCTCGTACTTAGTGGGCCAGACCGCACTTGGAATTGGCCGGATCAGCAGCTGTGCCAAATAGCGGCGCATCCAGAAGTAATGACCGCGCCGTTCGGTGCTGATGACTGAGCCTGTGCCATAAATGAATTCGTTGCCGGTGTCGGGTTTTTCGACCACGTTCGAGACATCGCCGTTCATATCAAAGTTGGACCCGAGATAGATGTTGCCGCGATTGGCCACCAGGAACAGCACCAGCCACCCCAATAGGAAGCCGCAGAGCAGCATAGCGACGACGGGGGGACGCCGATTGCGGTTCAGATACCATCCCATGAGCACGATGACGATAAAGGCAAAGGTTGGTCCACGCCGAGCGGTGAGTAGGGCCTGAGTCAGCCAGGGCAGGCCAAAAGTGCAGACCAGAAGGAGATTGACGATTCGCGGGCCTTCTGAAGCGATTGCCCCAATAAGCAGCAGAACGCTCACCAGCAGCAGTAAATTAGCGTCGCGTATATAGCCACTGTCATCCCAGCCGCCGCCATAGGAATTGCTGAAGGCATTGCGGAACCCACCGACGTTGATAATCGAAATCAGCCAGCAGGTGAGTCCGACGCTGCCAACAATGGCGCCTCCGATCCGCAAACGACCGCAACTCGCGCCCGAGAGAGCTACGGCGAGCTCTTTCCTTCGGCGAACACGCGCACCGGAGGCAAGACAGGCTCCGGCAAAGCAGAGAATGCCGAGTACGTTGAGAATCTGGACCTTCACCAGCTGTTCGTTCTCGAAGAAACGCGACAGCCCATCATCGGCGAGGAGCCGGAGCGGCATCCAGCCGTAGAGGAAGGCCATCATCGGCATGATGAAAACCAAGGGATGAAATACGTCGCGGCTGCCGTCGAGCGCGCAGAAGAGGGCGATAGCAGTCGTAAGGATGGCCGCCCAGAGCAAGGCCTCAAACATATTGACCAGTCCTCGGTTTGGTTGCCGTTACCGTGTTGGGGGGCAACTCGGCAGGCGGCGTGGCGGCAAATTCGCGCACGGCAGCGACCACCCCTGCCTGAAAACGTTCCCAGGTGAAAAACTCGGCTCGTTTACGTGCCGCTGCTCGCATGTCATGCACTTCGGTGCGATGGGCCAGCGCCCATTCGATATAGGAGGCGACGAGGTCGGGGCGACGCGGCGCGACCACAAAACCCTCCCGCCCGTGTTCGATCAGGTCTGGCGCGGCGGTGTGTGTGGTGCTCAGAATCGGCAGGCCCGAAGCGAGCGATTCGAGTAAGACTTGGGCAAAGCCTTCGGCCACCGACGGAAAGACAAATAAGTCGGCTTTGCGATAGGCGGATTGAAGCTCGGCGAGGCTCACCGAAGGCCGAATCTTGACCCGATCGCCGAACGGCGCGAACAGCGCGAGGCTATCTACCACCCGTCCGCAGACGGTGAGTTCGACCGGTGCGTCCCCGAGCAAGCGAAGCGCCTCGAGCAGATACTTGATGCCTTTGCGCTGGTTAATCGTGCCGACAAATAGCAGGCGCAGAGGGCCGGCGTGGGGCCCGGACGATTGTCCCGGAGAGAAGCGGCTCAGATCAACTCCGTAAGGCACAACCCGAATCGAGTCGGGCGCGGCACCATGTTCAATCAGTGTTTTGCGGGTGAACGAGGAAGCGACTAAGAACCGGTCGGCCATTTTGGTTTCGGCCACCAGACGATCAAAGTCCGCTGGGGGCAGCGACAACTCCCATTCTTTGCGCAGGGACTCGGCACAGTCCGGATGAGCTGCCAACTCGTGTTCAAGGATGCGGCGGACGCTTGCCGGATGCGGATGAAGCTGGAATAAAATGCCCGCGCGGCCGTAGCTCGAAAAGGCTTGATAGCCGTAGTAGCTATAGCTCAGCAGGAGCGAACCGGTGCGTGCGGCTAAAGTTCCAGCGGTACGTCCGAGCGTAGCATCGGTGCGTCGAATCGCGCTCCGCCGAATCGAGAACGGAAGTGATTTGCGTTTTTCCAGAAGATAAGAGGTCAAGCCAGAGAGCGGCGTCTGACTCACTAGCTTGCCGGGAATTTGCGGATGGTGCCGCTGGAGGAGCAAAGCCCGCAGCGAAGAGGGGAGAGCGGCGAACAGTTTGGTTTGCCAGCCGGGATCGTTGGCCCAATAGAGATCTGTGACCAGTCGCTCGAGCAGGCCGGCTTGCGCCAGGGCGGCGGCGGCCTGGTACGCGTCGCGCGCTCCGCGGTGAACCACGACGACCTTTTGATGGGGCGAAGTTCCGGTGGTGGCCATTACAGCAATTCCTCGAATTGTGTCTTAAGCTCGGCGGCGGAACGGCTCCAGGTAAACTGGCGCGCCCGCAGCCGCCCACGCTCGCTAAACTCGTCGCGCAGGGATGGGCTGCCGAGCATGGTTTCAAGCGCTTCGACATGCGCACGGGGCTGGTCCGGTGGAGCGAGCAGAGCAGCGTCGCCCGCGATCTCGGGAAGCGAAGAAGCGAGGCTCGTCACAACGGGAGCTCCGCAGGCCATGGCTTCGACAACCGGTAGTCCAAATCCTTCGTATCGGGAAGGGAACCAAACGGCTTGCGCGGCTGAATAGAGCGCTCGTAGCCCTTCGTCAGGGACGAATCCGAGAATCCGGAAGCGATCACCCAGCGTTTTGGCGCGTTCGATGTATGCCGGGTCGGAGTGATTAATCACGGCCAGAACGAGGTCCGGATAACGCTCCTGCAACATCGGCCAAGCCTCCAGCACGAGCTCCGCGTTCTTGCGGAAGTGCAAGCCGCCCGGCATCAGCACAAACGGGCGGTTAGCCAAGCCAAGTGAGCGGACATAGGCTGTACCGTCCGGCGTGACCGGCTCAAAAAAGTGTGGAGTCACGGCGTTATGTACGACGCGGAGGCGCGATCGGATATGGGGAAAGAAATGTCCGAGGCGTTCCGCCGAAAAGTGCGACACCGTATGAAAGAGATCGGCTTTCTTGGTGAGTTTGCCGTAAAGCAGTTGCCAGCGTAGCCTTTGCCTCGAAAACGATTTATCCCGCCGATGCGCATCCGGCTCGAAGTAAGCGGCATCGTGCAGAGTCACGACTAGCCGCGCACGGCTTACAGGCACATATGATTCAGCGGTGCAATAGACGACCTGGGCTTCGGGCCAGAAATTTTCGGCCTTCGGCCGATCGAGCAGGAACCACACGGCCTGCTGCCGGGATGTCTCGTGCTTAAAGAAGCGATATTGAAATTGCTCCCAAGGACCACGCACCAGCGGGAGAATGCGGGCATAATCGGCAGGATCTGCCAGAACCCGAAGATTAATATCCTGCCGTAGCGCCAGATGTTCGGTGAGCTGACGGGCGACGCGCCCGGCGCCCGTCGAGCCGTGGATGTTGCGCAAGTGAACGTAGGCGAGCAGATTGACGGTCCGGCGCGGCGCTGAGACGGTAATCTGTGGCGCGCTGATTTCAGGCAACGTGGTTAATTCGCTGCTGTACGAGGTGTTAGGCATCGAATCCTCCTTCGGGCGGAGCGGCCAGCCGAGCCGGCCACTCCAGCCATCATGCCGATTTGGACTCCGTCGCGGGAGCCTTTGAAAGGTCCGCATATTGGTAGTAGCTCTTGTAGTACTGTCCTTTTCCTTCCTTGGACGGATCAAAGTCGTTCAGAATCGTGCCGATGACTCGTACATTGTCATCGAGGAAGAGGTCGCGCGTGGTTGCCGCCGTCTCAAGATCGGTGACGCGGGCGCGGAAGACCAAAATAACGCCGTTGGACATGCCGGCCAGAATACGGGCATCCGCCATATGCATCATGGGAGGACTGTCGATCAAAACAAAGTCGAACTCACTGGTTAAGCGGTCGAGCAATGTGCGGAAACGAAGAGAATGCAGCAGTCCGCTCGGTTCCTCAGAGCCCTTGCCGCTCGGGATGACAAAGAGTCCCGGTACAGCTGTCGGTTGACAGAACGCCTCGGTAGGAGCGATCTTCGCATCAATGTCGCCACGTAGAAGATCACGGAGACCTACCTCGTTACGGACGTCCATTGCCTTATGCAGCCGGGGCTTGCGCAAATCGCCGTCGATCAGCAGGACGCGGCGGTTGGCCTGAGCGAGTGCCAAGCCGAGATTACAAGTCACCGTTGTCTTGCCTTCGCCGACGCTCGGACTGGTGACGACAAAGGTACGCGCCCGCTCGGTTTCGTTACCGGCCAGAAGAACCGAATAAGTAGTATTGCGATAGGCTTCAGCGACCAGGGAAGCATCATCCTGCCACACGGCCATATCCATTGGTTTATGCGGCTTCGGAACGGACTGCACTGGTGAAGGCGCGGGGGATTGTCCAAGCAAAGCGGCGGGACGCCGCAGCGGCGGAACTGGCTTGGGGGACAGTTGTCGGAGGCCGCGTTTGGCGGACGGAATCACGCCGAGTTCCCGGAGGTTCAGGTAGCGCGCCACTTCTCCCGGGCCGCGTAAGACCGACTGCGTCCGTTCCTTAAAGAAGGCGCACGCGACACCAGCGAGTAGGCCAAGCAGCATACCGACAAAGGCGGACACGCCGCGGCGCGGAGCAATAGTAAATAAGGGTGGACGGGCCGCATCGACGACGCGAATGGTCGAGGCCTGCATGGCGGAGGCAAAACCGGCCTCCTTGACACGTTGCAGGAGAGTTTGGTAGAGCTGCTCACCTGAGTCGAGCTCTTTTTTCAACATGGTTAACTGCGATTCACGCCCCTGTTCCTGAGCGACCCGCACTTCCTGTGCGCGATACTCCGCATTCAGCAGACCTTCGCGGTGACTGGCAGCAAGGTATTCATTGCGCATCCGGTCGAGTACATCTTTCTTTTCCGTCGAAAGAGTGGCCTCTATCTCGCGAATCTGAGAGCGGAGATGGATGACTAGCGGGTTCGCCTCGGTGAGCGGCGGTACCTTCGCCGATAACTGGCGATGAAGGTCGTCGAGTCTCATTTGAGCGTCTTTCAGCTGTGCACTATCGAGCACCATCGGCAAGGAATCGGGGGCAGAAGAACGGCTGATCTCATATTGAGCCTGCTTCTCGACCCGCTCTGCCTTGGCGCGCATCAGCTCGGCTTGCAATTCGCGCAGTTTCTCTTCGGCCACACTGGCGCCGCCCTCTTTAAGGGTCAGGTCGCTATTCCCGCTCCTTGCTTCCAGGCGCTTCTGAGCCTGTTGGACGCTTTCTTGTACGTCGGCCAATTGTTTGGAGAGCCATTCGCTAGTTGTCTTGGCCTGGCTGAAACGCACGTCGCGATCCTGGTTGGCAAACTCGGCGGTCAACCGGTTACAGAACTCGGCAGCGAAATTGGCACTCCAGGAATCGCAGGTCACCTCGACCAGACGCGTCAGACCGACTGGCTTGACCAACAAGTGCTTGGCGGTGAACCCTAGCAGTTCTTGTTTGGTCACGGGCGTATCGCCGGGCAAATGAAGGCTGCGGCGCAGACTTGAAAAGAGGTCTTCCCGCTGCTGTGCCGATACAGCACCGTCGCGGGCGATCGCATTGACCGTTCGCTCGCGCAGGGTGTCGCTTTGCAGCAGCTTAATCTGGGTCTGGACGTAAGCTTCCGAAGAGGTGGCATCGTTCCCATTGGTCTGGGACACCTTATTCATGTCCAGGAAGTCGGCATTGAGATTTTGGATATCGAGCGAGGTCCGCGCCCGGTAGACGGGTTGCACACCGATCGTGACAGCCCATCCGAGGAGGACGCCACCCAGGGCAAAGCAGAGCAGCAGCCCGCGTCGCCGTTTAAAGAGCCGTGCGTACTCGAGGAACAAGCTATCGGAGCCTTCCTGCCGTTTTTCGCCGGACATGTTCTTGAAATGACTCAGATGAAGACCGTTCGCGGGACGCACCAGGACAGGTGCGGTGAGTGCTAATTTCCCGGTGGTTTTTTCTAATTCCTCCATCGACTTTTCCCTTCTTTCGAAACCCGAGTTGAACCTTGAATCAGACATTAGAAGCGGTAGATCGCAACGCCAGTACCTGCCTGGATAGCCGCTTCGAGGGCACGCTTCATGGCAGAGGCGGGCAAGTTATTGGGCACAAAAAGCACATCGTTGGCGTGCAATTCGAGGTCGGGCGCGGCGCCGGACAGCACTTTAGTTAAGTCCACGGGGACTTCATGGGTATTGGATGGTTTGCCGTTGACTGCACGCAAAATACGAGCCTTCCTGGTGGCCGCTCCCGAAATCGTTCCTTCGGCAAGAGATAGTGCCTGGGTGATCGACATTGTTTCATCGGAGTTTAGGCTAAAACCGCCCGCCTTCTTCACTTCACCCATCACATAGACCAAGTCGGCGCGCGAAACCGAAATCACGTCGTTCGCCCGCACTTCGATGTTCTCCTTCGGATTGCTGCCATCGAGCAGCGTGTTCAAGTGAAGATCGGCGATCGAATACTGCCCCGAGGGATCCAGATGACTGCTGGGCAGGGGCAACGTGCCCTGGCTGATCTGGCGGGTGATCGTGAGTTTCTGGCCGGCATCAGGCCGGAGACCGCCGGCCAGCGAGATGACGTCAGTCAAGCGGGTTGGGCCTTGCAGCTGATGCAAGCCCGGAGCGGTGACCGGTCCCAAAATTGACACCGCGCGACTCCGGTATTCGAGCACATTAATGGTGATTTCCGGCGATTCGATGTATTTGGCCGCTTTGGCGGCGAGTCTGGAGCGCAATTGCTCGAGCGTCAGGCCCCCCGCTGATATCCGTCCGATGAGGGGTAGTTCGAGATAGCCGTTCGGGTCAATACGCACCGGTTTATCCGAAACATCGTCCAGATCCACGATGTGTATGGAAAGCTGATCTGCCGGCCCAAGAACGTAGGCTGCCTCAACCGCCTTGGTCTCCGCGGGATGAGTGAGGGTTTCCGCCTTAAGGACAGTAGTGCTCCAAAGGCTAAGTTGGAGAACAAATAAAAAGCAAAGATACCTATTCATAGAAAGATAGTCCGATCTCAAAACAAGGGGGACATCAGGGAAGAAGAGCTTATGAACAGCAAGACAGCGGGGTAATACAGCTGAAGAGACAGCTAGACTGATTGCGAAATGACTTCATAAAGCGATTCCCTCCGAGGAAGTCGACTTACAACTTTTCTGATTGTCATTACCGCAAAATGATCAGCGAAGTGTCAACGCAACTTAGTAATAAGCCACTCGAACTATCCCGTACCCAATATTCATCCTTTAATCACCCTCTGTCGTACTTATCGTCAATTAATGCGAAAAGCATTCGGATAAACCAGCAGTTCAAGTAAAATATTTTCAACTTAGCAATGAGTGTTCCCTCTTCAATCACTCGGAGGGCTTGCGCTTGAAGGTAAGGGCTGCGCTTTGCCATCTCGCACTGCTCTTCATCATTACTGTTGTACTAGTACAAGCAATGACTTGGAAAAGCGCGCGGCAGGTCTCCAGACGGGTCGCCTGCATTTTCATGCTGACTCAAGCTGCGTTATTTCAAATGAATTCACCGATACTGCAGCTCGAAGCCACTGGATTGCGTTCTTTTAGCTATCGCGGGGCAACCTTTAAATACAACCCGAAAGCTGCGCGGGTTAGATGGCAACTTAGGGGTGCCGATAAATCTCGCGTAGTGCCCGAGGAATTATCTGATGACATGTTAGCCCTGCAGTTATCGCGTAATCCGCCGAACGACGACGGGTTAATTACGCCTCCGAAGATCAATAACGAAACTCCTCCCCTCTTTCTTCCGCTGCGGATTTCGGCCGGGCACGACACTAAGTGTTCAGACAGTCTTTCTTTGAGCAGCCGCTTTATGGCACCTAGCGCATCGGATCAGGTAACGCCTACCTTGCGGTTTGCGTCGGCGGGAGCTGGGGCCGAGCGAATCGCTCCGGATCTTTTCAGCTTCTTCGCCAGGATAAATCCGGCGACTCTCTCGTGGGTGGACCGGCGCCCGATCGGCAGCCTCATCCTGGGGACTGCGGCGACGGGATGGGCGCGAAATCCGCGGGGATGGTTTTTGGATTCTTCTCTCGATGTGGTGACAATCGCCGGCAGAAATGCGTTCCACCGGCGGCTGCTTGAATGGGCGGATCACAGCATTGTCATCCTCAAGGCGATGAACGCGCAGGGTATGGTGACGTGGGACATCGAAGGTGAACAGTTTCCCCATGCCACAACCTACATCGGCGACCCGAGACAAGCGGAGCGCCTGGCGCCCGAGATGCAAGGCGTCATTGATGAATATTTCGCGCGGTTTCGACGCGCCGGACTGCGCGTTGGAGTGACGGTCCGGCCACAAGCGCTGATTTTTTCAGCAAACGGAACGGCCGTGTACCAATCCAATTGGGCCAACGCGGCTCAGACGCTAAACGAGAAAATCTTCTACGCTCGGAAGCGCTGGGGCGCGACTCTTTTTTACATCGACTCCAACGGTGACGAGGTATTGCCTCTGTCTTTCAGCGTGATCAAACAGGTGGCGGATGCCAATCCCGATGTGCTGCTTATTCCGGAGCACAAAAATGCTGCTTACTATTCGAAAACCGCTCCCTATTGCGAGCTGCGTAAAGGTGCGGCATCAACGCCCGATCTGGTGCGCAGTATCTATCCGCGCTCATTTAGCGTGATCAATGTAGCGGATGGTCCGCTAGATCAAAATCTAGAGCAATTGAAACAAGCTGTGGCCGATGGCGATATTCTGATGTTTCGCGCCTGGTTTGACGATCCGCTGAATGCCAAGATTCGAGGGCTACTTCCGAGGCATTTTTCAGCCGCTTTCCCTTTCGATCACTCCATCCGAGGAGCTGTAGCCGCCTTCTATTAGGCTCCGGCTAGTGGCTGCCACTATGAGCCTGAAAGATTTTTTGCAGGCTTTTGCGACGAATAATTTAAATTGGGGGCGCGCTTCAATGTGCGCAGGGCGCCAACCCCGTCTCAATCCCTAACCTCGACGCCTTTCCAAAACGCCACGTGATTCTTAATATTGGCGGCTGCTTCTTTCGGCTCCGGGTAATACCAGGCGGCATTGTCGTTCTTCTTACCGTCAACGATCACGTTGTAATAGTGTGCTGTGCCCTTCCAGGGGCAAACCGAGGTGTAGCTGCTGGACTCAAGGTGTTGCAGCTGAATGCTCTCGCGAGGAAAATAGTGGTTCCCTTCCACTTGTTCGGTTTTGTCGCTGTCAGCGAGGACGGTATTTAGCCAGGTTGCTTTCGCCATACTCGTGGGATGGTCGCCTGGATGACTTCGATGCAGTCGTGTTCCATCAAAGGATTGGACAACATGGAAGGAGAGCAGCGCTGCAAACCATGAAGGCCGCCGCGCAAGGCCGGCGAGGGCTGTGCGGCGGAGGCGCGGGAAACGATCCAAAGCGAGAAGCAGCCAACTCATCTGGTGTGGACGGCGCCCCAGGCGCGCATGCTCTTCTTCATACCACTGAAGATCACCCGCCCGAACCGCGTCCGCCAAAGAGAGCGCCTGTTTGAAAGAAAGGCACAGACCTTCGCCCGTAATCGCGTCCACCGAACCGGAGGCATCGCCCACCAGGGCGAAATCATCCGCTGTGACCCGCTGTAACTTGCGTGAAACGGAAGGTGCGCCAGCTTCGCGCGAGGAAACAGCTGCGCTGGCAAGCCGCTCCCGTACTTCGGGGAACTCTCGCAGGGCTTCGTCCAATCGGCATCGCGGATTACGCGACATAGCGGCTACACAGACTTGGTCCGCCGCCACCGGCGTAATGTAAAGCTGGCAGTTCGTTCCCCAATAAAGCTCCATGTAGGGTGACCAGGGCGCAATCCGGTAATGCCGGCGGAAGCCATACCGGCGGGTTTCGCGGACCACAGCATCGAGGCCGTGTTCGCGCCGAAAACGCGAGTTCTCACCGTCTGCGCTAATTGTGAGGCACCCATCGAGAGCTGGTAGCTGCTGCACGTCCCAATGCAACTCGACACCGAGTTCCTCTGCTCGTGCCAGCAGGACGCGATGCAGCTGCGGCCGCCGTAAACCAATCGCCGGTCCACGCGGAAAACAGGCGCTCACCGAATGGTTGGCGTCCGAAAAGCGAATCCCGTGAAAACGATAGCCGCATTCGGGCGCGAAGCGGATGCCGAGCTCAGCAAGTGCTCCGACGCACTCGGGCAACAAACCTTCACCGCACGCCTTGTCCTGTGGAGGGTGCGCATGATCGAAAACCGCAACCCGCGCTCCGGCTTGGCGAAGGGCGATGGCGGTCGCCAGACCAGCCGGTCCGCCGCCCACGATGGAGATGGGTTTCAACTCCTTCATGTTCGAGCCGCTCGCCAGGCGTGGGGAAACTTCCAGCGAAACCGCCAGTGTCCGCTGCCAAACGGGTGGCCGCGCCCTTCTTTGTGTCCAGCCGAAATGCTGAGGATGCCCCCTGCGCAGATCAGGATCGTGCCGAGAATCGCTATGCCGTCCGGTACCGTGCCGAACAGCCACCAGCCGAGCAATCCGGAGAAGACCACCACACTGTAATTGAAAGGTGAAAGCTCGGCGGCCGTGGCGTAGTGATACGCCCGAATGATGAAATATTGGGTTAGCGCATAAAATCCGCCGACGCCCAGCAGCAGCAAAACTTCTCGACTGCGCAGCGGGCGCCACGACCAGATGCACACCGGTATCAAAAGGACCGTAGAGATGCCGAAATTATAGAGCAGAATTCTGTTGGGAGGTTCCGTGTCGGCCAGCTTATTGGTTGAAACCAGGGCTAACGCAGAAAATATACCAGAGACTAGCGCAATCAGCGAAGCCGGATTGTGGAACATCTGGGGACCCGGCTTAATGATCAGTACAATTCCCGCCAGGCCAATCAGCAGACTCAGCCAGACTAGCGGCTGCACCGTTTTGCGGAACCAGAAATAAACGATGAACGGAATGAATAAGGGCGCGGCATTCGACAGCAGGACCGAATCCATCAGGGGAATCGATTTCACGGCAATGAAAAACAGCAACTGGCAAATGGAGCCGGCGAGGCTGCGTACAATCTGCAATGTGAGGTGATCGGTCTTGAGGCTGGCCCTTCCCGTTCTGAATGCTGTCGGTACGAATACGGCGAAGCTGATGAAATATTGCCAGAAGAGCGTCAGCGTGGGCGGCACATTCGATAACTCTTTGCCGAAGCTGCTCATTACTGCAGAGCATAAGAAGGCGGTGATAATCAGCGAGACACCGAGACCCAGTTTGTGGTTCGGACCAGCAGCTACGGCGGAAGCATTCGTAGCCATTTAGCGAATGTCCATGATCGACTTGGCAGCCATTTCGGCAAGCTCGACGTCTTCTGCTTCCGGTAAGCCGCTGACGGCTATCGCCCCGATAACCTGTCCCTCACGCCAGACCGGTACGCCGCCGCCCCATCCGGTAAAACGCGGGTCGCCGAAATAGCCGATATCGAACTCCTTGCCTGGTTGACGGGCTGCGTTGCCGATCTCTTTGCTGGGTTTGCGCTCGCGAGCGGCGCTGTAAGCTTTGTTCATGGCGATCGCGATGGAAGAAAGTGGTGCGCCATCCAGGCGCGCAAATGTGATGAGGTCCCCATGGGCGTCGCAGATCGCAATTACGCCTGCTTTGCCGCGTCGAAGCATCTCGGCGGATATAAGATCGAGGGCTGTGCGGGCTTCAGAGTAATCGATGACGGATTGAATGAGCATTCGGTTAAGATGCCTGTCAGGATGTTTGATCAAGATGGTTGATCAAGATGGATTTCCACTGCCCGCATAATCGCGGAGCGTGAGTACCCGGCTACGTAAGATCTCCACGTTTACCAATTCCAAGGTGACCTGAACCATCGTCCCCTGCTTGGCCCTCCAAGGGCCGGCGCCGAACTTCTTCTCCGCATCGCGAAAGGCGAGCCATTGTCGCTGAGAGTTCCGCAACAAAGTTTGAGATGACGGATCGAGCGTCTTCAGCAGTTTTTGATATACCTGGTTCAGTTCTCGATCCCAGGAAGCTGCCGCCTTGGCCGCGCAATCGACTTGCCCAACTGTGTTGTTGCCGCCCGGACCAGCCAGGCAGGCGTCCATAGCTTTGTCAATGGGATCCTTTGTATCTTGGGCTGGCGCGGTATTTGTTCCGAGTAACAAGGCAAATGTTAAAACCGCACCGGTCGTCGAAACTTTCATGGTCATACTGGGATGATGGTCGCACGCCGCGAGGGAACTTTTTCTTTCGCAGATTCGTTTACTGGGAGGGGCTAAGGGAAACAGATGATTGAAACCGACACACTTACGAGTGCTCACATTCATGCACTCCTGGCCGACAATGGATTTGAAACGGAAGACACCGCCCCGGGCGTTTTCGCTATCCGGCAACCTGACAGCGGACTCACTATTCACGCGGTAGTGGAGGGACAGGTAATCTTCTTTTCACTCACCTGTCTGACGGTTCCCGACGGCAAGCTGACGCCGCAAGTGCTGCGCCTCATGCTGCAGGCGGACAATGGTATTTCGACATCGCACTTTCAGTTGTATGCGATGGGCGAGGGACAAACCGCCGTGGCGCTGAGCAACTTTGCCAAATTGCAGGAACTTGGTCCTGATGACGAGGACGATATTCTTTCCTGCTTGAACTTCCTCTTGGCCGATTTGTCTGTTGCCAAGCGACTGTTGGAGCAGCTTGCATAACTAGGGAAACGAATCAGGGGCATAGAACATGGGTTTCTTTTCAGACTTATTCGGACGCGGCGGGCGGGTAGTGCGCGGGCACGCCAATGACGCGGTGAGTTCACTTGAAGACGCGAATTTTGATTCCACAGTTCGCCAGACAATCGCCGACATGAAAGAGGAGTTGAACAACGTAGTACGCGCGTCGGCGGTTGCCATGAGTAATTACAATCGCCTTGATGCCGAGTATCAGAAGTACGCGCGCCAGTCGTCGGATTGGAAGGCGCGCGCCAATCAGGCGCTCGACGCCGGCAATGAGGAGTTGGCGAAGAAGGCGCTAGCCAAAAAGTCGGAATCCGATCAGCAGGTCACTGCGATGCAATCCGCCATCGACCAGGCCCGGCAAGCGAGCGACAACCTCAAAAACCAGGTGATGGAATTGAAGCGTAGAATTGATGACGGCGAGCGCACTGCCACCACACTGGTAGCCCGGAAGAATGCGGCCGCCGCCCAGAAGAAAGTTGCCGAGGCGATGGCGGGCGTGGCCAAGAGCGACAATGCCTTCGCACAGCTTTCCCGTTTTGAAGAGCGCGTAGCCAAAGAGGAAGCAACCGCCAAGGCTTTCCAGCAGCTCGGCGCTGCCACCAAGGATCAAAACCTGGAAGCGGAGTTTGCTCAATTGGGCGACCACTCGGTGGATGCGCAATTGGAAGCGCTGAAGCGGGAGCGCGCTCTTCCTCCGCCAAGCTTCCCGGTCGCGCTGCCGGCACCGCAAAACAAGTAATTCTATGTTTTTTGGTTCGAAGAACGGCCCCACGCGCGTCGACCCTTCCCAGGTCGAGGACCTCGCCAATCTAAAAGTCACCGACGCGCGTACGGGCGACACGATCTCGGTCGTCGGCATCGGCGACGAGTTTGCCGATCTCGATTTTACAGTCGATCAGCGCGCCATGCTTGAGATTGGCACGCAGCGTTGGATTGAGATCAGCGGTCTTTATCGCAACCGCCGGGTCTCGCTCGAAACATTGAACGGAAGTGACGGCATTCAAGTTTTCGGCCATGTGGACGGCAGGAAAATTACGCTCGACGAGCTCGGACTGACGGAAGAGGATCTGAGCGAAATCGACCGGCGGCAGAATCCCGCCGACAATTTCGAATTTGAAGAGGCGCTTTGGAAATATCGCTGGAGCCGGGAGATTGGCGTATTCGGTGAACGGTCGCCGCAAGGTACGGGCTGCTACGTCTGGCGCTTCGAGGACGACAAAAGACATATCCTGACGGTTCGAAAGTTGGCTAATGAGCCATTTACCGCTTACGTTTCCTTGCGCGTCGATCCCGGGGATGTGACAGTGTATCGCGGGTAAGTAAGTTGGGGAGCGAGTTATGAACAACAAGTCGAGCCTGAGTGGTGCGACGTTTCTTTTGGCGCTGGTTCTGGCGGCGCTCATCGGCTTGTTCTCGTTGTTGTTTGTGGGTGTCCCCTCGCAGCTGAAAGCGGACGTTCTAAGCGGGCAGCGGCAGCTCAGAGAGATTGAGCAGTCGGTGAACACCCGGCGGCAGGCGATAACCGAATCGATCCGCAGCGATCCGGCATTGTTTCAAACGCCTGCGTTCGACCCTGCGTGGCAGGCGCGCTTGGACGAAGCTGATGCCGACCTGAAACGGGCCGATGCTGTAGCGGCCCAATTGGACGGGTTGATTCAGCGAAACAAGCACTCGTCCGTAGGCGAAATCGGCAGACTGCTTGATGACGAGAAGCGGCTTCGCACCGAGGGGCAAGACAAGGCGGCTTCCGTTTTCAGCGACTACGATAAGCGGGAGAACTTTAAACGGGATTTTGCATCGACAATGGAGTCGATTGCTGGTTCCGCCGCAACGCTTGCCGCGGCTAATTACTCGGTCCTCGCAAACAAGGTCGAACAAGCGGAAAAAGACTGGCCGGCCAAGCGCGAAGACCTGAGCGCACGTTTGGCAGCCTTGGAGAAACGCCAAAAGGACGCCGCCGAGTGGGCGGCAACCGCGAAGCAATTAGCCACGAAGCCATCCGAACAACTGACGGCGGCCGATTATTTAACTGGCGGCGCGATGCTTAAGCAGGCCGACGAGAATTCCGGTGGGAGTGCCGCCGACGCGCTGTTACAACAGACCAGCCAGCTTTACACCGAGTGGGACAAAGTCCTGGAAGACCTCGACCGAGAGTCTGACGAATACCGGAGCCGGATCGAAAAGGTAGTCACCAAGGTGCCGAGTCCCGGTGCGCCCGGGACAGTCACTTCGAGCGAATCTTGGCAGACAATTTCCGGGCAGCAGTGGCGCGGGCTCGAGCACAACATTGGCATGACGCTCGCTCACAAGGACTTCGGGTTGTATGACAGCGAGGCGAATACAGTTCCCGAGCCGCCCGGATTCGCTTACATGGCGACACCGGAACAGGGGCGCAACCAATACGGCTATTGGGAACATCGCGATGGCGGTTCGTTCTGGACGTGGCTCCCCGAGTACCTGATTCTGCGCGACGTACTCTGGCATCATTCCTATCAACCTGTGCCTAGCGCAGACTGGACGCGTTACCAGCAAGCCCAACGCACGGGCACGACGTATTACGGTCGAAGTGAAACAGGTGTTGCGAAGTACGGCTCAACCGGCACCTTCACCCAGAAAAGCTATGCCGACAGCCGCTACGTGCAGCACGGTGGCTTCACCGCGTCCAAGTACGCGAATAGTCGAGCGCCGCTTGAAGGCAGAGAGAACGGTGCGCATTTTGGCGGTCATCCGCCCGAGAGCAACTCGCCCCTGGGCAAGCAGTTCGGAAAATCATTTCAGCGTTCGCCGGGTAAGAGCTTCGGCCGGATAGCACGATCGGCTGGACGTAGCTTCGGCCGTCACCGCTGACTCTAAATGAGCAGCGTCGCTTACCAGGGCAGCGGTTTGCCTAAATGCAGGAATGCTCCATTCGGCCCGTTTTCCTCGAGCAGCGCTAATGCTACTCCAGTTTTCGCGCCTTCCGGAATTTCCATCGGCGCTGCCTCTGTACCCATATCGGTCTTCACCCATCCCGGATGGGCCGAGTTGACCTTTATTTTTGTGTCCTTTAACTCGTGAGCCAAATGGATTGTGAACGAATTCAGGGCGGTCTTCGACGCATCATAGGACAGCGATTTGGAATCGTAGATCGGACTCTTCGGATCGGCGTGCAGTGTCTGGGAGCTCAGGATACTTGACATATTAACAATCCTGCCGGCATCACTTTTGTTGAGCAGCGGCAGCAGCACCTGTGTTAACGCGATCGGTGCGAATAGGTTCGTCTCAAAACTCCGCCGTAGTGAATCCTCGGAAGTTGTGCTCGCCAGGCCGCCTCCGAGGCCGTCTAAGGAAACACCGGCGTTATTAATGAGAATGTCTAATCGTCCAAAATTTTTTTCGAGAAACGCAGCCGCCGCGATTCGGTCTTGCTTGTCGGTGACGTCCAGTTTCAAGAACTGGACATCAAGGCCCTCTTTTTGCAAGTTATCGGCCGCGGTCTGGCCCTTTTGCGGATCACGAGCCGCCAACACTACCTTTACGCCGGCTTGTGCCAACTGCCGGGCCATCTCGAATCCAAGTCCTTTATTGGCGCCGGTGATGAGCGCAACCTTCTTTGCATTTGGCATGGCTATATAGATCGAGGGAGATGCCCGAATGATTCAGCCAACTGACCTGGCTACGAAGTGAGCTGGCGAGAGCACTTCGGCGTTGAATCCGCCTGCTTCGAGTAGCTGAACAAAACGGCGATCTGCGCGAAGGGGGTCAAAGCGTGGTTCCACCTTAAGCCAAACCAGCCAGACGTCCTGCTCTTCGAAGGCCTTCTTCAATTCGTCCAGCGCAAGATCTTTTGCGCCGAGGCCAGCATAGAGGATGGCGCGCCAGTACGGTGAAACATAGCGCCGCGTGGATAAGCCGTCAAGTTTAGCAAGTATGTCCGTGGCCTCCTCCGCTTTTCCTGCACGGCCGTACGCGTGGCCGAGAGCTCCCAGCACCTCCGGTTCATATGCTGAGCAGGTTTGAGCGTTTTGCAGTTCGATGATCGCTTCTTCATACATTTCAACCTGCTCGTAGGCCAGTCCAAGCAGGTGTTGGGCGGGAGCGAAGGTCGCCTCCAAAACGAGAGTCTGCCAGGCTTGTTGAATACATTGCTCGAAACTTCGACCCATGTAGAGGATCCTGGCCGCCTCTACGTTCAAGGCCAGCGAAAGCGGATCCGCTCCCTGTGCGTTTCGAATTTCCTCTAGCGCCTCGGCTGGCCGCTCCATCGCCGAAAGAAACGCGGCATATGCGCGATGTGCATCCACGGAACCAGGACTCAGTTGGAGCGCGCGATGATACTCCATTTCGGCAGCTAGGTAATCACGGTCAAAAACTTTTCGGATACTGGCAAGCGACGCATGGGCCTCGGCAAGTTCATCGTCGATCTGGAGAGCCGTCCGGGTCAGTTCCTCAGCCCGGCTACGAGCCGCCGTGGCAGAAAGTACTCCGAGAAAGGCCAACAGGATGTATGTGTCCGCCAGACCAGTGTAGGCAAGCGCATAGCTCGGATCCGCCGCAATGGCCGATTCAAAATGAGCGATACTTTTTCCCAGATCCGCTTCCGTCAGCTTGTTTTGAAGATATTTGCCTTTTCGATAGTCCTGGTAGGCTTCCACCTTGGAGGTGTAGCGTTTTTTTATTGGGCTTACTTCACTCGCGGCAGAAGGAAGATTGAGGCGCTTTATGACGGCCGAGGAAATGCTGATTTCCACGTCGAGGACGCCGTCGGGCGTGAATTCATATTGCTCGCCCCACAAATGCCGTCCGGTTTTTACATCGACTAATTCGGCAGTCAGGAGCAGCGATTGATCCCGGCGTTCTATTCGGCCCGTCAGCACAGCTCGTACGTCGAGTTCGCGCCCGGCGCTCCGAGGCTCGTTCTCGGGCATTCTGTATCGAAGCGCGCTCGTGTGTGCGATGACTCTGACGTGCTCCAGCGTGGATAGACTGGCGATCAGATCTTCGGCCATGTGGTTTACGACCGCACTCATGGCCGGATCGCCTGTCGCATTATCAAACGGCAATATAGCGATGGAATCAGTCGACCTGTCCGAGGGGGGCTCGCCATCGGTTTCCGGAACTTCTTCCACGCTCGCCAGAAAGCGATAGCCCAACCCCGACCGCGTCTCAATAAAGCGGCAACCGGCGGAGGAGTCACCCAGAGTTTGCCGAAGAACATTGATCGCCGTATTTAAACCGCGGCCGAAATTAACATGCAAACCGGGCCAGAGATGTTGCGCGAGCTCCGTGCGCGTGACGAGCGCTCCCCGCCTCCGAAGCAAAAGCTCCAGGATCTGAAAAGGCTTCCTTTGCAGATGCACCCTGATCCCGCGATTGCGTAACTCTTGCTGATCGAGGTCGACCTCGAAGGCCCCGAATCGGAGTTTCCGGCTAACGCCTTTGCCGGACGGATTATCTTGCGGATTACTCATGCTTTACACCGCATACTTAAAAATGCAAACTCTGTGCTTCGTTTCTTTCCCCCTTCAATTTGATCCGCTCTTCGAAGTCTTTTCAAGAGAGCCAGTTAATTCTTGACACTTTCCTGATCTTCTTCTGAGAGCTGACAACTGACTTCTCCGCGTATAACGCTGTGTACGGCTTCAATAGCAAAGAAGTTCCCGTAACAGATCTATCAGGAGAAGCGTTGTGGAAAGAAAATCAAATCGTACGGCTTTTGTCTCAGCGTTGGCGATCGGCATCGGTCTAACTGCGATGCAGGCGAACGCGCAACAAGGAACATTTAACCTTCCCGTTCAAGCGCACTGGGGAACCGCAGTGTTACAACCGGGTAAGCACACTGTTCAGGTGCCGCTGCCCCTTGGTCAGACAATTGTCTATCTTGGAAGCGGTTTAACCCACCAGCTCACAGTGCCGCTGACCATTGAGAATAATATCGCCTCGACCCGCAGCTACCTGCGTCTGACCAAAGTCAATGGCGAGTATTACGTCGATGAATACGTGTGCGGCCCATCCAACAAGAAATTCTTCTTCCCTAAACCGAAGGAGCCCCGTCACGGAGCCAAGGACGAAGAGGCTACGTTAGTGACCGTCACCGGTAGTTAGTGCTTCAGTATTAGGCGTTGCAAGCAGCCGTGTGCGGTCGGGGCGCAACGTCTTAATCAGCCAGGACGAGATCGAGCATCTTCGAGAATCCGTGGAAGCGGTAATCAGCCGGCTTGAGGTCGAGTTGCCTGACTGTCTTCCAATATTGGGATGCGGACTTTTCAGCGAAGCGCCGGTTCACGAGCGCCGGCTTCAGGGGAGCGTGAAAGGACGTCCAATTTCGCTCTCCCGGCGCTTCTTTCGCGGCTGCTGCTCGCATTTGCCCTCGACTTCGAGCGCGAATCAGAGGTGTCACTTGCGATCTGCGCGAATGTATTACGGCTCGCAGGTGCGGAAGGAGCGCGTATCCGGGACCTCCCACGCGGATTAAAGCCTTACCCCGATGGGTGGCGCGCCTCCATTCCCAGGCCCGAAGGCTCCCGCTACCTGATAATCTTGCATGGCCGCGGCTTCCCAGACGGCAGTTGATCCCATTCGCACGGGTCTCGGAAGCTGGGCATTTTACCAGGGCCTTTTTTCTCCTAAAGAAATATCGTGCTACGATACTTATGTGGCGCCACCTCCCGTTGAGTTCGTTCGGCAATTCTCCCTTTTTGAATATCAGCATCTTGCTGAATTCCGCTTCCGCATCCGTAAGTTCTTGCATTTCAGCGAACAAGCGGCGCGTGAAACCGGCTTTGAGCCGCAACAGCATCAGCTCCTGCTCACAGTTAAAGGGCTGCCCGCCGACCTGCGTCCGACCATTACCGTCCTTTCACAGCGCCTCTGTTTGAAACATCACAGTACAGTTGAGCTCATCAACCGAATGGTCGAGAAAGGCATGGTGGTTCGGCGCCACCACTCGGAGGACCGCCGCGAGGCTCTGATCGAACTCACCGAGGCGGGCGAAGAAGCGCTTCATCAACTCTCGGTTATTCACTGGCAGGAAATGCAGAAACAGGCTCCTGCGCTGTCGGAAGCTTTAGGCGCAATCGTCCGCTCCTCCGTTGAGGATGCCGCTGCCCTATGAGCCAAACGCACCGCTCCGTTGTCAAAGAACTGGGAGATTTCACCACCACCCTGCGCGTCCTGCCGATTTCGTTGCTAGCCGTCGTAATCGGCGCCGTCGCTTCGGGTGTCGCCTGGCTGCTACTTAAGCTGATCGGACTTTTTACCAATTTCTTTTATTACGGCCGCTTCGGTACCGCGCTTTCCTCCCCCGCTGGTAATCATCTCGGGGTTTTTGCCATTGCTGTTCCTGTTATCGGCGCTTTGATCGTCGGCATCATGGCCCGTTATGGTTCCGAGCGCATTCGTGGCCACGGCATCCCCGAAGCCATCGAATCCATTCTGATGAGCGGCAGCCGCGTCCAGCCGAAACTGGCTATTTTGAAACCGATCTCCGCCGCTATCTCAATTGGCTCGGGCGGCCCATTCGGCGCTGAAGGCCCTATCATCATGACCGGGGGTGCATTCGGCTCACTGATCGCGCAGCTCTTTCATCTGACCAATACCGAACGCAAAACGCTGCTGGTCGCTGGCGCAGCTGCAGGGATGTCAGCCGTATTTGCCACACCGCTGGCCGCCGTTCTGCTGGCTGTCGAACTGCTGCTTTTTGAATGGAAGCCGCGCAGCGCGATTCCGGTTGCGCTGGCGAGCGTCACGGCGGGTATCGGCCGCCGTTATATTCTTGGACTCGGCCCGTTATTCCCCGTTCCGCCTCATCCGCTCGCGATCGGACTCTACGGAATTCTGAGTTGCCTGGTGGTGGGTCTGCTCGCCGGCGCTTTTTCCGCGCTTATGACCCAGGGCGTTTACGCCGCGGAAGATCTGTTCCACAAACTGCCTATCCACTGGATGTGGTGGCCTGCGATTGGCGGAGTGTTTGTCGGCATCGGTGGACTCATTTTCCCGCAGGCCCTCGGAGTCGGCTATGACGTAATTGGCTTCCTGCTCAAAGGCAACGTAGCGCTACACCTGATTCTCGGTGTTTTGCTGGTGAAAGCAAGCATCTGGATTATTTCGCTCGGCTCCGGTACTTCCGGGGGCGTGGTGGCCCCGTTGCTCATGACCGGTGCTGCTCTGGGTGCTTTGGAATCGTTGTTCCTGCCGCACTACGGAGCCGGTTTTTGGGAGCTCGTCAGCATGGGCGCCACCCTGGCCGGCACCATGGCCTGTCCTTTCACCGGTATCGTCTTTGCGATCGAACTTACGCATGATTTGAACATGTTGTTGCCCCTGCTGATCGCCTGCTTCCTCTCGTACAGTATGGTTGTCTTGCTTCTAAAGCGCTCGATTCTCACCGAAAAGATCGCGCGCCGCGGTTACCACCTGAGCCGTGAATATGCACTGGACCCGCTGGAGATTCTGTTCGTGCGCGATGTAATGCGGCCTGCCGAAATGGTGGAAGAACCGCTAGCAACGGACACTGTCGCTTACTCAAATGACCCCTTGCGAGTGGTTGTCTATCGCATGGTGGAGACCGGTCTGACGACTCTGCCGGTTCTCAAGTCCTGGAACGAGCCCGAACTCATCGGGGTTGTGTCGTTGAATGACCTCCTGCAGGCGCGTACCAAGAACTTCGCCGAGGAAAACGAGCGCGAAACCGTGCTGCGTCTGCGCCGTCCAATTCGCTCCGCTGCCGAGACTTCCACCTCTACCATCGAGCTTCCGTTACCATAGACAAATCAGTAAATAGAATCTATGAGCTGGCTGCTCATCGGCCGGGGCGTGCGTCTCGCGTTTTTTGTGCGCGTCCCCCTGCTAACGCTGTTACTGCTGGCAGCTTTTGGTCCGGTCTCACAATTCACGAGCGCAAGCGCGTTGCTTGGCAATCTCTTCGACCAGCGAAATGACTTGGGCGCGGTCTGGGCCGACGTGTTTGCTGTCGCCTTCGCTGCTTTTCTGCTCGCTTTTACGGCCATCAGCACCCTGAATCTGACGTTGCATTATGGCACTTTGCGCTTCTCAGATAATGTGGAAGCGCCGCATTTTTCTCATCATTTCGAAGTCCAGCAGAAACGCCCGGGACTCACCTTCGCGCTGGGACTCTTATCGGCATGCTCCCTGGTGATTACGGTGCTGATTCGCACGGGTGCCTCCGAGCGTATGTGGGGTGCTAGCGCGGCAGTAGTGGCATTGCTGGCCGCCTCGGGACTGACGCTGCTCGCCAAAATTGCTCAGCTCGCTTTGACTGATCCAGCCGTCACGCCGTATCCGCCGCCGCTCCTGGTTTTTCCGGTCAATCATGTGCCTTGGATGGATCGCTGGTTTCGGCATCTCTATTGTTGGCCCGGGCCGGAGCGTAATGCCTTACCGGCCAGAGGTTTTCGCCGGATGAAAAGGGCGCTTGGGCGTGCTAGCCAGGTACCATTTCGTCTCTTTCAACCCGCCAGCCAGGGCTATTTGGCTGCTATTCATAGCGACGAGGGCACGCGCTTGAAGTTGCGCTCCGGACATGTTTTCGCGCTCGCTCTGGCGTTACTTGCGCTGGCAACCTATGTCCTGGTCGGGTTCGATAAAGCCAACATTACGGCATCGCCTGCCCGCGTCCCTGCACTCGCTTACGTGTTGCTTTTCTTGATCGTGATTTGCTGGTTTCTATCGGCGTTGGCCTTCTTCTTTGACCGCTACCGTTTCCCGCTGCTGTTGAGCGTGGCGGGTCTGGCGATCGTGACGGCGAACATGCCCGGGTCCGATCATTTCTTTCGCGTCGAAACTCCGGAGACGGTCTCACGGCTGCAAACGCTCGATGTAAAAAAGTATCTGACACCATCCGCCTATCTCGCCGCGCGCGCCAAAGACCAGCGGCGTTTAATCCTGGTGGCGACACCGGGCGGCGGCATCCAGGCTGCTGCCTGGACGGCGAAAGTCCTCGAGGAGCTAGATGCGCGTTTCCCGGAGAAGGGCGGAGTACATGGTTTCCGTAACTCGGTTGCCTTGATTAGTTCCGTTTCGGGCGGATCGCTAGGCTCGATGATCTACGCCGCTTCGTTCACCGGCCGCGTCAAGGAGGAGCGCATGGCCGAGAACGCACGTGCTTCCGCCATTAATGAAGTAGCCTGGGGCTGGACTAGTCCGGATTTCTGGCGAACGATTTTTCCGGCATTTCGCCGGCCTCTCACGGTAGATCGGGGCTGGGCGCTTGAACAAAAGTGGGCCGTAACCAATCGGCTGAGTCCGGATCCTGTTTCTCCATCGACATCGCCCAACAACGATACATATCTGTCCGACTGGGCGGAGAAGGGAACTGCCGTGCCGGCTCTGCTCTTTAATTCCATGCTTGTCGAACGCGGCCAGCATGTAGTCTTCTCTACTACCCGGTTTCCTCCTCCGAACGACCCTCGCGGCATCGCCAACTTCTACGATCTATACCCCGACATCCAGAAGCCGTTCGACATTCGAGTGAATACAGCGGCGCGCCTCTCCGCCTCATTCCCTTACGTTGCACCCGCGGCGCGTTCCAATTTGCGCTCTGCTTCCACTGGCGATTTTCATTTCGTCGATGGCGGCTATTACGATAATTTCGGAATCGATGCGCTGATTGGATGGATCGCCTCGGCATATCAAAACGATCCTGCTCTGCGCAAGGCGGTTCCCGATCTGCTAGTGCTCCAGATCCGCCATTTCAATCCGGATGCTTTATCTCCCGGGAGAAAAGCGGGTTGGGGCTTTCAGATCGTCGCGCCTCTGGTCGCGCTGCTCGATATGTGGACCAACTCGCCTACCCATCGAGACCGGAACGAACTTGATCTCTTTGTAAACAGCTACGAGCTTTCGGGCAATGGACCACACATTCAAACGGTAACTATCCCGTATTGTGGGCTTGACTACCGCAAACCGGTGAACATCGCACGAGACTTTGCCGCCTGCTACGCTTCCACCACCACCGAGCAACTTCATTCCCGCCGCATCTC
>DATAYL010000274.1:0-6510 GCA_036272575.1 Bryobacteraceae bacterium | reverse complement strand
GCCAACTTCGCGCTGCCGGAGAATGACCTGAATTCGCCTGCGTTCGGGCAGATTCTGCAAGCCGCTCCGCCGCGCCTCGTGCAGCTTGCTTTGAAGTTTTTGTTTTGACCGGGATATTGATCGCAATGGAACCTATGTTTTTGAAAGACGTCGAAGCGCATCAGGGTGAGGACAATTACAGCAAAGCCATCGAAATGATGCGGCGTGCGGGTCCGGAGTATCCGCAGATTCTGCACATGTTCTCGTACAAGATCGAGGCGACCGTACATCTCGAGCGCTTCACCCAGCAGATGATGCGGGAACCAGCGCCGTTATCGCCGGGATTTCGGGAGTTGATTGCGGCCTATACCTCGAGCCTGAACCAGTGCCCATTCTGAACGAAATCTCACGCCGCGGTCGCGGCGGAACTGCTCGGGAGCGAAGAACTGGTCCGCGGCGTGCTTGCGGACCTGGAAACGTCGGCGCTTGCGAGCAATGAAAAAGCGATGCTGCGTTTCGTGCGCAAGGTCAATGAGGATTCGGTAAACATCGGCCCGACGGATGTCGCAGCGCTGCACGCGGTCGGCTACACCGACGAGGCAATCTATTATGCGATCACGGTTTGCGGGTTGTTCAATTTCTACAATCGCTGGATCGACGCAACCGGCGTCCATGCGATGAGTGATGAGGCGCACCGCGCAGGAGCGAAACGATCGGCAATCTATGGCTACTCCCGCAGTTCTCAACCACCCCCCAGGCCGCCTTCTGACTAAGCGGTCGGCTGTTCTTTTGACAGCCTGTTGCGGGGTGTTCTTCAGTTTCGGTTCGCTATTCATTTCGACATTCGGCATTTTTCTGAAACCGGTATCGCAGGCGCTCGGCTGGTCACGCGCTGAAATCTCGTCGGGCTTCACCGTGGCGGTGCTGTGTGTCGCAATCATGTCTCCCTGGCTCGGGCGAGTGCTCGACCGGGTCCCGGCCAGGCGCGTCGTGCTGCCGTGCCTTGTGATCTACGCACTCGGGTTCGCGTCGTTGTCTCTGCTTACGCGGCATTGGTGGCATCTCCTCGCCATCTACACCGTGATGGGCGTTACCGGCATCCCGACGACCCAGCTCGGATATGCCCGTGTTGTCAGCGCCTGGTTCGACCAAGCCCGTGGACGGGCGCTGGCCGCTGTGATGGCGGGTTCAGGGATCGGCTTTATGGTGTTTCCCCCTGTTGCGCAGTTCTTAATCTCGAGCTATGGCTGGCGGGCTGCTTACGCGATTTTGGGTGTGCTTGCCTTACTTGTTTCCGGTCCGCTCGTATCGCTCTTCCTGTACGAACCCCCTGCGGAGCCAACGGGCTGTGAAGCTCCGGGAAAGATATATAGACCGGCGCGCAGTTTTGCATTTTGGGGAATCGCTGGAGCGCTTCTGCTGTTTTCCTTCGCGACAAATGGATTGAACACGCACTGGGCGGCACTGCTCACCGACCGTGGACTGACGCCTGCCTCCGCCGCAACTGTTCTTTCCGTTGCTGGACTGGCCACGCTCGCGAGCAAACTCTTCACCGGCTACCTGCTCGATCTGTTCCGGGCAAATCGTGCAACCGCTATTCTGCTCTTCTGCACGGCGATTGGACTTGTCTTTGTTCTGACTGGCAGATCTTTATCGGCAGCCTACACCTCAGCGGTTCTGGTCGGTGTCGGGATGGGCGCTGAATCGGACGCGGTTCCTTATCTTCTCACTCGCTACTTCGGTCTTGGCCGCTTCAGTGAGATCTATGGCTACACCTGGACGGTGTACGCGATCGCAGGTGGATTTGGCCCGCTGCTGGCTGGCATCGTGTTCGATCACACCGGCAGCTATCGCGCCGCCCTGTTTCTGTTCTTGGGGCTGGTCCTTGCAGCAGCGGCGTTATTTGGCAGTTTGCCTCGCTACGACGCCACTCGATTCTCGACCGAGTGATGCGGGCGTATTTGTTCCGCGAACGAAAACTAGCTCCGAACACCATGATTCAGAGAACCGCCGCGCTGAGATTGTTCTTTGTAGAGACGCTACGAAGGCGGCCGCAGGTGTCAATGCGAGATTTTCTCCAGTGCGAGATCACGCGTGCGGGGTCCCATGAACCAGATCACTGCCACTACGATGAGCATTGCTGCGGCGATGAACACAAATACACCGGTCGTGCCAAATTGCTTCAGCATACCGGCAATAAAAAATGAAGTGAAAATTGCCGACAACCGGCTCCATGAGTAGACGAAGCCCACTGCGGTCGCCCGGATGCTGGTGGGGAACAATTCGGTTTGGTAGGCATGAAAGCTGTACGACATGATGTTGCTCGCAAGCGTCAGAAACACACCCAATGTGATGAGGATCACCCCGACCGACATCTGGCTAAACAAAAGCCCACACACGACGATGGCGGAAGCAGACACAACGATCACCGTTTTGCGCTCGAACCTGTCACCGATAAACAGCCCGATGAGCGGCCCAACGGGTGCTGAAATGGCTATGATCGATGAATACAGTAAGCTGTTCGTAACTGTGATGCCCTGCTTGATGAGCAGCGTCGGCACCCAATTGGCGAAACCATAAAAACCGACGGTCTGGAAGAAGTTAAAAATGCTCATCATTGCGATGCGCTTGCTGTACGGCGCTACCCACATGTCGCGAAGCGTGTGACCCAAAATCACGGGTTCTGGAGCAGCCGGAGCGGGGAGGGCGCGGCCATATTCTCTTTCGACGATCGACTCCAGCTTGGACACGAGTTCTTCGGCTTCCGCAAGCCTGCCGTTCTGGGCCAGCCAACGCGGGCTTTCGGGCAGTGCGCGACGAATAAACCAGACGAAGACAGCCCCGTGCGCACCGATTATGACAACCCAACGCCAGCCGTCCAGCCCGAAGGGCTTGTGAGGCACCAGCAGATACGATAGGAACGCCGCCACGGGCACCGCCACGAAACCGACCGCCTGCTCGCAAGCAAAAGCACGCCCACGAATTTGCTTCGGCACAAGTTCAGAGATGTATGCGCCGATTGTCACCAATTCCACGCCGATGCCGATTCCTGCCATAAAGCGCCAAAAGTTCAGACCCATGGCGGTGGTCTGAAATGCCATGATCAGGTTTGCGATTGTGTAGAAGAGCAGCGAGTAGGTAAAGATCGCCCGACGACCGAAGCGGTCGGCGAGAAAGCCGCAAGCAATCGTACCGATGAAGAGGCCTGAAAAGATGGCGGCAATGAAGCTCGCCACGCCCTTCATGCCAAACAAGCTAGCGGTCGTGGTCGTCAAGATGCCGCTCTTGACGAGTCCTGGAGCGACGTAGCCGGAATAGAGCAGATCATACAACTCGAAGAAAAAACCAAGGCTAAGTAGGACGACAAACTTCCATATGGTCCGCGTGACAGGAAGCCGGTCGAGCCGCGCCGAAATCATGCCGGCGGATGCGGAAACAGATTGAGTGTGCAACATGCGTTCTTTTCTTCATTGTGCCTTGTGGCAGGGCGCTGCGAGTGCCGTCCGGTGGGTCGTGATTATCTCGACCAATTTACTAATCATTCATTTGTTTTGCGCATTGGGCGGATACCGTAAGGTTTTTCTTCGTGGTCGATAGAGTCGCAAAAATGCCCGCTGGGCTGGGAGATTGATGCGAGGGCTTTTGCTCGTCGCCGCGATAGGAATCTGTTTTGCGATCGCCAAGCAGTGCTGCGCAGCATGTGATCGTAATCACAATCGATGGCGGCGCCGCCTACCATCCGAGTTTTGACGGACACATATTAGAACGGGCGTTAACGCAATAACCTGGCGCGCCTATCAGAGCGAAGGTGAATGGCTAATCTATTCAACAAACAAATTAGAGACGCTTCCTGATGCGCGCTGTTCACCATAAACATCAATATCTTCTTATGTCTTATTCGAGTTCGAAGTTGTGCTTACCTGCCCAAGAGATCAGTCCTGGAGACGGCGTCGCCAGCTCGGATACCACAACGTTATGGCTGTCCGAAGCTGTAAACTTCATCCGGGAGCTATGAATGGATCACTCGTCTATAGAACGGCGGATAGGAAGCCTTGAAAACAAGACCCGGCGTTTACGGCATCTTTGTTGGATTCAAACGTCTATTCTCGTTGTCATTGGGCTTTCGGCAATACTCTCTCGTAGCGTCAGCGCCCAAGATTCGCCGCGCGTTCTGAGGGCGCATGGCCTCGTCATTGAGGATGATCAAGGACATGCCCGGTTGATTTTGGGTGCACCGTTGCCAGAAGTCCACGAACGCAAGCGACAGGGCTCCCTCACAAATTCAATCGTCTTCCTTGACGAGCAAGGCAATGACCGACTTACGTTAGGGGAAGGGCCGAATCCTCAGGCCCAGGGTAAAATTCTCCATCGCATTGCAACGTTCTTTGGCGTCTTGATTCACGACAATAAGGGCAACGAACGTGGCGGTTACGGCTGGCTGTCGAATGGGAGAGCCGTTGTAACCCTCGACCGCCCAGGTCTCGATGCATGGGCAGCGGTGGTCGACGATAAGACCGGATTTGCGGGAATGCGAGTTGAATATGCGCCGGATATAGCTAATGACAAAACCGGTGTGGAGATAGGCACACAGGGCAGTCATGCGCGCTTTCGTTTTATGGATACAAAAGAGAGGGATCGGGCCGTGCTTCTCCTTGGAGATAACGGCGTACCAAGTTTTCGGGTCTCTGATGAAACAGGCCGCTCAACTCGGGATCTGCTCCAGTCGGAATCCGTAAAGTGACCGACGCGAACGTATTCATTTGCCGACGCGCGACGTTAAGTTTTTCAACAGAATCAGTCGTTTGGGCAAGCTCGCGCGCGGAGTGCAGGTTGCGGCTCACTACCATCGGAGTGATGTTTACGCTCGTTACCGCGACGGAGGAGACGTAGAGTCGGCCGCACGGTTGGGTGTGAGAGGACCGGCTGGAGGAAGGCCGCATTTACCGACCCGTCGAAATGAGCCGGAACCGTTAGCGATCTGAAACCGGACGAACCACAGTAGTCACCCGTTTTCTAGAAATCACAGCGAACAGTCCCAGAACGCCCGCCGCAAACAACCCAACACTCGCCGGTTCCGGAACTGCAGCAGAAACGCTCCACACCCCCGGTGTACCGTCATTGTCAGCCTGCTTGACGTCATCCAGCGAACCCGCCTCTGCAGTTACGGTCGCTGTTTTCTGCGTCCAAATATAATGCGATGCGCTGTAGCCGAGAAAGAGTTGCCAGCTATTGATGTTCCCGCCGGCATCCGTCGCTACATCGAGGACGCTCAATGGCGACGGATCAAGCGCGATCGTCTGTACACCATCGGAAAGATTCAGCGAGTTCACTTCGATCGCCCCGAAAGGAAGATTGGGAGCTAAAGGCATCTGAGTCGCTATCACCGCAGTTACAAAATCCTGCTTCGTATAAGGCGACACCGCGATAGTGAACGGCTTGCCGGTGTAACTGTAGATCGTGTCCGCCCGACCGGACTTGAAGCTGACGCCCAGTAGCAAAGCAAGCTGCGCAATTGTTATCCTTGGGCTAAATTATTCATCCCTCTTCCCTCCATAACAGGTAGGTCCATTCGCTCCGCCGGAGCAGCCGCGAGAATATCACAAATATCGAAGCCACGAAGGGAAACGATTGGTGTGTTGTCGGAGCGAAGTAAGAATGTCCAAATGAGCGAACTATTAAGATGATTGCTTCCGCAGTAAACGGCATCTCACATCAGAGACTAGTCGAATGCCGAGTATTTCTCAGAGACGCGCCACTAGCGCACTGTCACGTCCAGCAGCGCCACCCAGTACTGAAAAGATTGCAGCGTAAAGCCAATCAGGATCAGTCCAATGCCCACTACACCCATGCGCTTGGGCGGCAGGTGATCCGCTCCCCACTCGATTGAAGGCGTGCATGCGTTTAAAACCGCTGTCGTGGCTCCGATTACCAGTCCCACTTTCAATCCGATACTCAGCGCCCTGGTCCGTTGATGTGCCACCAAGCCACTGAGATATCCGGCAACCGCGTAGCCAATTGTCCGATTGAGTGCGGCCAGCGTTTGGCGCTTGGTTAAGCGTGGTCGGGCTGCCGGAGCGTAGTCGAGTGTTGGACGAATTCCGGCCCTGTAAGCAACGACCTGTCCCGCTGCGCTCAAAACTCCGAATGTGATCCCAAATGCCCGTCCGAACAAGAACGTGGCGCCCAATGCATAGCCGCATCCTCGAATCGAGCTCATGATCGCGTCATACCACAATCCAGGTTTCGGGCCGCCCCGGGACGCACGCGAAAACTCCCACGCCAATGTGGCCCCCGCCGTGACCCCACATGCTACCCCGAAGATCGGACCAAGAGCCGCTCCGCACCCCGCTCCAGCCAACGCGCCGTACGTAACGCCCCTGGTCAGAGTACGCAATGGCCCGTGTTCGCCGCCAAGCAAATCGTACGCGAGGTACAACGCCCCGAGCACGTCGAGCGAACTGCCGAGAATGCTAATCAACGCCAGTACATGTTTATCGATCGTCAATAATGCCAATCACCGATCTTCCCCCA
>DATAYL010000273.1:0-12637 GCA_036272575.1 Bryobacteraceae bacterium | reverse complement strand
GGATGACCGCTGTTGGCGAGATAGAATGGTGTGGCCGAAAGATCCACGCAAGCCAGCACCCCAGGGCGCAACCTGCCGTCTTCCGTTCTTCCGTTCAGTCCACAGTTGTTGATTCGGTCCAAGCCGGCTAGCCAGACGCGTGCTTCTTCCTGTTCCTCCTTGAAGCGATCCTTTTCTTCCTTCGTCAAAGCCTTGAGCGCTTCTTCTGACGAGCTCGCCAGATTCGGCCTCCAGCAGTGGTGAGCCTCGTCATTGAGAACGAGGACTGGAAGGCGTTCGACCAACTCGCCCAGGCGATCTTTCGTGAACGCGTCGACAGATTCAACACCTTTCTGAACAACGCGATAAGTGTCTCCGCCTTCACGATGCTCATTCTTGAGCGCGAGAGCGTGCCAGTTCATGATCAGAATTTTGCCTGTCGCGAGGTAATCCCTATACTTGTTGGGTACAAGGTCAAAGTAGTCGTAGGAGTTCCAGGGATGTTCGGGCCGAAGGACTTGGAGACGCTCCTTTACGGTTAGGTTTGGCGCACAGATCACTATGCCGTTAGGAAAATGCGTGCTCGCCGTATTCCGAGCGCGATTCAAAAAGGCCCACGTGATCAGCATGGCCATCACGGCCGTCTTCCCTGAACCGGTCGCCATCTTGCACCCAAGGCGGCGGAGTGGCACGTCATCGGCGTTCTCAGACGGATCAACAAGGCGCGGCCAGTTTGTGTCTCCTTCGGCAGCGAAGGGCGGACGCTTGCCCGCGAGCAGGTTTGTCAATAATGCCTGATCGACCTCGAATGTCTTGTAGCCGGTTGCTGTCAGTCTGCCGGGAATGCCCAGCTCGAGTAAATAGATAACGGTTTCGACGGCCTCGATTTGACAGAAGAACATCTGTCGCGACCGATCTTTGCCCGTCCAGTAGAGCAATAGGTCTCTCGTCACGGTCGACGCACCTCGATATTTTGCCTCGCGCCAACGTTTGACGTCCACGCGCAGGCGGTTCACCAGTTCGAGCTCGTCCCGCTCTTCTTCGGCTAGCAGGTCCTGCTGGCGAGTACCGAGTTTCTTCGACGTGTACCAGTAACTTGCCGGCCGGCGGCCATTAATGCGATCGGGGAATCCATCTCTGTAGATCCAGTGCCTCGTTGGTTCCTCGTACGGCGTGTTGAGGATGGGTTCCGGGACGGCCTGGGTCGGCCGCCAATCTGCCGGAGTTTCCTGCGTGTGTGAGCGCTTGGGCATGTCTTTCCTCAGTTCAGCTTTCGAATCGCCATAACCTCATTCCCGCGCGGGTCAATGACCTTCACGGCAATCCGGCCGTACTTGCCTCTAGGGAACGGCAGAGAAGTAGTGCCTTTGAGGCGCTTGAATGCTTCCAGATCCGCGCTGCTCCCAAGCGCTTTAGAGATTTTCTTCCATGCGTCCTGATCGGGAAAGAAAGCTTGTGTGATGCAAAAGCAGCGACCATCAAAATCGCGGTCGAGAAACCAAGCCGCCACTTTATTGGCGCCCGTTGAGCGAACGGTGTTGTCGAGAGGGTTGTAGATATCAACCCCCTTCAGCGTGCAGATCCATCCCTCCTTCGACTCTCGGAGGTCGATCTCCGGCTGACCGAATACTGCGAATAGTTCGCTGTTCGCAGTGTCCTTCAGCAACCCGTCCATTGCTTCGTTGAGATCCGGCCGAATGTGGGCGAGGTGGATCCGAAGCTTGGGATGATTCTGCTCATGGACGACGGCGAAGGCTTCCGCGTCGAAGCTGAAGCCGGCAAACACCAGATCATCGTATTGCTTCGCGTCCCGAATTGTCTCTTCTATCTGGAGGGCACTGACTGGTCCGTGCTGCGGCCCAAAGCTGACAGCGACCGTGTTGCCCTTGGCACCATTTGCACCGTCCCAAGCTCCCTCTGCGTGAATGAGCGAGGCGGATGAGTCTTCGAACAACGGATCTAGGTTCGCGAACTTCCTTTGTTGATTACCCAGAAAGGTTAAGCCATCGCTGCGAAGGTGTCCCACCATTTGTGATAGATACGCACGTAGGTTTTGGCTATCGGCTTCAGGCCCTAGACCGTTCGGCTCGAATTCACCGGCCGTAGAGCCACAGTGGATGTTGCCTAGCGAAAGTTCCTCGGGCCGGACCCCTTCGACCGTGAATGGGCCTGTGACTCGCATGACGCCACTCAAGCCGTTCAAAGGATCTGGCTTGTCAACAAGCTCCTCCACGTCGGCGTTGGTAGCTATGCAGGCGTTAACTTCGTCCATCTTCATCCGCCAAGCGGAGCGGTAAGCAGTTAGTGACTGCTGAAGCTCCTGGGGCCAGCTTGGATCAGTGTCGAAGGGCACCTCCCATTCTTGCCAATGTGTTTTCGGCAGCTCCCATCTGCGTCTGTCAGCTTCGGTGATGGATTTCTTTCCTTCATGCTTCTGTTTATCTATGAGCTTGTCAGTGAGTTTTTGCCGAAGCTCCGTGGAGACATGTTTCAATGCCCCGTTTAGATCCCGTAAACAAGCTGCGAGGATTGGCTCGTGTTTGTCAAAAATCGGATCGAGTGACGTGTTGCGGGCGATGCTACTCAGCTTGACGTGAGGCACTAGTTTGCAGCTGAAGGTGGCCTTGCCTTGAATCTGTCCAGTCGGATCAGTTAGCCACGCACCCTGCGGGTTGCGTCGCACGTCATCAGCATTTAGCGCGCGCAGCTTATAGAAAGGGAACCGCGCTGTCATTACGCGTTGACGAGCTATGGCCAATGCGACGCGACTCGTGTCGCACGTGATCCAACGGCGGCCCCAATGCTCGGCAACGTATGCAGTCGTCCCGCCGCCGCAGGTCGGGTCCAGCACCAAATCACCGGGATCAGTTGTCATCAACATACAGCGCTCGATGACTTTCGGATTGGTCTGGACCACATAGACTTTATTGGATGTACCCGCGAGATTCGACCACACGTTTGATAACTCAACCGCGGCGAAGTCGTCCGAATATCGCTTGAAGCGAACGCGATTGTCGGAAAACAGAGTGCGTTCCGCTTTGTCCAGCGCGGGCACTCTTAAGGGTGAAATCTTCCAGGAGTTGCCGCCGGACGGAAAAGCCTTGCCTCGAAGGTCAACCGCGTCATTGGGACCTCGTTTTTGACTAAATAAAGCGTTTGAGCTAAAAAATCGAATGCGGCCACTCGGTTTCCGTAGCCGTAGCTGTTTGGCCGGAATGACTTCACCCGATTCAAGCTCACAGTAGGCAAAGTCCTCTTGCTCGTCTACAACTCGTTCGCTGTAGATTGGACGGAATTTTTTGAGCGCCTTGTCGCGATCCTTCGCATACCAGGTCACGTACTCGTTGATAGCCGGGACGAAGTCACCGGATTGGCTTCCCTTCTTTGTAAAAGTGAGTAAAGTGATAAAGTTTGATACGCCGAACACTTCATCAAGCAAGCATCTAACTCGATGAATGTTTTCATCACTTATCTGGACAAAAACGTTTCCACTCTCGGCGAGCAGTTCTCGAGCCATCACCAACCGTTCTCGCAAGTACGATAAATATGAATGCACGCCGAGGGTCCACGTGTCTCGATACGCCTTAACCATCTCCGGTTCACGGGTTAGATCCTTCTGCTTGTCCTCAGGTTGAAGGTTCTTAACATCGGGCTGAAAATTCGATCTGAAGCTGATGCCATAGGGGGGATCGATGTAGATCATCTGCACTTTGCCTCCGAGGTTTTCGCGTCGAGCAAGACTCGCCATCACCTGGAGAGAGTCGCCGAGAATCAGGCGATTCGCCCAGTCCACGTCGTGCTTGTAAAACTGGATGGCTTGTGCGTATGCCTGCTGCGGGTCCGCAAAAAGGTCACGCTGAATATCCTCGCGCGCCACAGCCCGCAGCATGGCTTGTGTGCTGATGCGCTCGTGGATATGCAATGCCACTGGATCGGCTTCCAAAAAGCCGCGCTGGTCCTGTTCCCTCCTGCCGGCCCACTCTAGCCAGGGTTGCTGAGCGCTCAACGCGCCCGCGAGCAGCTTACGTTCTGCTTCAGTCAATGGGCGTTTGCCGGCTTCAGTAAGAAGTGCCAGGAGATGATCGGTCTTGCCCGAGCGATCAAACTGTAGCAGCGGCGTCAGGTGCGGGCTGTATTGATACCGTACCTTTGAAACTCGCGGCACTCTGCCTTCGGCTGCGATTTTGGCCGGCGGGATGTTCGTTCTCTTCTCCCGCGTGTGCCGATAATCGCTTGTTTCTACTGCACTGGTGCCCGCCTTTTTTGCCCTAGTTTTCACTGCAGCAGTACTCGTCTTTTTTGCCATATCTTGTCAGTCCCTGTTAACGGCTCACAGCGTTGCGTGAGCACAAATATGTAGATACTCGCAGGCCCGGCAACGGTCCGGGCTGGGCTTCGGATCAAACTGGGATCGCCGTAGCAATGCTAGCCGGGTGGCAACGTTATCCAAAGCCAGTTGCGCAGCCTGATCGGAAATATCCACCGCAGTCCGTGTGGCATCTTTGAGCTCGTGCAAATATGCGGCTTCAACTTCAAGGCCCTCAGCACGACCCGCGAGGCTGTAGATGCGTAGCTGCTCGCGGTAGCGTGCCTCGCGGGTCTCGTCTGTCGCGACCTTGTAGTCGAGAATCGCGAGTGCCCCGTGCCTATTGCCCTCTCGGTTCAGAATCACGTCCGCGCGGCCGCTGATGATGCCTGCGTCAAGGTGCAGGCTGAACGGCCGCTCGACTGCCCAAACTCTCTGCAGATCGGCCGCGTAGCTCTCGACGTACGTCATCACCAGCCTGCGGGCTGCTTTCCGCATCGCCTCCCATGCCTGCGCGGATGCAAACGGTACGTAAAACTCTTCGCTGATCAAGCGCTCCAGTTCCACTTGGGAAGGCGTGCGCCCCGATGCCCGAACGGTTTCCGCCACCTGTCGCAGTACATGATGAATGGCCCGACCATACCCCAATTCAGGTGCCATCTGCGTTTGAAACGCGAGAACGCTACTCAAACGGTAGCGGTGGCCGCATTCGTCAAATGCCGCTAGGTCCGAGAAAGAAACGTTGAGCGGTAGCACTTCAGTTCCCGCATCGGACTCCGGTCCGGCAGGCAACGGGAGGTCGCCCAGCATTGGTGGCGTCTTGCCGGCGATTTCGGAGAAGTACTCCGAGGGCTGAAATCGATTAGTCTTCCGTTCGAAGCACGAGAGATAAACCGAATCCCGCGCGCGGGTCAACGCGACGTACAACAAGCGCCGTTCTTCGGCGTCTCCTCCTTCGTAGCGCCGGCGAACATCGGTGGGAAACACAAATTCAGGGAGCAGCCATTCCTGCGGCTCTCCTGCGCGACGTGATGGGAACCGGCCCTGGACAAGGGAGGGCAGGAATACTATTGGCCATTCCAGGCCCTTGGCCTGGTGGACCGTTAGGATGTCCACGGCATCGAGGTCCATAGCGGCCTCGCCCTCGAACTCTTCGTAGGCGTCTCTCGCGTAATGGAGCAGGTAATTGTGCAGCGCACGGAAGTACTCCTTGCCTCGGACACCGGCCGCCTCGAATACCCGTGCTGCTCCATCATTCTCGATCTGCCGCCCGCGACGATGGACGTGCTCGAAATCGCCAAGTACCTCGGAGAAACGAGCGAGGGCGCCCATTCGTGCAGAGCCCATTGGCGTCGCCAGATCGGTCCGGTGGGCGCCGAGCACACGCAGCAAGCGGTAGTAATCTCCCACCAGATTCACGGGACGATGGCCACGAAGCACAAATGCACGCCAGTCTTCGAGGTAGGCCTGCAGATCAGAAATGGTGGCCGTACCTTGCCCAAAGACATCATTCAAACCCGTGATGATACGTTCTAGGTTCGCGGGTCGGAACTGACCAAACGGCTCATCCCGCCAGTCCCCGTCGACGAACCAAGCGTAAATCTCCGCGATGAAAGCTACCTCTGGCTGCAGGAACAGCCCTGTGCGGCCGCCCGCGCTATATGGGATCTCGTGCGCGCGAAGCGCCTCGATGAGGAGCGGAGCCGAGGTCCGCACCGACCGGAAGAGTACCGCGATGTCTCTGTACCGGTACCCTAGTGGCTTGAGCCGAACGATGGTCTCGGCTATTCGCTCGGCCTCCGCTGCGTCCGTATCAGCGGACCACGGGATGATCTGATTCTGCGCGGGCGGCCGCACAGGCTTCATTTCTTTCGGTAATCGATCCGGAATTGACTGGGCGAATGTGTTGGCGGCGGAAACGATGTCCGGGCGTGAGCGACGATTCGTGTCCAATTCAACGGTCGCCGACAGTGGGTGGCGCTGCCGGAAGGTCAATATGTTCCGGACATCAGAGCCACGCCACTGATAGATGGATTGATCGTCGTCTCCCACAACGGTGAGTTGCACAGGCGGAGAGGAGAGCAGTTCAATGAGTTGCTCCTGCGCCGGGTTGACATCTTGATACTCATCGACGAGCAGATGACGCAACCCTCCGTGGACAAGCCTGAATACTTCTGGCCGCTTCAGGGCTTCGAGTGCGCAGGTGATCTGCAGCCCGAACGTCAGGAAGTGGTACCGATCAAGAGCCTCACGGTAGGCTCTGTAGCAATCACCAATAGGCGTTCCGTCGAGAGCCGAAGCTAGGATCCCCTCATTGCTGATCACGTCGACAGTGCGCATGAAATCTCTAATCGGGGCCCAATGCTTGGCTCTTAGTTTCGACAACCCCAAACGCCTGTGCTCACGAGACAGAAAGCCGGCGTGCCGATGCTCGTCCAGCACATCGTAATTGCCATACTGGGGCACATGATCTTGAAGAATGCGAAAACAGTAGGCATGTATGGTTCCGACGAACATCGGCCCGAGTCGATCGCGGAAAGCGAGACCCATCTGCTCCGCCACCCTTCGCGTGATACGCTCCTTCAGTTCGTTCGCTGCCCGCTCAGTGAACGTGAATGCGACTATGGAGGCCGGGTCGGCGCCCTCAGCGACGAGAGAGGCCACGCGGCGGGAGATAGACTCGGTTTTTCCTGATCCTGCACAGGCGATCACTTGCATATCAGCACAACGGTGGTTGACCACCTGTTGCTGGGCTTGCGTGAGCGTTATGTCGGGCGACCGTCCGATATTAGACGCGACATTATTAATGCACATGCACTTCTATTTCTCTCGTTTTGGACGGCCTGCAACTCTTATCAGATTTATTGGGGCAAAGCGTCCGCGGATTTTATGAGTTCAAGCAAGAACTCTTAAAGATAGAGCGCGGAGCGACGTCCGCGCTTGGGACCTGCTTGTTCGCCTATCGACGCGTCGGCCCCTGGCAGGAATTCTCTATATTAAATCGCATGATATGAGGCAGGTGCCGGTAGCCGGCAGAATCCGACAGCGAGTCTGAATCCGACTTAGCCCTCGTCTTTCAGTTTGAGTCGATTCTTATTGTCTTCCAAGAAAGCCTTCAGCTCCTCGGAAGCTCCCAGGAGCCTCAGCCACTGTTTTGAAGCCTTCTCGCTAAAACTCCGCACGTTCATTTCGATGGATCACCTTCTCTGCTGCTTTGAAGCAGCAGGCGCCTCGTTTCACTCAGCCGCCGTGCAAGCTCTCCTTCCTTCGGCAGCACGAGTTGATATTCCCGAGCGAGCACCTGATTGGACAAATTGTCGAGCGCATAATGGGCGACCGCGGCGTCCTTTTCCGAGCAGAGGATTAGGCCCACGGGAGGGTTTTCGTGAGCATGTGTCCAATGCTCTCGCGCATAGTTCAAGTAAAGATTCATCTGTCCGGCATCGGCATGGGTGAAGCCACCTATTTTTAAGTCGATTATCACGAGGCAGCGCAATCCGCGATGAAAGAAGACGAGATCCACGCGGTACCAGGTGTTTCCCACCCGAAGCCGTTTCTGTCGGGCGACGAAGGTGAAGTCGTTACCGAGCTCCAACAGGAACTCTTCCAAACTTCGGATCAGGGCGTCTTCGAGATCCGTTTCCGAATACTCGTCCTTCAGATTAAGGAACTCTAGCACGAAGGGATCGCGCACGTGCGCATTGGCATCCAGCGGCTCGGCCCGGCTGGCCAGGGCTCTCGTCCCTTGCGTGCGTTGATACGCGAGCGTGGCGATTTGCCGGTCGAGCTGGCGCACCGACCAGCCGCCCTGGATGGCTTCGCGCTCATAGAAGCCGCGGGCGTCCGGGTCGGAAACCGAAAGCAGGCGGACGTAATGGGACCAGGGCAAGGGGAACTGGGGTGCGGGGCCAGATTCTGCAGACAGTGTCTGCAGAATTGAGCCAGGATCAGAAACTGCAGACAGTGTCTGCGGATTCGGCCAAGCTAGGTAAAACTGGCGCATCTGCCAGACGTTGCGCTCGGAAAAGCCCCGCCCAAGGCGGCTTTTCAGATCCCGCGAGAGCTGTTTGACAAGCTCCTCGCCATAGTCCGCCCGCCGCGCGCCGCTCTGCTCATGCTCCACCATTCTCTGCCCGATCAGCCAGTAGGTCGAAGTCAGAATGGCGTTCACGGAGCGGACCGCGCCGACGCGGGCCCGCTCCACAAGATCCACCAGATTCGATAGCAGGACGGAATAGTCCTGCGACGCGCGTTCTTCAGAAGCTCTCTTTGAGAGTTCGCGGGATTCCCTCTCTGTCACAGAGGCACCTCGTGCGAAGCGCTCTCAGCGGTGGTGCGGCGGCGCTTGTCGTAGATCTGGGTGGTGGTGACGTGCCGGTGCCCGAGCAGCTCCTGCACTTTGCGGATATCGACGCCGGCCTCGAGCAGGAGGGTGGCGGTGGTGGCGCGCAGCGAATGCGGGGTATAGAGGCATTCCACTGCGGTGCTGCCATCCACGCGCTGGATCTCGCGCATCGCGCCCGGCAGTTTCCTCAAATAACTCTCTAGCAAGAGGTACATGGTCACCGGATGCATGGCGCGATCCGCTAATGGTCCCTGCGGACCCGCGCGCTGCGGCCGGAAGAGCGGCCCGCTGCGCAGGCCTGCCTTTTCGAGATACTCAGCGATGGCTTGGCCGGCGGCATAGTGCAGGCCGATGGTGCGGCGTTTATCGCCTTTCTCGCGCAGGCGCAGGACAGCTTCCCCGCCCTGCTGCTCGAAATCTTCCACCCGAAGGCGGCATCCGCTGGCCAGCCGGATCCCGGAATAGAGATAGAGCTTCAAAATCGCGCGATCGCGGGCGGCGAGCACGTCGTCGCCGTCGGGCAAGCTCATCAGTTGCCGCGCGCGGCCAGCGTTTAAGGCGCGGGTCTCGTCCACCGGGTCGGAAGACGAGCGGCCCACGAACTGGGCGTGGGCGGGATTGGGAATCGTGATGGGGAGACGCAGCTCGGCCGCCGCCGCCGCAACATATTTATAGAACCCCGATACAGAGGAGATCCGGCGATTGATGGTTTTGGGCGCCGCGTTTCGGGCCTGTAGTCCGTCGCGATAGGCTTGCACCTCCTGAACGGTGGTCATCAAGAGGCGATGAGCCTCCTCGGGCCAGGCCAGGCCGAGGTGATCGACAAAGCGAAGCACGTCTTCGCGGTAGCAGCGCCGGGTGTGCGGACTGCGGCAGCGGTTCACCCAGGTGTCCAGCAATTGGGGAACCGAGAGAAAGAAGGCTTTGACGCGACTGCGGTTTTCTGCGGTGAACTGCCCGGCCAGAATCGGCGGCAGCGAGGGAGCCCCGATCGCCGGCTCTAGGCCCGCGGGTTTCGCACCGAAAGTTGCGTCCGGCTCCGGCAAGAGCAGGCTGACGGCGTCCGGCTCTCCGTTCTCTAGGTGTATCGGCTCGGTTAGATAGATCAATTCCCTTCCCCACCGCCCAAAACAAAACCGGGCGATTCTGTTTAAGATAACAGATTTTATCTTAAACGCACTACCGTTTCTTCGCCCGCGCCCCAACCGCATCGTGGCCGGTCTTTACATAGGGTAGAGAAAGGAATGCCGCATGCCCGTCCCAACGTCCCAACCCCCTGGTCTCCGCGACTTGTACAAATCTTAGTCAATCTGCGCGCGATGCCAAACGTGGCTGTGATCGACCGGCAGGCCTTCGAGCGGATCTTCCCTAGACATGACGTGAACACCAGTATCCACGGCGTCAGATGTTCGCGCCAGTGGTGTTCACGTGATGCTTGCGACTGGCTCGGACATAGCTCTGGCCTGTGTGCCGATGATGGCCCGGCAGCGTGCGTCTTCGGTGGCCCAGACAACGGATCGAAATCATCTGATGAGCAATTTGTCCGACCAGTGGAGCGGGATATTCAGCAGCGGCAAGGCAAAGTGCGAGCCGCACTGGCCGGGCCGGCGAGTATGGAAAAGAGGAAGAAAATGACGCGGATTGAAGCACGGCGCCGTCGAGCGGATAACGAATTGTCCTTCGGACCGGCTGACCACGTGAACAAGGCGCGGGCGTCATAAGATCGAAAGCGTTACAAAAAAACGTTCTAGTTAAGCGAACACATTAATGAGAGACTGGGGGCGCGAGTGCACTGGCAGATAGAAACGGAGTCAGCTTTTTATGTGGTTATTTACTCGGTATGGATTCTACTCGATCGCCTGCGCTCGCAGGACCGATGGCTCGCTTGATCCGGACACTGTAATGATACGGGCGCGACGATCGACACATATCGAAACATTGAAGACGAGATTCCGGCCTTTCTGCAGTCAGAAACCATCGTGCTGTGTGCTGAGCAGCGCGTTGCTCATGAGGGTTGAAGTCCCTCCGACGCTCGGATGAGGAGCGGCGTATCCAAAAGCGGGGGTAATGCCTCGCTGGCCGGAGAGAAGGGAAGGTATGGAGAAGCCTAAACGGGCACGAAAGCGAAAGCTGGAAACAGATCAAGGCAGACCTGAAGCCGCCATTTCGCAGTACTCCGGAGGGCAGGGTGTCCATCGCGAGGTGGAATCTGAAGGGCTTGAGGAGAAGTATCGGGCCGTAATCAATGGGGGCTACCCCGCTGATGAACCGGTCGGCCGAAGGTGGGATCAGGTCGAGCCTGCAGTATGGAGGCGAAGGCGTTCTCATTCACCCACCGCACCAAGGTGTTTGCGGGCGGCACGATACGGAAGAACAGCGCGTGACCTCAGGAGGACTGGCAGAGTCCCTGGTTGGCACCAGAGTAAGCAGACCTATAAGCGAAAGCGAAAGGGTGAGTGACGCTCTGTCAGTAGACGGACGGCTGTGTAGTACCAGAAGCGCCGTGAAAACGGTGCAACCGAGCAATCGGTGACGGAAGTGGGTCAGGGAAGGCAGCCGGCAATGAGGATGGAGAGAGAAAGAGGACCAGATGAGCAAGGGCGCCGAGGTGGAACAGTTCGATGAGTGAAACACCCGTACGTCGCCGTCCCAGGAGACTGGCGAACTGGATCAATCCAACAGATGCAAAGAAGGTCCATTCATTAATTGACAAGGTATATAAGCGGAAGAACTTGGAGATGGCCTGGGAGAAAGTAAAGGCCAACCGGGGCAGTGGAGGTGTTGATGGGCAGACTCTGACAGCATTCGGAGAGCAACTCGATCCGCAGTTGGATCGACTGCAAAGCGAGCTGGCGGAGGAAACCTACAAGCCTCAACCGGTACGGCAAGTGCCAATCCCGAAGGCCGGTAAGCCGGGTGAGTTTCGCACGTTAGGTGTCCCGACTATTTACGACAGGGTATGCCAACAAGCGCTGCTCAATCGGTTGGAACCGATCTTCGAGCCAGTATTCGATGAAGCCAACTTCGGATATCGGCGAGGGCGATCAACGAAGGGCGCCATGCGCAAAGTGTGGAAAGAGATTCAGAGCGGACGGGAGTGGATCGTGGACGCCGACTTAAAAGACTTTTTCGGGTCGGTGGATCATGCGAAGCTTCTGACGCTGATCGCACAACGTGTAGCCGATGGCCGGGTGCTACGCCTCATCGAGGCAATGCTGAAGGCCGGAAGCTATGGTCAAGGGCGGCTGTTTCCCAGCGAGCGCGGGACCCCGCAAGGTTCGGTGGTCTCGCCTTTGCTAAGCAATATTCTCCTGACGCCGTTTGATCAGGAAATGCGAAGCAAAGGGTTTCAGTTAACAAGGTTTGCCGATGATTGGGTGATTACCTGTCACTCAGAGGCCGAGGCGCACGCGGCGATCGCCGCGGCGCTTCGCATCTTGAAGGAGTTGGGCGTGGAACTCCATCCGCAGAAGACGCGGGTTGTCCACGTCCAGCACGGTTTCGAGTTTCTTGGCTACAAGATCAAACGTGGAAAACAGTTAAAGCTTTCCGCGGACAAGATCCGAAGCACCGCAAGGTCAGGGGCGCTGTATGCCTTTCCCCGCGAGAAGTCGATTCGCCGCTTCATGGATCAGGTACGCGCGCTCACCAGGCGACGTGTGCCGCTTAAAACCAAAGAACTGATCGAGAGATTGAATCCGATCTTGCGTGGTTGGGGCAACTACTACAAGAAGTCTCACGTCCGAAAGCTCTTCAACCGACTGAACCGATGGATCGTGCGCCGGATCTGGTCGCATCGATTTAAGCGATGGCGCAATATCGGCTGGCGATTGCTACCCGATCGAACGCTGTACCGGGAATACGGGCTTGTCAATCTCATTCAGTTAATACCGTCGCTTGCGTCTCGTAACAACGCCTCATTGTGAAAGCTGCATACGGGAAAACCGTCCGTGCAGTTTGAGCGGCGGACGGAGGCCAGCGCACAAGCGCGCCTCCTCCGACCCGAC
>DATAYL010000272.1:0-14149 GCA_036272575.1 Bryobacteraceae bacterium | reverse complement strand
CATGTCGGTGGTGGGAAGGCCGTCATAGGTCCAGATGACGCTGACCACTGGGATATCGATTTTAGGAAAGATGTCGGTTGGGGTAGAGACGACGGCAGTAATGCCGAGGATCAGGATCAAGACAGAAAGAACAATAAACGTATAGGGTCGGTTGAGCGCTAATTTGACAATCCACATAAGTGGGCGTACCTCGGCTGGGAGTTCCCGGGAGAATTTCTGGTTTAATGTATTGACAATTGTCGAAATAAAAAGGATTCAGGAAAGACCCGGCCGCGGCTGCGATTATTTTTCGGGGTAGGGTAACTGCGGGGCTATTTTGTTAATTGCCAATGATTGGGCGCACACGCGTCTCAGACCGATTCACGCCACCGTTCGCAATTCGCGCCGGCCCGTTCATTTCCGTAAATTCGATTCCTTTAGTTTCCGGAATCCAGAGAGCGGTCAAAGCCGCCGCTGCGAATGCAACCGAACACACAGCAAATCCCCAGTCGAGCCCGTGCGCCTCTCCAATGCGGCCGATCGCCAGCGGAGCAAACGCACTCAGCCCGCGGGCCGCATTGTAAGAAACGCCAAGCGCCGTCGCTCGAATTGCCGTCGGAAATAGCTCGCTGCCGAGGATACCGGAGCCCGTAAAAAATCCGGTTCCGAAAAATGCGCTTACCGACGCGGTGAATAGAATCAACCCAGGCGAACGCGCGGCCGCGAACGCTGGTACCGAAAGCGCGGCGAGTATCAGATATGTGACGAGAGTACGTTTGCGCCCGAAGGCATCCGCCAATACTCCGAACAGCAGATAACCCGGCAGCATTCCGCAGAGATTCAACACCGTCAGAAAAGTGGTAAATCCGAGAACGCTGAATGCGCGGCCCCCGCTCGCAACCGGCAACGAGAGGTAAGCCGGAATCCAGGTAAACAGTCCCCACCAGGCAAACATGCCGAAGGTATTCATCAGGAGCAACGGCAATAGCCGAGGTGTAACAACCGAACGCCAAAGCGCCGCCTTCTGCGCCCTCGAAACAGGGCGTTCCCGGTCCCGTTTCCAAACCTCGGGTTCAGGAACATCACGTTGAATCCAAAAAACGGCTAAGGCGGGCAGCACGCCTACAAAAAACACCAACCGCCAATTCGCACGTGAGTTTACCGTGCTCGCCACCACTGCCGCCAGCGCGTATCCAATGGCCCAGCTGCTCTGCACGATGCCGATCGCGCGGCCCCGCCACGCCGCCGGCCAGGTTTCCGCGACCAGCGTCGCGCCCGAGTTCCACTCACCGCCCATACCCAACCCCAATAGAAAACGAAATACCGCCAGCATCGTAATGCTCGTGGAAAATCCGCAACCAAATGTAAACACCGAATAGGTCAAAATACTCAGACTCAGCATCCGGCGCCGGCCCAACAGGTCAGCCAGTACGCCGAAACCCAAACTGCCGAGCGCCGAAGCAATCAGTGTCAGTGTGTTGAGAAATCCCGCGGTCGCCTTGCTCATACCGAATTCCCGCATCAACGAAGCGAGCACGATCGAATACAGCATCACGTCGAACGCGTCGAGCATCCAGCCCAGGCCCGCTGCTATCACAGTGCGGCGCTGCGCCGAAGAAGTATCGCGCCACCGAAACGGCCTCTCTTTTTCCGCCTCTTTCAATTTGTTCTTATCAGCGTTCATCGGCGTCCGATAGCTTTTTTCTCGCCTTTTGTTTGCTAGCCGCTGATAGTAACAAGCGACAATCAGAAGTTCGCATGACAACCGCACCTAGCCCGCCTGCTCGCATCGCGATCGATACTGGCGGCACCTTCACTGATTGTGTTTACTACTCCGAAGGCCGCCTCGCGATTCTCAAACTCCCCTCCACGCCCTCTGATCCCGGACAGGCCGTACTCACCGCGGTCGCGCGGATTGCCGGAACCACATCTGTTGAAGTGCGTCACGGCACTACCGTCGGCACCAATACGTTACTAGAACGCAAAGGCGCTCGCGTGGCCTTCGTCACCACGGCCGGTTTTGAAGACACCATCGCCATCGGCCGTCAGGCACGCCCCAAACTCTACGATCTGTTTTTTACCCGCGAGGAACCGCTCCTCTCACCTGAATTGTGCTTTGGAGTTCACGAGCGTACCGCCCCTGATGGAACGATCCTTGAAAGTGTCGAAGCCGCCTCACTCGATTCACTCATCGATGCGCTCCGGAAATCTGCGCCCGAATCCGTCGCCGTCTCACTCCTTTTCTCTTTTGCCAATCCAGCCAACGAACGTACTGTTGCTGAAGCTCTTCGATGCCTGAATATTCCAATATCAATCTCGCATCAAGTTCTGCCCGAATTTAGAGAATACGAACGCGGCTCCACCGTGCTGATCAACGCTTATCTCGCGCCTAAAATGCGGCGTTACATAGATGGCTTAGATAGCCGGCTAGCTGCCACCTCTTCCCGTCTGCAAGTAATGCAATCTTCGGGTGGCATCATACCAGGTGCGTTGGCCTCGACCGAGCCGGTGCGGACCATTCTTTCCGGACCCGCCGGCGGCGTCGTAGGCGCCATCGCCGTCGCCAAAGCTGCCGGCTTCGAACACATTCTCACCTTCGATATGGGCGGCACCTCCACCGATGTAGCGCTCGTTGACGGTGACGAGGGCCTCCGCACCACGACCGAATCGCAGATTCTGGGCACTCCGGTTGCCGTGCCCATGCTGCGCATTCATACCGTCGGCGCCGGTGGTGGATCGTTGGCCGGTTTCGATCGCGGTGGCGCGCTCAAAGTTGGTCCCGAATCCGCCGGCGCCAATCCAGGGCCTATTTGTTTTGGGATTGGAATCCAACCCACTGTCACCGATGCCAATCTCCTGCTCGGTAGACTGGAACCCAGCGCCTTCCTCGACGGCGGTATGCATCTCGATGAGGGCCGCGCGCGCCATTACTTCGACCGTGCTAAAGGCAATCTGTCAGACGCCGAGACTTTCGCCGAAGGTATCATCCGTTTAGCCGACACGCACATGGAGCGAGCGCTGCGTCACATTTCGGTCGAAGCTGGGCGCGACCCACGCGACTTCACCCTGGTGAGCTTTGGAGGAGCTGGACCGCTGCACGCTTGTGCTCTAGCCCATGAGTTGCGCATCTCGCGCGTTCTGGTTCCCGCTATGCCGGGTGCTTTGTCCGCCTATGGAATCCTGGTTTCCGACCTAGTGCGCGACTACTCTCGTACCGTGATGCTTGCTTCCGGCGATCCATCGCTTGAAACCCATTTCATCGAACTCGAGCAGATCGCCTACCGGGAGATGCATACTCAAGGGCTACAGGCTGTCTCCACTCGCACGCTCGACTTGCGTTACGCCGGACAAGGTTACGAGTTGAACGTCGACGCCGGGCCCAATTTCTTGCGCGATTTCCACCACAGTCATGCGACCCACTACGGCTACTCCGATCCGAAACGCGCCGTCGAGGTAGTGAACGTGCGCGTGCACATGGTCTCGCCCACCCGGCAAGCGCCCGTTTCTTTGTCTTCGCGTGCTGCGATTAAGCAGCCATCCCCACCGCGCGCGAAGCAAATTTATTATCGGGGCGCATGGCTCAACGGATCGGTCTATTATCGCAGCGCCCTTAGCATCGGCGACCATATCCGTGGACCTGCCGTTCTAGTAGAATACAGCGCCACCACTTTTCTCCCCCCGGAGTGGCGCGCGCAAGTTGACGCATCCGGCAACCTGCTACTGGAGTCCGCTTAGAGTGTCGTATCCAGATCTGCCCGAACCCATCGAACTCGCCGTCTTCAAAAGCGCGCTTCATTCAATCCCTGTTGAAATGGGGGTAGCTCTGCGGCGTACCGCCTTTTCGCCAAATATCAAAGAGCGGCGCGATTATTCGAGTGCTGTATTTGATAGCGGCGGCCGCGTCATCGCGATGGGTGACGACATGCCCGTGCATCTCGGCTCCATGCCTATGTCCGTTGCGGCGGCTCTCGACAGGCTTACCCTTGCTCCCGGCGATATCGCCATTCTTAACGATCCGTATGCTGGCGGTACCCATCTCCCCGATATCACGCTGGTCACGCCGGTGTTCCTCGCCGGTGCCGGGCAGGCTGCATTCTTCGTCGCCAATCGCGCCCATCACGCTGACGTCGGTGGCATGTATCCCGGCTCAATGGGCTTGTGTCGCGAGATCTATCAGGAAGGCATTCGCATTCCGCCCTGCAAGTTACAAACCGCCGGCGTGATGAACCAGGACATTCTCGCTCTCATTCTGAATAATGTGCGTACGCCTGCCGAGCGCGAAGGCGATCTGACGGCGCAAATCGGCTCTTGCCGCATCGGCGAAGCACGCATTCTTGAACTCGTTGCCAAATATGGCAACGATCGCGTCCAACGTAATCTTACTGGTTTACTGAATCATTCCGAACGCCTGATGATCGCCGAGCTCGAGTGTCTTCCCCCTGGCGAATTCTCCGCGGAAGATTTTCTGGACAACGACGGTATCACTAATCAACCTGTACGCATCGCCGTCAAAATCACCACTGACCCCGCGCATGGCCGCCTTCTCATCGATTTCACCGGATCGGCTCCGCAGCTCAACACCAGCCTCAACGCGGTGGCCGCCATCACTTACTCTGCCGCCTACTATGTACTTCGCTCCCTCCTGCCCGACGAAGCCGCACCGACCGCCGGTTTGATGCGGCCCGTCACGCTCGTCATGCCACCCGGCACCGTCGTTAACGCTCTGCCGCCCGCCGCCGTAGCCGGTGGAAATGTCGAGACTTCGCAGCGCATCGTCGACGTTCTCTTGCGGGCCTTCGCTCACATCCTGCCGGAGCGCATTCCCGCCGCCAGTTCCGGCACCATGAATAATCTCACCATTGGCGGCGTCGATCCGCGCACCGGCAGAGCCTACGCTTATTACGAAACTGTCGCCGGCGGTTCCGGCGCGCGGCCCACGGGGGACGGCGTTTCCGGCACTCATACCCACATGACGAATTCGCTCAACACTCCGGTCGAAGCGCTCGAATACGCTTATCCGTTTCGCGTTCGCCGCTACTCGTTTCGCCCCGACTCTGGCGGACACGGCCGCTATTGTGGAGGAAATGGACTCGTGCGTGAAATCGAATTGCTTGCGGCCGCGCAAGTGACGCTTCTTTCGGATCGCCGCCTCAGCCAACCCTATGGACTTGCCGGCGGCCAGGACGCCAGACCGGGACGCAGCGTTCTTATTGAAGAGGGCAGGGAAGAGGTGCTGCCTGCTAAATTCAGCCGCGAGGTCAAACCCGGCGCTCGCTTGCGTATCGAAACGCCCGGCGGTGGCGGCTGGGGTAAACCAATAAGCGAACCAATATGAGCGAACCAGCATGAGCCTGGACTCGATTCCTGCGCAAGCCGTTCAAACTGCCTTACGCTCTGAGCTTCCTTTCTTTGGTATTGCCAGCGTTCTGATGCTTGCGGGAATTTCTTCGCTATTGCTTGCCCTTCTTAGATCTCGTGACCGCCTGCTGTTTTGGCTGGGTCTCTTTTCGGTTTTATACGCGAGCCGGCTGTTCCTCGATAACGGCTTGGTTCACCTGGCAATTGGCGCCCCCGACCGACCGTTTCGGTTCTGGTCTTTTTGCCTGACTTGCGTCATACCCATCCCCTACGCTCGATTTGCTTGGGAACTCCTCGGTCCAGGTTGGAAGAAATCGATCGCCGTCTGGTTTTGGATTGAAGTTGCTTTTGCTGTCGTCGCTTTACCTGTAATTCTCGTCACCGCTCAAACCAGCTGGATGGATAGCGTCAACACCATCCTTATCATCGGTGGAACTCTTCTCATCCTGCTGCATGTCGTCCTTCAACGCGACACTTCGACATCAGCCGCCAGGGGCCTCGCCTGGCCACTTATTATTTGTGGCGGCTTGGTCCTCTTCAGGAATTTTAGGCCGCTCGCTCCCATCAACGCGGAGCCCCTGGGCTTCCTCACCTTACTTGCCGGATTAAGTTTTACTGCTTCCCGTCACGCCATTACCCGCGAGCGAAAACTGGTGGAGGTTGAACAGGAATTAACCACCGCAAGGCGGATTCAAAATTCAATCATTCCTGAAGCCTCGCCCGAATTCGCAAGCGTGCGTATCGCCACTCGCTATCAGCCGATGAGCTCGGTTGCCGGCGACTTTTTCGACTTTCTCAAAACCGGTGAAAACTCGCTTACAATTTTGGTCGCCGATGTTTCAGGGCACGGTGTTCCGGCTGCCCTGGTGGCTTCCATGCTAAAGGTTTGCTTTGCCGCGCAACGGAAACAGTCGCACGATCCTGCTGCGATCCTGACGGGGCTGAACTCCATGCTTCGCGGCAGCCTCGGCGGCCAGTACGTCACCGCCGCCTGCGCAGCAATTGATTTGAACAATCGGACGGTCAACTACGCCGGTGCGGGGCATCCGCCGGCTCTGTTACTTCGAAGCCATCGCGGCGATGTGCTGCAGCTTGCTGAAAACGGCCTCTTCATCGGCCCATTCCCCAGCGCAACCTACTCGAACATCTCGGCTCCTTTTGAGAGCGGAGATAAGCTGCTCCTCTACACCGATGGCATTCTGGAAGCCACCGGCGCGGATGGCCAGGAGTTTGGCCTGGAACGCCTCGCGCAGTTCTTACTCGACAACCAGCATCTCGGGCCCGCTGAGTTAATCCAACAGCTCTTTCAAAAGATCGCCGCACCGGCCCAGCAAGACGACCTGACAGCCGTGCTCGCGCAATTTGTAGGGCAAACGATTTTGCCTTAGCTGCTGCGCGCACGCATAAACCAATAAACCGGCAACCCGCATAATACGATCAGCAATCCGGGCCAGGTCGTCGCTGGTCGGAACGCGAAAAGGCAAACCAGCACCACCAGGCCACCAACGATGTAAGCCAATGGGACCAGCGGATAGCCGAGCGCCCGGTAGGGACGAGACGCCATTGGCCGCGTTGCACGCAAGCGCATCACGGCAGCAATCGTCAGAATATAAAAAATCAGCTCCGCCGAGATCACGTAATCGAGCAGATTACTATAAAGGCTGCCGTAAGTCCGGGTCACCGGGTTATACGTGCGAGGCAATACCAGCAGCGCCGCCCAAATACCCTGCAGGACGATAGATGTGGCTGGCACATGCGCCTGGTTCAGATCGCCGGCTTTGGCCGGGAACAATTTGTCATGTGCCATGGAGAAATACACTCGCGGGCCCGCAAGCGTGAGCGCGTTGATGCAGCCAAATGTCGAAATCATGATGGCGGCCGACATGAACGCCGTTCCCCACCCCGGAAAGATCACTTGGAGCATGGCCGTAGCTACGCGATCCGACGCAGCATGCTGGATTGCGCCGAGCGGCAGCACCAGCAGATACGCCACATTCGCCAGTAAGTAAAGCGCCATAACCGATATCGTGCCCAGCGCGAGTGCGCTCGGCAATGTTTTCGCGGGATTCTTTACTTCGCCCGCGGCGAACGTAATGCCATGCCAGGCATCGGCCGAGAATAGCGAGCCCGATTGTGAAACACAGATAGCCGCAATTAGACCGAAGCTTGAAAACGCGCTAACAGCGGCCGTAAGTGGTGTCACATCGCGCGGTGTCCAGAAGTTCGCGAGACTGCCGAAATTGGCCGCGATGGCATCGTGCTGAAAGAAGATAAGCCCGAGAATAATCAACACCCCCAAAGCCACGACTTTGGCGGACGTAAACACGTTCTGGATCAACTTCGCATAATGCACGCCTCGCGTGTTGGTCCACGCCAGAATCGCAATGATCAAGACCGCCAGGAACTGACCGGTCGAGAGCGAAATTGCATAGTTGCGGCCGAGCGCGATAGGAGAGATCAGGTAACGGTCCTCTGCGATCGTCGGCCAAATCACGCCGGTGAAGCGCGCGAAAGCCACTGCCACTGCGGCAATGGTGCCGGTCTGTACGACAGTAAAGAGCGTCCATCCATAGAGAAAACCGAGCAGCGGGGAAAAAGCCTCGCGTAGATAGACGTACATGCCGCCCGCTTTCGGAATCATCGCGGCCAGCTCGCCATAAGAAAGCGCAGCCGAAACAACCAGTACCGCGGCGAAGAGCCACGCCACCAGCAGCCAGCCCGGACTACCAAGGTTGCGCGACATATCCGCTGGCACGAGGAAGATCCCGGACCCGATCATCGCACCCATCACGATCATGGTCGAATCGAACAACCCGAGCTCGCGAATGAATCCCGCGTCCTGCTCGCTGCTCTCCTCTACTGGCTTGCTACCTGTCTCCATGGCGTGTCAGCGTGCAGGTTAGCACGGGAACCGAGCAGCAATTGAATCGGTTCGAGCTTCATGCCGATGGGCGTGTGTTGACCATATCGCTGTCCCACGCGATTGGGTCGCCGAAAAAAACCCGCCATGTTTCAAGGCGCGGTTCGGCCACCAGAGCATCGGCCAGCTTTTCCGAACCGCCAATTAGAGTGCAGAAAAGATCGATGTCCGTAGCGACGCACCAGGCGTGGTCCTGGGGCCAGAACAGATTTGGCGATTGTGCATCAAAGCTTTCCCACGGTGTAGTCCAGCCGAGCTCGCTGGCCGCCAGCAACGGCCCTTTGAACAGGAAGTAATTTCGCTGTGGAAGGCTTACCCTGGCTCCTTGCCGTACGCTCAACGGCAGGCCGGGCGGGACCGAGAGAGGCGCTGCGCTATTTGAAGTATCTCCCGGAGGGCCAAAAACCATCGCCGACACATCCGGGCTGCCATCAATCCATCCATACCCGTCCCAAAGACAGAACCAGCAAGAGCCCTTTGTGCTCGTGTGTTGAGCAACAACTCCACAAAGCACGGTCAGGAGGTCTGCCGGAAAGTTTCCTTTTTCAGGAGGGCTGATCTCAGAAGCAGAGGGATGGCCCGCATCTGATCGCGCTATCGCCTGAAACTGTACCAGTCGATGCATTGTGCCTCCTGACCGCGCCGCCACATCAGCCCAAGTAAGGGGTTCACCCTTTGCGCTGCTAGCCGGATGCAGAATTCGGACGTAAGCAGGAGATTCATCGGGCACTATCGACGCCACTCCGGACCCGAAGGCACGTAGGCGTGGCCCTATCCATTCGGCTTCGATAAGCTGTGTTGATGGACGTCGCTCCGATCCAGGCACAAGTAATCTTCATTCCTGGGTACGCTTTCTTAGAAACGAATTTCTGGCTTCCGACGGCGCGTACGGAGAACGCATGGCGCCTATCGTTTATTACAATCATCTGGTCTATTGGCAGGACCCGCAATCTGCATCAGCGAGCAACGTCGCCCACCTTCTCCGCGATCGGCCGGGCGAACCGCATGAGCGATAGAAAGAACTTGCCGGGCTCTTCAGTCATCGGCATATGCGCCGAATGCTCGAACCACACGAGGTGTTTCTCCGGCGCCCGTACCTTGTCAAACCACGCTGCGGCGACTTCTGAATTCACCAGGCGGTCCTGGCGCCCCTCGAAAAGGATTAGCGGAACTGCGAGCTTACGGATACCGCTGAGATCGAGGGCAACCACTTCCGGCAGCAGATAGGGGGTGACGAACTTATTGCCTTCCCAAATGCGGCCGATTTCCTGGTCGCCGTAGTCAGGGGAGAGCTGGGCGAGCGCGCTGTCGGCCGCATTGTCGCGCCGATAGGCCATAGCGCCGCCATAATAACCGACCCATTTACGCTCGACGTAAATATCCTTGATGGGGATGGTCCTGCCGGGCGCGCCGTAGGGGGCGATTGCCCTGAGCTCGCGCATTGCCTCGGCATTCGACGCGCGGCCCGCGGCGCCCATGGCGAAACGCCAGCCTCGGCGTTCGCTCTCGGGTCCGTTGATCAGCTGGCAAACGCCTATATAAGCGTGCAGCCATTCCGGGTGACGCGTCGCAAGCTGAAGGCCAAGAAAGCTGCCCCAGCTATGGCCCAAAACAAAAATCTTGTCCTTCCCGAATTCCTTGCGGACCCAGCCAGCCATCTCCTCCGCATCGGCGATCATCCGCTCGCGCGTCAGTGTCGGCGCGACCTTTGCCGAATCCGTGAGGAGGTAAGTTTTTCCCGCGGCCCGCTGGTCCCATTGAACGATCGTGAAGTATTCTTCCCATCCCCGGCTGAACCACCAACTCATCGGGATCGATACATAACCCGGGCCGCCGTGAACGTACAGCAGTACCGGATTTCGACGATCGTGCCGCGGATTGAAACCCATTGTTCAATCCCGCCGATACGCACCTTCTTCACTTGCTCTACGCCATTGGGCGTCAGGATCTTACGCGCATTAGCGATGATTGCGGTCGCCTGGTCCCGGGTGAAGGGCTTGGCCGGGTCGTCCGCTCGGACAGTTGCCATGGCAAACGCTGCGAGAAACGTGAGTAGGCGTGCGGTCTTGTCCACCGAATGAGACGTTTATTCAAATGGTTTTGTTGCTTGCGCGGGTTGCCAATCAAATAAAGGTTGGCAACCCAACGGCAAGCGCCTCGATAAGTCGAGCACGCGATACGTGTCCGCGCCACGAACCGTTTGACCTAGAAATCGAGGCGCAAGGCAACCTATCCTGTTCTATTTCCGCCGTTTTGGGCAGTTTGAGCCCCTATCAAGACGCCGAAGGTAGTCGGGTTGCTGACGTTTGTGGCTGGGGGAGCGAAGTTTGTATGGTTAAAGACATTTGTGAAGGTCGATTCGACTCGAAGCTTAAACCGCTCACTCAACTCAAACGTCTTTGCCAAGCCGGCATTCACAGACACTGTTCCTGGCCCTTCCAATATTCCCCGGCGTTCCTATGCGTCCAGCGCGAGCAACAGTTGCTGTGAAAGCGATCAGGTTGTAGTAGTCGCTACGAGTCTGGTTGACCGGAATAGGGTTCCCCACAAGGTCAGGGCGAACGAGAGTCGAGCGAGCGACAGCATCTGTATTCGATTGATCCAATGCTGCACTGATAGTGGGTGTCAACCACGGGCCTGACTGAATCAGCATTATCGTATTCAGATCCCATCCGCCGGCCAGAAGATTGAGGAGGGTCGATCGCGTTTCCCCATTTGCGGCCTTTTCCAAACGGGAGCTGATAGCTACTAGTAAGGAGGAACCGATTCCGCGGTGTTCCTTCGACGTTCCCCCGATTGGCAGCCAGGTCAAAGCGGTTCGTCACCGCCTGGCCATACAGCACTTCGGGCGCGAAGGCGGTTGGAGCATCACCTTGCGCATCACTGAGATTTTTCGCCCATGTATAGTTGGCTTGAAAGAACAATCCGTCAGCCATCCTGTGGTTCACCTCTAGCTCCATAGCCTGATAGTTGGCAAATCCCGCATTTTGGGAAGACAGCAGAGCAAACCAATTCTGGTACGGGGCTCTTGGGTCGACAAACGGACTCGCGACGTAAGGAGTCGTGCTCGACGGAATCTGATTCAGATCTTCCGTCACGCTCAGGCGATAAGAGTTTATGCCGATATAGCTGACGCACAGCGACGTCGAAGAGTTAAGGACCTGTTCAAGCGTGACGTTCCACTGCTGATTGCGGGTCCCTGTAGTTCGGATCAACACCTTGGTCTAGCGATCCGCCGCTGTACGTGATTCCCTGGTTCGGCGGAGACGTCAGCGGGAAAGTGAACGATGGTACTCCATTTGCGTTGTTGTCATACGTGTGCAAGGTCGACGTCGGGTTGCCGCTGTTATTAAAAGATAGCGGCCCCAGGTTGGTAACGGTGAAGATTCCGAAGCCGGCTCTGAACACCGTCTTATCGGAGGCAAAAGGCCGGAAGGCGACACTCACGCGCGGCTGGAAGTTTTCCAATACAGATTGCGCAATCCTTGTGGCAGATGAGCTTGGCTTGCGGTGAGGAACTGCGTACAGGCAAGATTCGTGTTTCTCTGCTGGAGACTGCAGGAATCAAAAGATTGAAGAAATCCCGGCGTGGGCCCGAGTGTCGTCAATAACTTGTTAGGAACGACGATCGCATTTGAGGCAGGATCAAAATTTGCGAGGTCTCCTAACTGCTCCTGGAAAGCGGAAGTAACTCCCAACGAAGCCCGAAATTGACAGTGAGACGGCGATTGACCTGCCATTCATCCTGTGCGAATGCCCGGTTTGAATCGCCCGTCCATCTACATCCGGACTGGACAGCGCAAAGAACGCGGTAATCGGGGTTCCCAGAAGGAGATCTCCGAATGCATTCCCAGTGAACACACCCTGATTGAAGGTAAACTGACCAAAGTCATCCGACGGCTGGAAAGTTTCGATATCGAAATACCGAACGCGGCGAACATTTACCCCGACCTTCATGGTATGACTGCCGCGTGTATAGCTCAGATTGTCGTTGAACTCCATGGTGTCAGATTTCGTTGTGCCGGTCTTGTCTCGCGCGATCGGAGTAAAGCCCGTTCGATCCGAGAAGAAGGTTGGAAATGCGTTCGTTGTGGGATGCTGGCTGACGTCGACACCTGTTAAGCCCAATTGCGCCAGCGCAGCCGCGCCTTCGATCGGGAAAATTACGTTGGCTAAGCTGTCGGTAAACCCGAAGCGAAATTCGTTCAAAGCCTGCCGGGTAATGGCGTAGTTGTACGAAAGCAGAAAGCTGCGGTCGTGCTCAATATCGTTCGGCAGCAAGGGCTTTGCTACATTCGTCAGCAAATTTTTGTAGCTATACCGCGCATACACTTGCTGCTTATCAGTGATGTTGCGATCAATCCGCAAGTCCGCGCCGTTTGTATTGGATGGGATTGGCGTCAGTTGCTCGAAATTGTAGCCCGATCCACCGCCGTTGGTATTGGGCGATGGATGGTAATCGTTTAGCAGCGCGCTTGCAGTCGGATTGATTCGCGACACTGGAATCGTGTCGTTCGGAAGTGGCTGGTGGTTCGATGGATCGACGAGCGGGCCTGGCGACGCCAGACCTGTAAGATTCCCACTGCGTTCACTCGCGGTTGGCACGAGGTATTGCTGCGGCGATGCCGTTCGTCTGCGATTCCCCTCATAGTCAAAGAAAAAAAGGTTTTGTTGCGTCCATCATAGAGTTTCGGAATCTCGATGGGCCACCTATACTTCCGCCGAACGTGTTGAAGCTTTTGGCGCCTTTTCTGCAAAGTTCAAAATCTTTGCACCGAGGGCATCGTTCTGCAAATATTCGAAGAGGCTGCCGTGAAAAGCATTTGTCCCGTTTTTGGTGGTGAATGTTACATCGCCAACCTGGGAAAATTCGGCGTTGTTATCAAACGAAGTCACTTTGAGTTCCGCAATGCTTTCCGAAGACGGATAGGCGTTCTGTAGAGTTCCATTCTGGCGCACATTTGCAGTTGAGATACCATCGACAGAGAAACCTACCATCGACGAGGTTGCACCTCCTAAGGCGATATTTCCCTGGCTATCTTGCTGGACATTTGGCCATAGAATAAGTGATGACAACGGACTCGTACTGCTAGCTCTTGAATTAAGCGGTAAGTGCGCGATTTGTGAGTTAGCTTTCGAATCCGAAATGGAACCGTTTTCGGCGTTGACCTGTTCGGCGGAGCTTTCTACGTTTACAACTTCACTATGCTGTTCCAGTCCCAAGGTCAGATCGACTCGCAAACTCTGTCGTCGCGCTCAAATCGACGCGAGTTGACGATGAGGAAGCAAACCCTTGCTTTTTGACCGCTGACCTCATATTGGCCCGGCTTTAAATTGTCGATCAGGAACTGTCCTGCATTGTCGCTCAGAACGACATCATTCGACTTGTCGTCAAAGCTGTGAATCGTTACTTGGGTTCAGGAAGTGGTAGGCTTTGCTGATCGCCGGTAACGCCGCGAATATCTCCGAACGTCGTTTGTGCATAGCTAACGATGGAGAAGAACCCAATAACTATAACTCCAAGCACACTTATAACGCTAAACATGCATAGATCTCTAAGCCCTGGCTAAAAGGGTACCGGTAAAATCGTAAATGATAAATAAAGAACAAAAGGTTACATAAAAGTAAAGCCGGACGACTCAATACGATCTACGGTATCGATTATCGTTAGACCACGGCCTATGGATGCTTCAGTCGACAACGATCCCGACTGTTGGCGAGCTTTTCGAACCTTCGTCATCGACAATGCAACCACTCAGCATTTCTACCAACGGAACAAATGCAACGAGTGGCGCACTTCTGCTGGAAGCGCCGCCTCTACCTTGGGTGCAAAGCTTGCGCTCGAACACTTAGGCAGTCGTGCGCCCAGGCTCTTCACTAGTCCTGGCGTGG
>DATAYL010000271.1:0-6336 GCA_036272575.1 Bryobacteraceae bacterium | reverse complement strand
GGCCCGCGGCATACTTTTCATCCAGCAGGGCAAGTATCCCGACGCGCAAGCTGACTTCGCTAAAGCCGAACGGCTCGATCCCGAAGTCCGCTTCGGTTCGCCCGTACAAGGACTTCTCGAACTCCAGCAAAACAATCTGGCGGGCGCCGAAACCACCATTCGCACCCGCCTCCGAGCTCATCCGAACGACGCGTACCTGCACTACTTACTGGCAGAAGTCTTGACCCGCAAAGGAGCCGCGGTTGGCAGCTCGGAATTCAATCAAGCCGTGCAGGCCGCGCAAACCGCCGTCACGCTGCAACCGGTCTTCCCGCTCGCTCGCGACATGCTCGGCCGCCTCTATCTGCAGCAAGGCAGGACCAAACAAGCCATTGCGCAGAGCCGGCTAGCCATTGCGCAGGATCCCACTGACCAGATGGCTCTTTATCACTTGCTGATTGCGCTACGTAAAGACAATCAGACAGCTGAAATTCCCGCACTCTCGAAGAAACTCGCCAGCCTGCGCGCGCAAGCCCGCGCCAAAGAAGAGAACGAGCACAAATACATGCTGGTAGAAACCAAGCCTCCGGCACACTAACGAGCGCCGCTGCTGTCGTCCGTCGAAGCTGAGCACGAACGGCCCCCCCGTTTTTCAAGAGGGACCGTTCTATCACGCGGAGCTATCTGCCAACAATGAGCCGATAGAGGAATTTAGCTATCGTGTCAACAAGAAAGACAAAAGCTGACATTGCGAAAGTGAAGAAGAGGACAACAAGAGTGGTCGCTTGGACCTGATCCCAAGTTGGCCAACTCACTTGCCTCATCTCCAGGCGAACGTCTTCAACGTAGCGCCGAATTCTGTCGCGAGGGCTAGCCGGATTCGCTACTTGCTCAGAGGGCGCAGAGTTCTCATCGGACGTCTTGTCCCGAGACATAGCAAGCACCTTTCAAGCTTGAGGTTTTATTGGGAAGAGCCGCCTGGGGACGAACCACCAGACGTTGTCTTCCTTGAGGAACGCTAAAGCTTAAGCAGGCGGTGCTCTATTTGGGGCAGCTGGTGTATATGGTTCTAATGTCGGTGCTGCGCATTCGCGCCATGCCGGAGCAGCGTGGCGAGGATCGACCAGCAGCACGAACAGGAACACGAAAGCCGGAACGAGCAAATCCACCGACGAATTTTGGGTCGTGAAGCAGCAGATCCCTAGTATCAGGACTAGTACCAACAGCAACGAAGCCAGTGATTTCTGCTTCGCGCTGTAGCGGCTCATGCTCATAGTGTACGGCAGCGAGTTGAGTTTTCTATTGGATTGTTACGAACGCCTGTTCGAGATCGGCAATTAAATCGCCTCGATCTTCGAGCCCGATATTCAACCGTACGATTCGGTGCTGGTAAGCGGTGCGTCCCGCCCAGCCGCTGAAGTCGTACGCCACCGCCAAGCTGGTCACACCGGCCCAGCTATAACCAATCTCAAATAACTCCAGCGCATCCACGAACCTGTGTACTTGCGCCTTGCTAAACTCAGCACCAAATACGATCGAGAACACGCCAGTAGATCCAGTAAAATCTCTTTTCCAGAATTCGTGTCCAGGACAGGAATCGAGCGCCGGATGAAGTACACGCTCGATCTCAGGCCGCGCACTCAGCCAACGTGCAATCTCGAGAGCTGCACTCTCGATCTCCTTCAACCGCACCGCCATGGTTTTCATTCCACGCAGCGCCAGGCTGCACTCGTCCGGTGAAGCCGCGCAGCCGAGCATCTGCTGGTGCGAGCCAATCTTTTCCCATGCGTCCGCGTCCTTCACCGTCACCGATCCCAGCAGCAGATCACTGTGTCCGCCAATGTATTTCGTCACGGCTTGCATGGTGATGTCCACGCCATGAGCGAATGCGTCGAAGTAAACCCCCGCGGACCACGTGTTATCCAAAACCACAAGCGCTCCATATTCATGGACGGCCTCCGCAATCGCGGGCACATCCTGCACCTCCATGGTGATGGAACCCGGACTTTCACACCAAACGAGCCGCGTATTCTGCTTGAGCAATGACTTGATTTCGCGCCCCAAAAGCGGATCGTAATAGCCCACGTCCACCCCATAACGTCGCAGTACGCTATTGGCAAACTTACGATTGGGCCCATACACACTCTGCGGCAGAAGAATATGATCGCCCGGCTTCAAGAACGCGAGATTGATCAGCGAAATTGCGCTCTGCCCACCGGGTGCAATCAGCGTGCGGTACCCACTCTCTAGTTCGCAAATGCGGGCTGCGAGTTCGAGGGTTGTGGGAGTGCCATACAGCCCGTAGGTATAGCCTGCCTCATACTGATCCCAATTATCGGTAACAGCGGCGGCGTTAGGGAAAACGGTGGTCGAGGCGCGATAAACCGGAACGTTCAGCGAGTGGAATCCTGCGGGCAGGCGCGCATCGAAATGAATCAGTTTGGTCTTCCAGCTCGTGTTCATTCGAGCATTATTATAGAGTTGGTCCCGTCACTCACTCGTTGCGCAGTGCCGTAATCGGATCGATACGGGCCGCGCGCCAAGCCGGAACTAAAGTTGCAACGAGCGCGGTGAGCGTTAGCACGAGGGCAGTTATGGCAAACGTTGCTGGATCGAGCGGGCTGACCTCAAACAGCTGGGTCGAGGCCAAGCGTCCCAGCAGAGCGGCGAGGACGAACCCAGCGAGCAGACCGATCGACAGCAATCCTACAGCTTGACGAGCTACCAGAGCCAGAATGCGGGCGCGTTCCGCACCGAGGGCGGTACGGATGCCGATCTCGCGGGTGCGTCGGGTTACGTTGTAGCTGATCACTCCATATAATCCAAGACCGGCGAGGAACAGTGCCGTGACGCCAAACACGAGCAGCATTCGGATCGCGAATTGCTGGGGCCCGAGAGCTAGCGCGATGCGTTCGTCCATCGTCTTGAGATCGAATACGGCCTGCGACGGATCGATCGCGTGTACTGAATTGCGAATGGCCTGGCTCAGGTGAGCGGCCGAGGTGGTTCCGCGAGCCACCAGGAACACTTCAGGCTCCGGTTGCTGGAAGAGAGAAAAATAGCGAACGCCGCGGCCCGCGTCGGCGGCTAAACTCGATTGCTTCACATGACCGACGATACCGACAATCGTCGCCCACGGTTCGTGCGAACCGTTGCGTAAGCGCTGCCCGATCGGATTCTGCTTCGGCCAGTAGCGACGAGCTAGATCCACATCGATGATCGCTACCGGCTGTCCGCTCGCGCGATCGCCGTCGTTGAAGTAGCGGCCGGCAAGCAGTGGAATCTGCAAAGTTTGGAAATAGTCCGGAGTCGCGGATCTCACCGACCCGTGAAATCCGGGATCGCCGGGCGCGACGATCCGCCCTTCAATGGCGAAAGAGCCGCTAGGATCGCCTCCACTGAAGGGCACTGCGGTTACCGCGGCCGACGAAGCCACACCGGGGGTCTGTGCAAGCTGATCGAGCACGGCATGAAAAAATGCGGCCTGTTTGCCGTTATCTCCATATTGCGCAGGTGGCAGTGCTACAGAGGCGGTCATTGCATTCTGGGCGCGGAAGCCGGTATCGACCCTCTGCAGTTGTGTCAGAGTTTTCAAAAGCAGGCCGCCGCCAATGAGCAGCACTGAAGCAATTGCAATCTGTCCAGCAACGAGCGCCGAACGAAGTCCTTGGCGATGGTGACCTTCGGTATCGGACCGGCCGCCTCCCTTGAGCTGCTCATACTGTTGTCCCAGCCGCGAGATATGCCAGGCGGGCACAAGCCCGAATAGCAATGCCGAAACAATTCCCGCGAACGCAGTAAATAAAAGAACATGCCCATCGATTCGAACCACGAGATTCGATGAGATCTGGCGGTGCGCGAGCGATAGTAGCGCATCCAAAATTGCATACGCCACCGTGAAGCCGAGCGCTGTTCCCAACGCCGCAAGCAACGACGTCTCAACCAGCGCCTGCGACAATAGCTGCGACTGATTGGCCCCCAGGGCGGTGCGAATGGTCAGTTCCCGGGCGCGTCCGGTGGCACGCACCAGCATCAGTCCGGCAATATTCGAACAGGCAATCAACAACACGAAGGCAACCGCGCCCAGCAAAATGAACATGGGTGTCTTTAGATCGCCCGCCGTAAACTCAGTAAGCGGCTCGATCACCATGCTCCATTGCGAACCTCTGGCAAACGGGACCTGATCGAGAACTCGTTTCGACAAGCCTTGCATCGCACTCGCGCCACGTGCATAACTCACACCTGGCGCGAGCCGCGCCACCGCAAAATAGCTCTCATTGAAGCGATTACCCGGGCCGAAGGCGTCTATCGGCAAGCCGACGGGAATCCACACATCGGCTTCAGCGGGCCAGTGGAAGTCTCGCGGCATGACGCCGATGACGCGGTAAGGTGTCTTATTCAGTTCGATTGTGCGCTGCAGAACGGCGCGGTCGCCGGCAAACAATTTTTCCCATGTGCTAAACGAGAGCACCGCCACATGATTTGTGCCTGGTTGATCCTCTTCGCGACGGAAGCCGCGCCCCAGCAAAGGATTGACACCCAATACCTGGAACCACTGCCAGGTAACAAGCGCGCCCTGGAGCCGCTCCGGCGAATCTCCGCCGGTATAGTTAAAGCCGTCCGTCCGCTCCATGGCGGCTCCCGAAAAGATTTGACGGCGACCCCGAACGTCGGCGAAATCTGTCGCTGACATGTCGATCTTATTTAGACCGAGCTTCTGGTAAGTGACACGCGGCGCAACCAATTCAGCAGGGCGGCTAAGCCCGGCTGGATGTAGCAAAAGGCCGTTTACCACACTGAACATGGCAGAATTCGCGCCAACTCCCAGGGCCAGCGAAAGCACTACGGCCAACGCGTAACCAGGGCTCTTTGAGAGCGTGCGAAGCGCGTACACTAAATTTGAGGTGCCAGACATGCCCGAACTTAAGGCATTTTAGGAACCGTTTTAAGCGACCGCCTTTACTGGTGGTTTCAATGAGTGCAGTTCCCCGCTCAACGAGGGAGTGTCCGATTTTGGGACTGCCAGCGCCGATTTTCAAGCTTAATGTACTTCAAGCGACATGTTTACGACTTGGAACTGAAAGCGTTCCGGCGGGAGCGAAGAAATCGGATTGGGGATCATCTTCGACCAGGTGTGATAAGCCGTCTGGGCAACCGAATTGTTCAGGTAAAACAGGAACTGGTCTGAACAGCAGCGAATCGGCGGCATTTGCCGGAACGCCAGCCGCAGTCCAACCGCTTTCTCCAACTCGACGCCGCGCGTCTTGATCGATTTATCCTCGAGCAAAGTCACGAAACTGCTGCGGCCGGCGTGCGGCCATACATCGCTGCGCAGCAGATTCCGCAATTCAAGTCTCGCGCCGAATGTAATCTCGCACTGTCGAATCCATTCCAGCACCGCGTCGCCCCAATGCCAGTGGCTTAGCAACCCCAGATACTGATCGACCAGGTTGAGCGCCAAATCCATCTTGCGGCGCTCCAGCATTTCTTCGGATGCCAGGGAATCACCCATAACTAGGGGAACCATGTCTTCCTGCTCGATGATGTCGGCGGCAATCCCCATCATCTTGTCGACGCGCTTGATCTCAGGCGCGGTCTTGACCAGCAGCGGAGGCAATTCGTGCGTCTTGCCACCGGGAACTTCTACAAACTTACGATCACCAACGATGTCCATAAGCAGCCTCGCTGTTTCTTATCGACAACCAGGTCGACTAACCTCTGTACTCCTGTCACTCATTAGACGTTTCAATGTCTTAAGGAGTTGCCCGAGTCCAGTTAGAACTAGTTTAACGACATTTTCTTCAAAATTGTTTGAGAAATTCTCGCCCGTGCTTGTCGATCGTACTTGTTACGCCCCAAACCCTTATCTCCGCCGTACCAGGCGGCAAATTTCCAATAAAATAGAACGCCAAAGGAGTCATTCACATGTTTCGTTGCACGTCCTGGACCAATCGCCGCTCGTTTATCAGGAACGCCTCCATGCTGACCACGGCGGCTACGCTTTTCGACAAACCGACGCTCGCCGCCGATAGCGAAAATCCATTCATCTTTGGCTCCCGCGCCGGATATTCGCCTCAACTTGGCGCGCTGGTATCGGAAATGAACTGGATGCGCATGGTCGTTCTGATGTCGGTCAAAGGAATGTCGCAGGAGCAACTCGATTTCCTACTCGACAAAAAGGCAAATACTATAGGCGCTTTGCTTCTCCACTTGGCGGCTACCGAAAAGTTATATCAGCTGAACACTTTTGATAATGTCTCCGGTGCGGAATTGGAAAAAAGCGCAGCATTTAAGGATTGGGTGATTCCGATGAACCTCGGCGAGCCTGCCCGCCAAAAAATCAAAAACCACAATCTC
>DATAYL010000270.1:0-14615 GCA_036272575.1 Bryobacteraceae bacterium | reverse complement strand
CTCCACGGTAACCCGGCAGCGATTGCTCCGACATGCGTCGTTCTATAAAGTAGGCCCAGACTTCGGGGCATCCATCCTTGTGCATAGGGCGGGCTCCAACTTCGGGACGGTTCTATGTTGAGAACAGTAGAAAAACTCACCCTGTGGTGCGCGTTGCTGGTTGCGGCAACCGCGGCGCTTTGGTCGCAAGCGATTTTCGCGACGTTGTCGGGCGTGGTGACCGACCCTTCCGGCGCAGTCGTGGCCAATGCGAAGGTCACGCTGAAAAATGCCGACTCTGGCTCTTTGCGCAACACCGTGACTGACAACCAGGGATATTATTCCTTTGCCTCGGTGCCGGTAGGGACGTACGATCTCACTGTTGAGCAGACCGGCTTCGAGACATCCAAAGTCAATGCCATTGCACTCGGCGGCGGCGAGACGCGCAGTGTGAACACTTCGCTGCAAGTAGGGAACACCAACCAGACCGTGGAGGTGTCGGGTACTTCCGATATCGTGACCCCGGTCGATTCGGGCGAGAAATCCTTTCTGCTGACTACGCAGCAACTCGAAAATTACGTGCAGGTCGGCAGCAATGCCGCCGAGTACATCAAGATCGTGCCGGGATTCGGGGTGCAAAACGGGGTTTCGAACAAGTCGAATTACAGCGGCCAGACCATCGGCATCAACGCTAATGGTGACGGCGGCAGCCAGAGCCCGCTCAATAACGCATTCTCGTATAACGGACTGCCGGGCAATACGCTCGATATCGTGGCCGACGGCGCGCACGTTTCCGACCCGGGCTGCAACTGCGATACTCCCGTCAATCCAAACTCCGACTTCCTGCAGGAATTCCGAGTCCTCACGTCAAACTTCAACGCGGAAGACCAGAAGGGTCCCATGGTAATTACGTCGGTAACCAAAGCCGGCGGCGCCAGTTTCCATGGCAATGCCTTCTTTTCCGCGCGCAATTATGTCCTGAACTCGAATGACTCCTATTCCAACGCTTTGGGTATCAAGCGCCCGCAGGACAAATATTATTACCCGGGCGGCAGCATCGGCGGACCCGTCCTGATTCCCTGGACGCGCTTCAATCACGATCACAACAAGCTTTTCTTCTTCACCGGATACGAATACTTCTACCAGGTCCTCGATACCGGAGATCTGACAGCAACCGTGCCCACCGCTGGCATGATCAATGGAAACTTTTCGCCTTCTGAGTTAGCGAAGCTCGGTACCAAGACCGCTTCAGGAGGCCCCCCGGGAACGGTTCCTGCTTCCTGGCCCGGTGGACAGATGCCGACCAGTCTCATCGACCCGAGTATGCAGGCGCTGATGAAGCTGTATCCCGCTCCCAATGCCGATCCGAATGCCACGGGCGGCTATAACTACGTGCAATCGGAAATCTTCAACCAAAACAACTATCAATGGACGGTACGCGGCGATTACAACGTCAGCGATAACACCAAGGTTTTCGTGCGCTATAACATGCAGCGGGAGACCCAGCAGTTTCCAGTCGGTCTGTGGTGGCGCAATACAGACCAGGTGCCGTATCCGACACCGATTCAAGGCAAAAATCGGTCCGATTCCGTTACGGGAACATTGACCCATGTGTTCAGTCCCACCATGACGAACGAGACCGTCTTCGCTTACACTTTCGTCGGATTCCCGAATGTGTTTGAAAATCCAGCCAAGGTCGATCGCAAGACGGTTGGCTACAACGATCCGAGCCTCTTCCCGCATACGACGACCCCGGTTGCCCAGATTCCCTCCTTCGGCGGGAGTGGCGCAAGTGAGGCGGCGCTCATTTTCAATCCGGGTGGCTTCGAAGCCGGCGGCGCCTCCGCCGGACTCTACGCCAACAAATACATGCCGAGCGTCAGCGACACTTTAACCAAAGTCTGGGGCACACACACCGCCAAGGCAGGATTCTTCTATGAATGGATTCGCAACGCTCAGCCGGCAAGTAATAACACGAACGGCGACATGACGTTCGTACCCTCGTCGAATCCCACGTTCACCTATGGCGACGCTTATGCCGACATGCTGGCCGGAAACCTATCGAGCTATCAGGAACAAAACTTCAACCGCATCAATGAGATCTCTTACCATACTTATGAGGGATTCATTCAGGACTCATGGAAGGTGACCTCGAGACTGACAGCGGAACTCGGACTGCGTTTGACTCATTTCACGCCGTGGTCGGACGACGAGGGCTACGGATACTCGATTTTTGATCCCTCCCAATACAATCCGGCAAACGGTGGCGCCTGCGCGCAGGGCCCCACTTTCTGCGGATTCAACTGGCACAGCCGCGATGCCGCTGTTCCGCTCGGTGGATTTCCCCAGCGAACCCTTTTCTATCAGCCGCGACTAGGCTTCGCCTACGACGTGACGGGTAAAGGCAAAATGGTGCTGCGCGGCGGCTGGGGCCGGTTCTACTATCACTCGGGTCAATTCACTTCGGGTCTCGACACATCCGCCGGCTCCGAGGGCATTACGCTCAACCCCAGCAATATCGCCGCCAAGCCGACCCGCTTGCTCGCCAGCCAATTAAATACCATATCGTTTAGCGCGGTGCCCGCTACGCCGTCCGCCGTCGATAGCCGCGATACCAAACAGCCATACACGGATAGCTACAACTTCACCATCGATCAGAGAACGCCCTGGTCGGGTTTGTTGGAGGTCGCCTACGTCGGCAATCGCAGTCGCGATCTGCAGAGCACCGGCGGATTCGGTAGTAACCTCAATCTCGTCCCCGTCGGCTCTATGTTCTCGGCGGCAAACCCCGGGAACGCGAACTCCAACACCTATCGACCCTATGCCGGCTATGGGGATATCAACCTCGCTACCAACAATCTTTACGCAAACTACAATGCCTTGCAGATCTCCTGGGCGCACCAGGCTAGCCGCGCAACCATACAAGTGAACTATACCTATGGCAAGGCGCTCGGCATCGTCGGAAGCGGCACTACTCTGGGCTCGTTCGGCGCTACTCTCGACCCCTTCAACCTGCAGAATAACTACGGCGCGCAAACTGGCGATCGGAGGCATATCTTCAACGCGGCGTACTCGATTAATCTTCCTAGCCCGGTTCATGGCAACAAGTTCGCGGCGGGCGCCATTAACGGCTGGCAGCTCTCTGGAATCACGCAGCTCGAAAGCGGCGCCAACCTCACCAACAACAGCGGCTTTAATTACAACTGGCAGCTGAACGGGGCTATTCTGCCGGGTTCCCAGAACCTCGTAAATACCGGCGGGACCAACGGTATCCCCATCAATAACCAATCTCTGCTCGGAACGTCCTCCATCCAGCTCAATCCGATTCTGACGTGCAATCCCACCGCCAATCTAGGTCCGCATCAATTCCTCAATGGCAACTGCTTTGCCGTGCCGACACAAATCGGCGAGAACGGCCCAAGCGTGATGCCCGCCTTCTACGGGCCGGCTTTCTTCAATTCCGACCTCGGCATATTCAAGAATTTCCAGATCAAGGAATCGATGAAGCTGCAATTCCGCGTGCAGGCGCAGAACTTCTTGAACCATCCGCTTTGGTCATTCCCGACCAACAACAACCTGACCCTGCAGTTCAACCAGGCGTCCCCCGGCAGCACCAGCATCCCGCAAACGAATTCGAGCTTCGGCGTGGCGCCATTTAAGCAGGGCCAACGCATCGTCGAACTGGTGGTGAAATTCTACTTTTAGCCCTGTTGCAAACAAAAAACGGGGACACTCCGCCAGCGTCCGTACCTCGCAAGCGGCCTTTAGGAAAGGGGTGTCCCCCGTTTTTCCCCGATCGGCTTGTATCCTCTTAAGCAGGGGCAACGCATCGTCGAACTGGTAGTGAAATTCTATTTTTAGTCCTGTTGCAACAAAAACGGGGACACTCCGCCAGCGTCCGCACCTCGCAAGCGGCCTTTAGGAAAGGGGTGTCCCCCGTTTTTCCACGATTCGGCTTCTATCCTCGCTCCGTTCTTAACCCATGTTCATCAGCGTTTACCGCAGCCTTTCTTTGTCTTCTCGCTGCATGTAAGATCAAATAATCGGCGTTCCTTGGATGTACCGCTTTCTTGTTTTTTTTCTGTTCTCCGGCTGTGCTTACGCGCAAAGTTCGTCGCCGCAAGAGCTGCTGAAGCAAGCAATCGCCGCCCAGCAATCAGGCCATTTCGACGAAGCCGTTCACGACTACCGCCTCATTCTCGAAAAATACCCGAACATCTTCGAAATCCGCTCCAACCTCGGCGCATCGCTGGCCGGAGAGGGCCTTTACACCGAAGCGGTCACCGAATACAAACGTGCGCTCTCCATCAAGCCCAATCCCCAGGTCCGCCTTAATCTGGCCCTTGCCTATTACAAACTCGGCAATTTCACACTCGCTGCCAGTACTCTTCGCACCGTCCATGCCGAGGAACGCGCGAACCTGCAGGCCCTCACCCTGCTCGCCGACTGCTATCTCAAACTCGGCGAAAACAAGAAAGTCATCGATCTCCTCACCCCGATCCAGCAATCACGGCCCGACGATCGCACCTTCATCTACTTGCTCGGTACGGCCCTGGTGCGCGACGGCCAGACCGCTAAAGGTCAGGTCATCATCGATAAAATCCTCCGCGACGGAGACTCCGCCGAATCGAAGCTCCTCATGGGAACCGCCAAATTTATGGTTGCCGATTACGCCGGCGCCCGCGACGATTTTCAAAGAGCCATCCAACTCAACAGCTCGCTGCCGGAAGCCTTCGCTTATTACGGTATGGCTCTGCTATCGACCGGCGACCAGGCCGGCGCCCGCAAAGCTTTCGAGCAGGAACTGAAATCCGACCCCAATAACTTTGTGTCCAATCTCCATATGGGAGTTCTGCTGCGCGAAGACCAGGACTATGATGGCGCGCTGAAATATCTGCATCATGCTCTTGAGATTCGTCCGGGTGATCCCGGCGTCCGCTTCCAAATCGCCTCCGTCGAGAGCGCGCAAAATCGTTTGCCCGAAGCCGGCCGCGATCTCGAAGCGCTCGTCAAGGATTCACCGGATTTCATCGAAGCGCATGTCGCCCTCGCCACCGTCTACTTCCGCGAAAAACGCAAGGCCGACGGAGAACGCGAGCGCGCCATCTTCGCCCGGCTGAACGCGGCCCGCAGCGCCAAAAATGAGGTCGCGGTCAAGACCGCACAATGAGAAATTGGCTCTGCTTGCTCTCGCTCTCACTTTCTGCCGCTGTTCCATCCCGCGTCGTTCGCGAGTGTGCCAACTGTCATCCGGCGCAAGCCCGGCCGCATCCCCAAACCTCCATGGCCCACGCCATGGAGCTCCCCGCCGAATGCGCCATCCTCAAACAGAACCCGCTGCTCACATTTCAACAAGGGCATTACTCTTATAAAATCGTTCGCCAGGGCGACACCAGCATCTATACCGTGACGGACGGCGTCCAAACCATCACTGTGCCTCTTGGTTGGGCCTTTGGACTGGGCCGCGCCGGTCAAACTTACGTCTTCGAAAAAGATGGCACGCTTTACGAAAGCCGCGTCAGCTACTACAGTTCGTTAGGCGGTTTGGACCTTACTATGGGCGCCGCTAACCTGAAGCCTGCAAATCTTCTCGAGGCCGCCGGCCGTTCCATCGTTCACGCCGAGGGCCTGCGCTGCTTCGGCTGCCACTCGACCAACGCCGTTCAGAATTCGCAGCTTAACCTGACAAACCTCACGCCTGGCGTGCAATGCGAACGCTGCCACGGCTCCGCGGAAAACCACCTCCAAGGCATCCGGCAAGGCAACACGCAGCTCGCCCGGATGAAGGACCTTCGCAGCATGTCTTCCGAAGACACGTCCAACTTTTGCGGCCAGTGCCACCGTACCTGGGCCGAAATCGCAAGTTCTGGCGTGCTCGGTATCGCTAACATCCGTTTCCAGCCTTACCGGCTCACTAACAGCAAGTGTTACGACGCCGATGATGCTCGTATCCGCTGTACTGCTTGTCATGATCCCCATACCGAACTGAACTCTTCGGACTCGAGTTACGACGCGAAATGCCAAGCCTGCCATGGTGGCGGAAAACCTTCGGCTCGCATTTGCAAAGTTGCAAACGGCAACTGCGTTTCTTGTCACATGCCGAAACTCGAGATGCCGGGCGCCCACCACAAATTCACTGACCACAACATCCGGATCGTAAAAGCCAATGAGCCGTATCCGAATTAGCGCTCTCTTGTTCTCCGCCTGCTTACTCCACGCGCAAGCCGACGTGCAGACCCTCATCCAGCAAGCCGTCGCGGCAGAACAAGCTGGCAACTACACCCAGGCTGTCGATCAATTTCGCGCCGCTCTTCAACTCCAACCCGCAGATGTCGCGACTCACGTAAATTTGGGCGTGGCCCTCGCCCATCTGAGCCGTTTCGACGAGGCGCTCTCCGAATACCAGGCGGCTGACAAGCTTCTTCCCGGCGACCCCCGGATTGCTTTGAACATAGCCCTTGCCTACCAGAAAAGCGGTCGCTTAACCGAAGCACGAGATCGTTTCGAAACTCTCCACGCAAGCTCGCCGCAAAATAATCAAGTCACCATGCTGCTGGCTGATTGCGAGTTGCAGCTTGGCAAGAACGCTCGTGTGGTGGAACTTCTGACGCCCCTCCAAAGCCGGACCCCCGACGATTTGGGGCTCGCTTACATGCTTGGAACTGCCCTTTTGCGTGAGCAGCGCATCAGTGAAGGACAGATATTACTCGATCGCATCCTCCGCAACGGAGATACACCCGAAGCGCGATTCCTGCTCGGAACCCGTATGTTTGAATCCGGAGACTATCCGGCTGCCGTCAAACAATTTTCAAGCGCCGCCGAGTTGAACCCGCACCTGCCCCAACTGCAGTCCTTCTACGGTCAGGCTCTGCTCAACACCGGCGACCCAGTCGGAGCCGCTAAGGCGTTTCGCGAGGAACTCGCGACCAATCCAGGTGACTTTGAGTCGAATCTTGGATTGGGCCAGATCCTCACTGTCCACAAACAATATGTCGAAGCCCAGCCGTTCCTCCGCCGCGCGCTGCTTACCCAGCCAGATTCGCCGGCTGCGAAACTGGCGCTTGCTCAATATCTCGAGAGCGCCGGCAAACCCGCCGAAGCTCGTCCCTACGCCGAAGCCGTCGCTGCGCTAATGCCGAAATCGGCCGAAGTTCATGCAACTCTGGCCCGTATCGACTTCGATCTGCACCTCACGAAAGAAGCCGCCCGCCAACGTCAACAAGCGCAAGCCATCACCGCCGCCAATGATCCCGGCCCGGCGCTCAACACTCTCGCTCCTGCCTTCGAACTGGATGAGACAACCTCCGGCAAAAAAGTGCGGCCCAGCGACTTCCGCGGCAAGTCCCCTCTCGTCCTCGTTTTCGGCAGTTACAGCTGCCCCAATTTTCGCGGTGCCGCCGACGCGCTCATTTCTCTTTACCGTCGCTACCATTCACAAGTCCAGTTCCTGCTCGTCTACATCCGCGAAGCGCACGCGACTGATAACTGGCAGAGCACACGCAACACCCGCGACAACATCACTCTCTCGCCCGCTGTTTCGTATGCTGAAAAGCGCGATCACGCTGCCATGTGCACCCGTAAACTACATCTACCGTTCCCAGCCGTCGTGGACGGCATGGATGGAGCCGTAGAAAAAGCCTATAATGCATGGCCCAGCCGCGTCTTCGTTGTCGATGAAGATGGTCGTATCGTCTACCGTTCCCGTCTCACTGAACTGGATTTTCATCCCGAGGACATGGAGGAAGCTTTGCGCCGCGTCATCCTCCCCAAAACATGAAGCTCACCCGGCGGGATTTGTTTCGTCTCACGGCGGCAGCTGCGGCAGCTGGCTATGCGCAGGCCGATCCCCCGCCGTTATTTGAAGAAATTCCCCCATCCAAAAGCTCCATCGAGTGGGTGCACGACAACGCCATGTCCGTGGAACATTACCTGCCCGAAACGCTCGGCCCCGGCTGCGCCTTCCTCGACTTTGACAACGACGGCTGGATGGATATCTACCTCGTCAACAGCGGTCCGTGCGATTTCTGGAAACCCTCGAAACCCATTCGCAACGCCCTCTACAAAAACAATCGCAACGGCACTTTCACCGACGTCACCGTAAAAGCCGGTGTGGCCGGTGGCTCCTTCGGCATGGGCGTCGCCGTCGGCGACTTTGATAACGATGGCTGGCCCGACATGCTGGTCACCGCCTATGGCCGCTGCATTCTCTACAAAAACAATCAAGACGGCACCTTCACCGACGTCACCGCAAAAGCCGGCGTCGCCACACCTGGTTGGACCACCAGCGCCGTCTGGTTTGATTACAATAACGATGGCCGCCTCGATCTCTTCCTCTGCAGCTTCGTCGACTACTCCGGGCAGCACAAGTTTGAATGCGGCGACAACAAGCTCGGCAAACACTACTACTGCATCCCGCGCATTTTCAAAGGCACCGCCAGCTTCCTGTATCACAACAACGGGGACGGCACCTTTACCGACGTAACTAAGGGCACTGATATCGCGAAATCACTGGGCAAAGGCCTCGGCGTAGTCGCCACCGATATCAATAACGACGGCCGCATGGATTTGTTTGTCGCCAACGACACCGTGCAGAATTATCTGTATATCAATCGCGGTCCGGGTCCGAACGGCGCCTGGAAATGGGAAGAATCCGCCATGCAGGCCGAAGTGGCTTTCAGCGACAACGGCCAGCCGCGCTCCGGCATGGGCGTGGATGCGTCCGACATCAATGGCGACGGCTGGCAGGATCTCTTCGTAGCCAACGTCGATCAGGAAATGTTCTCCGTCTACCAGAACAATAAAGACGAGACCTTCCGCGATGTCGCTCACACCAACGAAGTCGCGCAGGCCACCCGTTTGCTAAGCGGCTGGGGCTTGAAGTACTTCGATTACGACAACGATGGACAGGTCGATCTCATTCTCGCCAATGGCCACCCCGACGACATGATCGACAACTACTCCCTGCAAGTCCGTTACAAAGAGCCGATGCTGCTTTTTCATCACGGGCCCGATGGCAAGCTCCACAATGTTAGCGATCAGGCCGGCCCAGCCTTTCACCAGCCGTTCGCCGCCCGCGGTTTAGCTGTCGGGGATTTCGACAATAACGGTGCGCTCGACGTACTTGTTGCAAACAATGGTGGCGCGCCCATCCTCCTCAAAAACAATGCTGCCCAAGGAAACAATTGGCTCGGCATCCAACTCGAAGGCATCACCTGCAACCGCGACGCTATCGGGGCCAAAATCTCCTGGACCGCGGCCGGCAAAAAGCGGTACCGCCTCAAAAATAGCGGCGGCAGTTATCTCTCCTCCCACGATCCCCGCGAGGTACTCGGCATCGGCAGCGCCAGCAAAATCGAGGTGCTCGAGATTCACTGGCCCGCACCGAGCAAACAAATCGATCGCCTGACCGATCTCCCGCTCAATCGGTACATCCGCATCATAGAAGGGAAGGGAATCGTCATCACCTAGCGTCCAACTTTTTTTTCTTCCAGCAAATCAACCACCTACACGCACCCGCCCCGCCTCGATTAACTCGCTTCTACGATTCTTTGAGCGTAAGGACCGCAAAAAACATGAGCCCACGTTCCATCCGCCGCGCTGCTGAGCGCCGTCAAGCCAAAGAAGCCCGCAAAGCCGAACGCATATCCCAATCCACTGGTCCCCGCACCCCCGAAGGTAAACAGCGCAGTTCCCAAAACTCCTTCAAGCACGGCCTCTATTCCAAGGCGCTCGTCCTGCCCCATGAATCCGCCGCCGAATTCGATGAGCTCCGCGCCAAACTGCGCGCCGAACACCAACCTGTGAACACCACCGAAGAAATCCTCGTCGACGAACTCGCCCAGCACTTCTGGCGCATGCGCCGCTTCCGCTCTCTCGAAGCCACCCTTTGGCAGCCCGCCACACTCGGCCAGGCCATCGACGAAAATCTCCTCACACTTGCCACCCGCGCCGCCGCCAGTGCCGAACGCAGCTTCCACAAATCGCTCCAGGCCCTGCGCCACCTCCAAAAAGACCGTAAATTCGTTCCTCAAAATACCGCCATGCCCGACGACCAGCCGGCCGCCCAACCCGAGCCGGAGTTCGTTCCTTCACTTTTACAAGTTCCCCTCGAAACCTGGCTCCCGGAAAACGTCAATGAGGAGTTCGTTTGGGAATCAGAGGATGATTATCGCGAGTGTATGGCCGACCGAGCACGTGTCCACCAGTTCGTTTCCTCAAATCGCGAACAAGCAGCCTGATTCCGGCGCTATTCGCCAGCTCTTTGACAACCGAATACCTCGCCCGGCGCCCCGCCGCGCCACCAGTATGCCTGAAGGTGGCGCGCGCGGCCTTGCCGTTAGCGTGATTGGCCCTGAGGCAGCGCAAACGCATACAACACACTCTGCGAACCCACCAAAATATATTGCCGCCCGTCAAGCTCGTACGTAATCGGAGCGCTCTGCACCGCGCCGCCGCCGTAGGAATGCCATAACGTCTGGCCAGTGCTTGCGTCCAGCCCGAGAATGTTGCCGCTATTGTCCGCCGTAAAGACGAGTCCACCGGCCGTGCTCAGCACGCCCGCCCAGTTATCGCCCGGGCCCAGATCATGCTGCCATTTCGACTTGCCCGTTTGATAATCGATCGCCCGCAATGACGACCGCGCCCATACCGATAAATCCCGCCCGGCGAAGCCCTCGGGCTTGCCTTCCGAAAGGTCGTAGTAAATGCTGAACGAGCGATGTGAATCCACATAGAACAACCCGGTCTGCGGATTGAACGAAGGCGACATCCAGTTCGTCGCGCCCAGCGCGTCCGGCTCAACCAGCGTGCCCGAAGCATTCGGATACTTGCCCGTGTCACCAATAGGCTGTCCCTTGGCATCGACGCCTTTACTCCAGTTGATGTTCTCGAACGGTGCTGAAAGCAGCGCTTTCCCATTTGTTCGGTCCAGCACGAAGAAATAGCCGTTGCGCGAAGCATGCAGCAGAAGCTTGTGCGCCTGCCCATGAAAATCCGCATCGACCAGCACCGGCGTCTGCACCGCATCCCAGTCATGCACGTCATGCGGCGAAGGCTGAAAATACCAGGCCAGCTTGCCCGTGTCCGGGTTCAGCGCAACGATTGTGCACGTGTAAAGATTGTCACCAGGCCGCGTGCTTCCATCCAGGACCGGATTCGGATTACCCGTGCCCCAATACAACAGATTTAAATCCGGGTCGTAAGTGCCGGTGATCCAGGTCATGCCGCCGCCGTGCGTAATGGCATCGCTGTTCTTCGGCCAGGTTTCGGAACCAGGCTGGCCCGGCTTCGGCAACGCATCCCAGCGCCACTGCACTTTGCCTGTGTCCGGATCGATCGAATCGATAAAACCATGTAAATCGTTGAAGTCTCCCGAAACGCCAACGATGACGTGATTCCGAACGATTAACGGCGCCATCGTTGCCCAGTATCCGAGCTTGACGTCGGCCAGCACCACGTCCCAGAGAACTTCACCGCTGCGCGCGTCGAGGCTCAGCAGATGCGCGTCGGGTGTTTCGAAATAGAGCTTGCCGCGATACATCCCGACACCGCGCTGGCCGATGTGCAGACCCTCGTTCGCGTGGTAATGATAGTGCCAATTTTGGCGGCCCGATCGGGCGTCCACCGCCCAGATGTCGTCCGGTTCGGTGAAATATAACGTGCCGTCCACCAACAACGGAGAAGACTTCAACCCGGGTCCGGAACTGATGTTCGTTTGGAAAGCCCAGGCCAACGCCAGCGACTTTACATTGCTCTTATTTATTTGTTCGAGCGAGCTGAATCGCTTCCCCGAATAATCGCCATTGTAAGTAGGCCAGCTATCCGGCTTTTGTGCCGCCGCACAGAGCACAACGGCGGTGAAGAGCCACGCAATCTTCATTTCAACGTCTCGAAATAAGCGAACAGATCGTGCATGTTCTGGTCCGTGTAACCAAACAGCAACTGCACATGCGCGGCGAGCGGATCGCGGATCTCGATCCTCACCGCGCTCCGGTCGAAGCTGCGGATCCAACCGCGCGAGTCACGCAGTCGGATCGTGAACTCGTCTGCATAAACCTGCGATCCCGTAAAGATCTTTCCGGCCGAATCCGTCACCCTCACCGTCGGCACGTCACCCGACGGAAAGACGATACGCGATTGCAGATCCACCGGCTTGTACTTGCTCGCGATGTGCGCCAGATCGCCCGAAACCGAGTGGCACCCGGCGCACTTCGTTTCGAAATATTGCTTCCCGGCTGGTGCGCTGCCGACCAACAATTTCTCGATCGGGTAATCGCCGGGGCCTCGGGCATATACCGATGCCGCCAGACGCGCCTCATCGTGCAGGAAGGCGGCTAACGAGCGAATCTGATCGTCAGAGAGCTGGAAAGCGGGCATGCCCTTCTCTGGCCGCCCGTTGCGTACCACCTGCCCGATGAGATTACCGTTGGCATCGTGGCTAACCAGCGCTGAATGGATCAGGTCGGGACCGCTCGCGCCCCGGGCATTGGCGCCATGGCAAAACGCGCACGTCTGCTGGAACTGCGCTTTACCACTTGCGACATCCTGAGCCCGCACACCGCCGGCCAGTAAAACCGCGCAAAGGATTTTAGTTGATGACCGGAGCCGCAGGCGCCCCCCTACCCTCGCACCGGATTCTCTAAGCTGCGCGCGCTCTGATCTGCGGTATCTTCCAGCCACGCCACGTTCGACTCGCTGTCATTAAAGCGTCGCAACCCCGCCTCCCGGATCGCCGAATCCGGAACTTTGTGCAGCGGCGTGTAGCGTGGGTGGTGCGCCTCTTTGTACGGATCATTGCGGGCAGCATTGTAACAGCAGATCATGGACCAGCGCGGGTTGTCCGAGTGATTCTGATCGGAACGATGGAGCAGGTTTGCATCGAAGAACAACACATCGCCCGGGTCCATCTCGACGTAGACCAGTTCGAGGCGCTCTTCAGCATGGCGCACTCGGTCAAGATCGGCGCCCGCCTGATCGCCGGTCAACACGTGGTCGATCCGGCCCATCAGATGCGAGCCTTTTAGCACCTGCAGGCAGCCGTTCTCACGAGTTGCCGGATCAACTGCGATCGAAGCGCTCGTCAACCACGGAAATAAAACTCCGTTCTGATACCAGTAGCCGTAGTCCTGATGCCAGGCCCAGGCGCCGCCTACCTTCGCGTCCTTCATAATCATCTTGGAGTGGTAGTGATACACCTCGCCCTCCAGGAGTTTTTCCGCCGAGTTGACGATGCTCTCGCAGCGTGCGAACATTCCGTAGATCGTGTCGCCGGGATGATTCCACAGCGACAGGCGAACCGTTCCGCCTTCGCCATCGCCGCGGCCAAACGAATGTTGATCGAGGGCGCGATCCTCTTTGGCTGCCCGGTGAAGCAACCCGATCTCTTCCTTGTCGAACATGCCTTTCTGCAGGAGATAGCCGTTCCGGCGATACTCTTCCAGCCTGCTTTGATCAATGGGACCTGCTGCCATACAAAATCTCCTTTCAATTACGAAGTCCGAGCCCGGTCATGAGCCGGTCGGTAGAATCATATGCCTCTTTTACCCAGTCGACAATCTTGTCCGGTTCGGGTGAATATTCCAACTCGATGCTGACCGTACCGCTGAAGCCGGCATCTTGCAAGGCTTTCAAATATGGCGGGAAGTCCACGACGCCCCGGCCCGGTGGAAGATCGCCGTGCACCCAGCCATCACAATCGGAAAGATGGACGTGCGCGATGCGGCCCGCCAACCTCGACAGTTCGTCCGGCTTGTTATGCGCCAGGACAAGATGAGAGATATCGACGTTCGCCTTGGCCGCTGGATGTCCGACATCGGCCAGGAACTGCGACATTCGATCTACACTGTTGATGAGCGAAAGCTGAAAGGGTTCGAGTTCGACCGCGATTTCCAATCCAAGGCGGCCGGCATACTCAGCGAGTTCGCGAACCTGCTCAACGCCCCATTGCCATTGATCGCGCGGTGCAATCACTTCCCGCTGCCAAATATATTCACCAAGTACGAGCAACAGATTCTTTCCTTCGAGCTCGTAGCAAAAATCGAGATACCGCTTGGCGCGCATGACGTGAAATTCGCGCACCGATTTGTTGAAATCGGCGAGGCCCAACGCCACGCACACCGTGGAACCGACCGGCAGCTGGAGCCGCGCGCAGGTTTTTCGGATCAGGCGTCGTTCGCGAGAGTCGATCTCTAACGGATCGGCAAAGATGTCAATCGTATCGAAGCCGATCTCCTTCGTGAGTTCGATACCCTGCGCAGTCGTGACCGGCGTACCGGCCCAGGCGGAACTAATTAAGCCTAATTGCAATGCCGCAGCCCTTTTGGAATCCGGAGCGATAATATCATAGAAATTCATTTGACATGATGAAACATACATGTAAAGTTCATAAACGGACCTTTTCATGAATCTGAATCTCGAGCTTGGCCACCACGTAGGCAAGCCGATGAACAGCGGCTTGGGAATCGGCGCGGTGGGCGCAGGCTTCATCATGCGGGACGTGCAGCTCAAGGCCTATGCCGATGCCGGGTTGAATGTGGCCGGCATCTACTCGCGAACGCCTGAGATCGCTCGTGAAGTAGCGGACCTGCGCGGTATTCCACGTACTTACGAAACGCTGCATCAAATGCTGGCGGACCCGG
>DATAYL010000269.1:0-38732 GCA_036272575.1 Bryobacteraceae bacterium | reverse complement strand
ACAGCGTCCCCTTTCTGTTTGCCGATCCACTTCACGGAGATCGATTGCAGAATACCGGGACCCGCGGGCCGGGGTTTTTCCGGGACGCCGGTGTAGTCTTCAATCGCCTGCGAGATGCTCCAGATACTGGCGTTATTGGTGCGCGCGGTCCGGAAGCTTTGCTCAACTTGCGGCGCCATGTGCGGTGAATCCAGCATGTCCCAGTTCTCGTCCAGCGCCACGATGGACCGGCGGCCATTCGTTGCAGTCGAGCGCGCGGCCATTTGCTGGGCGATGATCATTGGATAGGTACGCGCGAGGCGCTTGTCGCTGTTGAGCGGCTTAATGCGGAAGTACAACCAGTGGGTGTTCGCACTGAAGGTCGTGCGCCGGTCGAACAGCGAAGCATAGGCACCCGTCCCCACCCACGGCTTGAGCCGAATCGCGGCTTTGCGCGCCTGTTCCGACACGCTTGGCACCTTGTCGTGCCAGTGGTCGAGTTCGCTGTAGAGTTCGGAAAAGGTGGGCACATCGCTCGATTCCGCGAAACGCTTATAGATTTCTTCGATCGCTTGATCGAGAATGCTTTCGAGAATGGCAGGATCGGATTCAGCTGCGTCGGCATACAGACTGGAGCGCATCATTTCGAGCGTGAGATTCTTAAGCTCGTTCTTCTTCTGATTGCTCGGGAGCTTCGCGCCTGCCGGCAAATCCCATGCGTTGATAGCATGCTCGCCGTCGAGCGAAACGGTGATGACTCTTCCGCCCATCAGGTTCACCAGGGACGTATAGGTGATCCCGGGCTCGATGATGCAGAACATGGGATTGGAGCGCGCTGCCATTAAGAGCAGTGCCTGTGCGACGAACGATTTGCCGAAACCCGATTGCGCTACGAGAAGCATGTTGTAATTCCCGAGCGAAGGATGGAACATATCGAACCCGATGAGCTGCTTCATGGGCGTTTCGAGCAGAACCAAGGGAGTTTTCTCCATGCCTTCCCATGGCCCTTCCACCGGAAGAAAGTTTGCAGCGACCTTGGAAGAACACTCGAGCTCGCGCCGCGTTTTGGTACACAATCCGGGAAGCGACTGAATATACAAGCGCCGGACGGCTTCTTTCTCGTCCATCACTTTGCTTCCCTCGGTCGCGATCAGCGCAGCACGGACGCGCTCGCGGCGCCGCACAAGTTCCTGGTGCGCGGGCTCGCGATCGGCGGGAGTCAGAATCGGCCGCGACGTCCGCACCACTACGCTGAGGCTGTATTCAACAAGCCGTTCCCTCCCGGCCAGGATGGCCTTGAGCGTTTCGGTGATACTTTCGCCCGCGACTGCAGCCGCGATATCGGTGCGCGCTCTCGCATTGGCTCCCAATTGCGCCGATTCGGTCCGAGTGAGGCGCTTCGTCAAGGAGTGATGCGCCTTGCTTTCGCCGGGAATCACGATCTCCGCCGAACAGCTCACCGGAAAATCGAGCTCAATCAGCTTGCGCATGACACCCGGGAACGATTTCTCCGGCAGCCATTTCATTGTGAGAACGGAGTACAGCAGCCCGTTCATCTGCTGCCAGCCCGGCCCCTCGTCTTCGATACCGACATCGCAGATCCACTCCCGCAGGCTCCGGTTGCCGAGCTCCGGACGCCACGGCCGACGGTAAGCGGCCAGCGGATTCAGCGTGCGCAAGAGCTCGAGCGCGAGATCGTCATTTGTAAGCCGTTCGTAGCGCAGACCGGCCAGCGTCAGCAGCGATTGATAACCCGCCAGCAGGCTCTCGAAGGTGGAGCGGATGCGCTCGTGCTCCTCATACGACCGTTGAATCTGATAACCCGGGAGGAAGCGGCTGAGAAGCGAAAGGTCTGTGGACTGGCCGAACCTCTCATCGAGCAACGTGTACAGCCGCGGATCCAGTTGGAAGCCCAGCGTGTAATGCCGCTTCAGAAAGTCGCCGCGCTCATCCCGTTCGCGCCAGGTCTTGAGCTGTTCCCGATCGAGCGTCGCTAAAACGGGATGGCGGGAACGCAACTGCTGCTCAAAGTTGTCGAGCAGCGGCCCCACTCCCTCTGTTGTCTCGTAACGCACCTGCAACCGCAGCGCCCGGTTGTCGGGCATCGCCCGCAGTAGCGCGTGCAGGGCCTCGCTGGCTTCGTTTTGCTCCTCATCGCTCTGGAAATAGCTGTTCAAAGGCGAAACGCGATACAGAGCCGAAAGCGGGCCGTGGCGTAAGACTTCGTAGTTGTCGACCAGTTCTAATAACGGAATCAGGCTGCAGAAAGCTGGATTTTTCGCGGCGTTCTCGACTTGCTTGCTTGTCTGAGGCATGGGTTATAAGTCCTCACGGAGATACGGTTTGGGTTCGACAGGATCCGGTTCGCAGGCGCACCAGATCTTCGGCAGACGGATGTAATCGAGCAGATCCCACAAATACGCGGGAGGCCGGTTGTACTTAAACAGCCGGATGCCAATGTAGGTCAGGATGACCACAATCCAGGGCATGACGACTTCCGCTGGCACGCGAAATATCGTTCGATGAATAAAGTTCGACATCAGTTGGGCCCCGGCCCACAAAATGCCGAGCAGAATCAGGTCTTCGACTTCGAAGCGAAACCAAAGCATTCTGGCCCGCAGATTCCTCTGAACTCGGGTCGTTTCAAGCGCCATAGCTTATCCCACCGCCTGCGCATTGTTGATGAAGTGCAGAATCAGCTTCACGATTCCCGACAAGCACAGCGACATCAGCCCAATGAAAGCGTGATGTGTGGGTCCCCAAACGGGCGTGTGACCCGTACGCGAAAAGATTCCACTTCCGGCGCCAATCGCTTTCGCCAACTGAACAACGGCGTTCATCGGCAAAACAACATTTGCAAGCCAGTTACAGGCCGAGTTGAGAGCGAGATAGTACGTGTCCGGATCACTGGCATTCGCCCCGTTTCCGGTGAACGCTTCCAATAAGCGCACAAAACCCGGAATCAGGAACATGCCCCAGGCTGCATACCAACAGTGCGTATAGCGACTGTGCGCCTGGCCGTAATTATGCGCCTGGCCGCAGAAGTACAAGGCCATGCACAAGAAGTACGCGCCAAGAATGGGGCAAATGACGTTTGCCGCCCAGTTCACCGCATGCAGAGCGCCCGTATAGAAATTCATAAATTATGAAAGCCCCAGATAGCTCTTGGTCAAAGCCCACAGCCCAAACAGACACAGGAAAGCAAACCCGGAGCCTGCCAGATGCAGCCATGGCCGCTTGTGCGCCACGGACCATACGATGCCCATCACGCAAACGCCGGCCGCCACGGGAGCCAGCTTGCTCGCCGCAAACTGCCACAAGCTCATCACCATGTCAGAAGTCGCATAGGCATTCCCGGCCGTGTGATACTGCTGCATCAGTACATAGAGCGAGTTGAGCGAGAGCAGCGCAAAGCAGCCGAGCAGTGAAGCAATAGGCGATTCGCCGTGCGCGATATTAAACACCGCTCGCATGAGAAACCAGGCACCGACCGCAATCGCCAGGTGCTTGATGACGAGATTGCTCACGAAGCTATTCGCCTGTGTCGAAAACGAGGAAAGCCACCCATCGGAAACAGCCTGTTGCGTGGCCGACAAATCGAGCCCACTGAACCACAGCAGGAGCTCCGGCAAAGTGAGAAACACGATGGCCCACCCCATCCAGCGGCCGAATTGCCCGGCGAAAATGCCGCTTGCATTCCAGCCGTTGCCCATCGAGAGAGCCGCCTTATACAGGCAGATCAGCGCGGCAGGAATTCGCAGCACTATCATGAGCGCAATCGCGTCGACGAGCAGCGTGGGGTAGTTCATCGCAAGAAATCCAAAAGGCGGAGACGGATCGTTTTAGGCGAACCGTCTCCGGAAAAAAGGGAGGTGCATGCCGAATTCAGTGAATGCCCTGCGCACCTTGCTGCACGTGATATTCAAGCAGACGAGTGGCGCCGCTGAGAACCAGGCAGCCGACCGCGCAGCACAGGCTCGCCACCCAGCCGCGGCCTGTACGGATACAAAACACCATCAATCCGAGGAACGCAACGGTTAGTAACGGAAAGATCACGTTGGCCATATAGTTGAGCGCGGATTCGGTCGTACCTTCGACCACCGCCGCGGTTTGGCCCGGCGCCACTTTGCCGGTGACAGGACCGTTATCGCCGCTGGTTTGTGCATGCATCACGGCCGGGTTGGCCATGAGCAGCCCAAAACAGAAAAGAACCGTCGCCAGCAGACCCTTGAGGCGGACTGCGTGCAGGCGGGAAGCGAAAAGTGAAAACATGGATCGTTCTTGCTCCTTGTCCGGCCTCGCATTTCAGAGTGGCGAGCGGACAGGTGCATGTACGAAATCTCAAAAAGAGATGCAAATAGCCTTTAAATGAAGGCCTTTGGAGAGAAAAACTATTTTGGGAAAGCCAGGAAATCAAACACAGCGCAGAGGTTCGTCAAACCGCGCGGGATGCACACGCTCGATAGCGCGCTCGAAGTCGATCGGCTCGAGCGGCGGCAAGCGGTCATCGCGATCGGAGCGCCCGAACGCAAAACGCCGCGCCGCTTGCACAATCGCTTCGATATCGGCCGGAGCCATGCCCGCTGTTTTCTCGACCAGTTGCGAAAGAGATACGGCGCTGCCAGTGCCGGCCAGCAGCTTGCGAAGCAACCGCTCGCGGTTAGCTGGCCCTGGCACGGTGATCTCGATCTTTTCGCTGAAGCGGCCGCCGCGAATCATGCGCGAGTCGAGCCGGTCGGGATGATTCGTGGCGCCGACCAGCAGCACTTGATGAGACGGTTCGATCCGGCTGATTTCGATCAGCGCTTGCTCGATGAACTGGGTGTCATGCGAGGACCCAAAGGTGTGGGTACTGCCAAACAATCCGTCGAGTTCATCGAAGAATATGATCGACGGGCTGTGCTCTTTGGCGCGCGCGAAAAGTCCCGCCAAGCGCTTTACCGAGTCGCCCTGGCCCGAGCCCAGCAGGTCCGCCGCTGTCACCGGGTAGAAGCTGCGGGAGGTCTGTGTCGCGAGCAGCCGCGCAATCATGGTCTTGCCGGTACCGGGAGGCCCGGCCAGCAATACGCCGGTCGGGACGGGAACCGCCGCACCGGTTCGAATCTTCAACTGGCGCACCAATAACCGCAATTCTTCTTCGACTGCAGGCTCGACGATGAGGTCTTCCCACTGAACCGGCTGAATCAGGGGACGGTCTTTGCCGCCGCTTGCCCCGAATGCCTCCTCCAGATGTTTCTCACGAAATGGCTCGCCCGCTACCATCGCAATGGAAGCGGCACGATCAATCAGCGCATTCAGCTTTGCGGGACTGTAGCCAGAGGTCATTCGCGCCCACGTCTCCACGTGGAAATCGGCGCCCCGCTTGCGCAAAAGCGCCGCCAGAATCTCCCGGCGCTCCGATTCGGTTGGCAGGTCCAGCCGGACTTTTAAATCGAAACGGCCTTCTCGGATCAGCGCGGGATCCAAACTGTCCAAAGAATTGGTCGCTGCCATGATCAGCAGACCGGGAACACGACGGTACTGATCGATGCACTGCATCAGCTGAATCGTGGTGTTGTTAAAGACACGGGTGCCGGATACTGATGCACCGGTTTGCTGCTGCCGAGTTGCTCCCAACGCGTCTATCTCATCCAGAAACAAAAGGGTTCGTCCTCGTGCCGCCTCGGAAAAGACACGACGAATATTGTTTTCTGTTTCTCCGATCCACATGCCATTCAAGGCCACACCGGAGACGTATATGTACTTAAGCCCCAGTTCCCCAGCCGTCGCTTCCGCGAGCAGCGTCTTACCGGTTCCTTGCGGGCCATACAGCAGAATGCCATTCTGCACGATTCCCTGCTTCTCGAATGGCCGGGCGCTCAGCCGGCCCCTGGCAAGCTGAAGAATCTGCTGTTTGGCCGAATCAAGACCGCCGATATCGCTGAATCGCACCGCTGGTGTTTTGCTCTGCAGCCCGTCTTCGAGCGAACTGGTCCCATCGAGGCGCTGCGTCATGGGGACCCGCCTCGTCAGACGCAGTCCTCCGAATAAACCCCCCAGTTTCACCACGGTAAAAAAGAAAAACGCACCTGCGGTAATCAGCGCAACCGGAGTCATAACTGTTTTGGGAAGCCCCAGCGATGGCAACACCGCGAAAAACGCCAAAAAGCAGAAGGCGTATCCGATCAGAGTGATTACCTTTCGCAACGGCAACGGCAGTGAACGCAACGGGCCCGCCTCAAGCAAAAACACGCCTACCGCCAGCGCAACCAGCGTAGGCCAGCTTGTGAGGACCCAGTTCGCGAGCGATTGGTGATTGTTGCCGAATAGATGCGTTCCGATGAACAGAGCACAGCTAAGAGCCAGAACGGCGATAACACCCCAGGCTGGCAAATTGCGGGAATGCGGCAACTCGCGCATACTCACCAGTTTTACAAAAAGAAGCGAGTAAATCCGGGGTTTTTTACCCGACCGCCGGCCTCTTCTGGAAACGAGCACTTATTGCTGCGGAGCCGTCGACGTGGTATTTGTGCCGCTCGTATCAGAAGCTGGTACAGGGAGCGGCTGTGAAACGAGCGGCGTCTGTTTGGCCGTAATGTCAGCGAGTTCCTTCCGCAGTTCGAGCAACTGCGCCTGGACACTGGCGTTGCTCGAATTCGAATCCACGACTTGTTGTTCGTGCGTTTCGCGGCGCTCTCGCGGCTTTGCCTGGTGATCGATCACCAGATAAAAGCGCGTGTTGCCGGGAAGCGTCACGACCCGATGTTCGGAATACGCCATTTGCTGGATTTCCTGATCGGCCGCCGATCCAATGTTGTTCATGACTTGCTCCCGAATGAGAACATTCGAGTTCAGCGCGTCGGTGGCGCCCGTTCCTTGCGTCGTTCCGACTGTGGCTGCGGCAATTTGACCGAGACCGGTCCCTGCACGCACCAGGAAGCGGCGGCCGCGGTTGCGCCCTGTGACCACGCCTTTCAGCGGTTTATAGTCGAGGCCGATGGCACGCGCTTCGAACGGAATCGGAGCCGGATCGGACAGCCGCTGAATGGACGTGAAATGGAGTCCCACGAACCCTTGTGCATCCGCTTGTTCCAGCGTTCCGAAAACGCGGCTACCGGCCGGAATCAACAGCGTATGGTCTTTGTCTTCGTAGTTGTATTCCACGGTTGCAACTGCTGGCAGCGACACGGCCGTGCTGACCGGGGTTTCGAGCCGGGCCACCAGCCGCGTGCCCGTCACCAACGAATCGAACTCCTGCGACTTGAGGGCAAGAGCAGGCTCATACGAAGCTGGCTCAAGCTTCGCGCCTTCCGTGCCGGCGGAACCGTTCGCGACATGGCGGACGAAGACCAGCGCCGTCGTATCGAGCGGGTTCTTCTGCGGCGCCGGTGCGGGTGGCGGTGCCGGAGTGCTCGCCGGCGCGGGAGGTGGCGGCGGAATTTTGCCCAGCGCATAGTCTTCATCCGGAGCGGCAGCCGGCTTTTTCGCCGTACTCGAAGCGGGTTGTGTTCCGTTCGAGGTCGCGCGGATATCGGCGGCTGTAACCGAATTGTCGGGAGAAGGCTGTTGTTCATTCGGATGCGCCTCGAGTCCCGGCGTGAGGGATTTCTGCGTCGCAGCCTGCGGCTGCTGTGTCGTGGAAGCTTCCTGCGCTGGCGGCTTGCGAACCGGCGCCGACATAACAGTGAAGAGCCACACGCCCGCTACGAGGACACCCACAACGCTAGCGACGAGCATGCCGGTTTTGTTCTGGCGGCGTTTGTTGCGGTTCGAGGATTTTGCCGCCTCGGCCTTCTGCTTATTACCGTATAAGGCCGAATGCTTGAGCTTTTCCCACCAGCTGACTGGTTCTCCCTCGACTTTTACTTCGGGTTCCGGGTTTTCATTCTTTGCAAAAGCCGCCTCGCGAAGATTGTCGCCCCGAATTTCTTCCGTTTCTGGAGCAGCTTCGTGCTCCTCGGAATCATCGAGTTCGGCCGTTACCTCCTCGGCGGAAAGCGAGCCATCATGCGGCTCCAGGTTCCCCGTGCCTATGTGTGCTTTCTCGTGCTCCGGCTCGTGCTCCGGCTCGTGCTCCTGTTCGGGATGCATGTCATTTTGCGTCGTTTCCATACTCGGCGACGCCTCCTTTCTCGGTCGAGACCCCGAAGCCGATCGGCGCCAGTGACGGTTCATCGACCGCGCCTGAATCGGCCTGCTGCAAAAACAAAGACTGCTTCGCCTGTTTAAAACTGGGCCGCTCGAAGACGACTACGCCGTTCGCTCGCCCGTTGGGCTCGAGGCGTTCCCGATCCAGCCGGTAGGCGAGCACCGGGAGCTGATCCGAGGTGGTCCATTTCTTTTTCACCTGTCCGCCCAGCTGCACCTGAGGCGCAAGCAGCGCGATCGCGTGCTGCGCCGTATTCACCACGCTGAATAGGACGATCACGGTGCCGCCGCCATCGATGACTTCGCTGACCCCGGCTTTCAGGTGCTTGTCGTCCTTCATCGGTCCGGGATGTTGCCCGTACAGCTTCGGCAGCGGAGCCTGCTGCTGCCGTCTCAGCAGTTCATCGAGATGCGTGCTTGGATCGGCGTCCGCCTGCAACGCGGGGAAGCTGACGGGCGTGACTGAAGGTCCTTCAGCGTCGTTCGCCGCCGTATTCCGATCCACGGAAATCGTTTGTGCAATCAGCACGCTGGGTGATTTGCTCTCCGGCTTCCAGAAGGAACCGCCCTCGCTCGATGCGGGCGCGTCGAAATGCAGCGCGAAGTCGACGGGAGCTTTCGGATGCTCCTCGCTAACGAGCCAGAGTATGACCTGCTGGCCGGAGACGGTGGTGATCTCAAGATTGGTTTGCGCCGGCTCGGCGGTGAGGGCATGCACGATGACCAGCGATGGATCTCCTTCCTCGTGCTCGGCGCGAAACAGTTTTGTGTCCCCGAGCACAATGCTCTGCACGGCATCTCGCACGCGCACGGTTGTCGCAAAGTGCGGCAGCATGTAAACACGACGCGCGGCATGGCTGTCGGCCTGATCATGAATAACGTGCGGCTCGACAAGCGGCAGCATCTTGTCAGGATGTTCGGGCAGATCCGGGGCCTGGCCGAGCAGCAGCACTTGAAAACCGAGGCTTCCGACAAGCAAAACAGTGGGTCTCAACGCTTTTGTCCTTTCATCTGGAGCAGCAAGCGGTATTCGGCCAGAACGCGGGAAACGTATGCAAATACTTCCGGTGATGAATACCGCAGCCGGCGTTTTTCTACAACCGCCGGACCCGCATTGTAGGCCGCCAGCGCCAGCCGCCAGTCTCCGCCGAAACGCCGGTACAGATAGGCCAGATACGCTGTTCCACTGCCGATGTTCTGGTAAATCCAAAACGGGTGATTCACTTCGAGGGAGCGCGCAGTGTCCGGCATCAGCTGCATCATGCCTTGCGCCCCCTTGCTCGATACCGCACCCGGGTTCCAATTGCTCTCGACGCGGATCACAGCCCGGATCATGTTCGCCGGAATGCGATACTGCGCTGCGTAGTATTCAACGATCTGTTCCGCATACGGCCGGTAGACCGAAATCGCTGGCCGACTGTCTGCCCTCGCAGCCGCGAAACAAAAAAGAAGCGCCCAAAGCCGCTTCAAGCAGCAGCGTCTTCCATCAACTCAGCCTCGGCGGCAGTGGATGGAGCCTCATCGCCTGTTTCCAAAAATTCTCGGGCGTGTTTGGCCGCGTCCGCGCAAAGGCGGTTGAAATTGTGCGTCAGTAGCATTTTTTCGCGGTCTTCCGCCGTCTTCACCAGGAACGGAAGCATTGTGTCTCGCATACCCGGCGTGATCTGGGTGCAGCTCCGATCGCGTAATACTTGCGCGAGTTTGAGAATCTCCCGAATGCTGGGCGGTTTGAGCAGACGGTACGAGCGCAACGCTTTCGCAAGTCCGGCGATCTGGGCATAGCTCGACGAAGGATCCGTGCCCAGGCGCAGTTTGAGGATTTCGAGCTCTTGCTCAATCGTTGGATACTCGAAATAGAGATAGGCGCACCGGCTCCGCAGCGGATCGCTGAGCCTGCGCTTGTTGTTGGAGCTGAGAACTGTAATCGGTATGCTTCGTGCCTCGATGGTGCCAAGCTTCGGTATGGTGACGCGCCACTCTTCAAGGAGCTGAAACGTCATGGCTTCGAAAGCCGGGTCAGTTTTGTCGATCTCGTCGATGAGCAGAACGCAGGGATTCTCGCTTAGCAGGGCGCGTACAAATGGCCCCGTGCTGAAAAATCCGAGCGCATAGATCTGCTCGCGCAGGCGTGGCCATTCTTTGATGTCCGTGTGACCGGCGCCTATTTTGAGATATTGATCCTGCAAGGCGCGATCGAAACTGCCGAGAGCGTCCTCCTGGCCGATGCCTTCGTAGCATTGGAGGCGCTCCATTTGCGTGTCGGCCGCAAGGGTCAAGGCGCGCGCTAGCTCCGTCTTCCCGGAGCCGGGCGGCCCTTCGACTAACAGCGCCAAATCGCTGCGCAACGCGTCAAAAACGACTTCGGCATGAGCGTCGCTCACGACATATTTCGCAGCGCGGAGGCGCGCGCGCAGATCTTCCATCGAAGTAAACACGCACCGCATCGTACCCGATCGTCGGTTTCTATGCGACCGCAGATCCGGGCTTTTCAGGAACTGGGGATGCCTCTGAAGCGGCGCCCTGATCGTGTGCGAGTGCCGCAGAGCATCCCAAGGCCAAATGTGGCAAACGACATTCCCAAGGCCAAATGTGGCAAACGACATTCCCAGAGCCAAATGTGGCGAAGGACGCAGAAGCCCGGGAAACCGCTGAAAGAGTCCTATCGAGTGCAGTTAGCGGTGACGTAACAGAATGCGGCACGTGGCAAGCGAGCCGCGCTCAAAAGTCCTCGGTCTCTCTGGTAGCAACTGTTTGGGATGGCGGCCCCGAACGGCCTCGTAACGGGCGAACCACTCCGGACGCGCTGCCATGCATTTCCGCATATCGACCAGCTCAGGGTACTCGTCGAGTAGTCGGTACACTGGTTCATCCGAAAAGAACTCGCCGACATTATTAGAGTCGAATCTCAAGCGCAATATTCCTCGTTCCACCCAACTGCGCAGGCTTTTCTGTGAAACGCAGAGAAGAGCCGATACTTCCTGATAACGCGCACTTTCGAGGATGTCGCGGAGCCACAGCGATTTCTTTAAGCACAGAGACCAGGGAATCTCGCGTGGATGCTCGCGAACAAAATCGACAACGGCATCCGACGAGATCCGCAACTTTCCGGAGCGCTGGAGGCGCTTCGCCCGAAGGGCTCCCGATTCGATCAGCTGTTTGAGACGGTCACGTCCTATGCAGAAGCCTTCGGCGACCTCGCGAGCGGAATAAGTGCCGCCAACCAGGGAGTTGACACAGTGGTCGCTGCGGTAGACACGGCTCCGAGCAGCCGTCTTGCTAATTCGCAACTGTGTTGCGATTGCGTCGAGGGGGTCCTCCTGCGTAGCGGAACTGCCGAATAAGCGAACAATGGCCGGATCTCCCAGTTGTGACGCCTGAAACTTCTTCCAGAGCCCGAGAGTCTTTGCATGGTTCACGACATTCCGCCTCGAAAAACCGGTCTCCTGAGCGATGCTGGAGATCACCGCAAGCAGTTCCTGTCGCGATCGGCACGCGCGCAGCCGCTGGTCATCTTTCGGCGTAAAGTTACAACGTCGCCGTTTGCTTGTGAACGGCGCTTCGGCAAGCGACCCTGCCTGGGGGGAAGCAGGTCGTGCGGGCATAGACTACACCTCACAATCGCTGGCATTGAGGAACCGGCGACGAAAATATCTAAGAAAAAAACTGCTCCTACTTTGTATAGGCATGGCAAAACCGAAATATGACAAGATTTCCCGAACATTTTTGATTAAAATGGGCATCATCCCGACCGGGGCTTGTAAAGTATGGCTGGGAACGCGGATTCGAAGCAGCAAAATCGAGAGTGTGACGAGTCCGTTACAACCGATCTCCCAGATTTGCTCACCCAGACCGTGCGAAATATGCATGACTGGATCTGTTCGTATGTCTCCCGTAACCTGCATGAAGCTGTTCCGGTCAATGAGTTTAGCGACAAGCTGCCCGGTCGATTGACGGCGGCGGTGCTCGAACACACTCCGACTTCTTGCCTGAAAGACGCGGTCGCCAAGACCGTGAGCGATCTGGTGCATAACCTGAACAGAACGGCTATCCGAAGGCAGTCTCGTTTCGTGCCGCGCGCTGAGTTTGACGAAGTAATTGATGAACGACAGAATATCGAGGAGCTGCTCATCGAGCGGGAGCGTCAGAGGAAAGCATTTGTGGCGCTCTGCGCGTTGCAAGAAAAAGATCGGGAGCTCGTCGAGCAGGTCTACGGAATTTACACGGAACGGGTAGAGAGGAAGCAAATCGCCAAGAAACTCGGCTTGGAGAGGAACAGCGTCGATCAGCGCTTGAAACGGATCATGGATTTCGTACGGAACGCCCTTGGGACATAATGTGACGTGGACGAACCGCCGCTATCTGACGACGAATTCAAGCGAATACATCGGACTCTGCAAGAATTAGCTCTCGCGGCGTATCCCAATCCGGAACGCAAAGGATGCCCTGGAACAGAAGTCCTCAGGCACATTGCGAATACCTCGTGGCCCGCCGATCACCCCGGCTACGATCACGTAAAACACTGCTCTCCATGCCTCCGGGAGTTGTTGGACCTCCAAGAGGAGATCTTCGTGGCAAAGACGCGCCGCCGGTACCGGATGTATCGGATGGCTATAGCCGCCATGATGGTTCTCGCCGCGGGCATAGGGTTCGCGGCATGGAGACTCGCCCGGCACTCAAATCCAAGCGGCGCCTCAACAAACATTACCTCGATCGTGCACCAGCGTCGAATCGCGGATCTGTTCGATGAGCCCGATGCGCTTCGCAGTGCTGAGCCCCAAAAACCTTTGAAAACGATTAACCTTCCGCCGTCGCCCCTCGAGCTAAAGGTGATTCTTCCACGTTTTTCGCGGCCCGGTGTGTATCAAATCGCCATTTGTCGCGATCGCAGCGAGACCTCGACCTTGGTCAAAGCTGTCGGTCGCGCCGTTGCGGATGGACCGCGCCAGATCGTTACGGTGATGCTGGACTTGTCAGGCGTTAGCAAGGGATCGTACTGGCTTTCAACCAGAAGTGACGACGAGCGTGCGAGTTACTATTTTCCTCTTCACATTGGAAGTTGACGGGATCAGGACCAAGCCGGGTATTACTTCCGTCCTCCGGATTTCCTAGAACAGAGGTTAGAGATTCCCAACGACTTCGACAGCACGATCAAGCTGGGTGTCGCGCCCTAGTTGGGCTTCTCGAAAGGACCAGTCCACCTGCACATCGGGCTCGATGCCGTGCCCTTCCGCACGCCTTCCGTTCCAACTGATATATGCGCCCGTCGGGATCATGAGACGATACCCGAACCCGATTTTGAAGGTGCAATGTGCGTTGAGCCGCCCGGCTGTTTTCATGCCCACCAGCGTAGCCAGATGGTTCTCCTTCGCAAATTGAGCGGCCATTTCGGCAGCGCCGGTGCAATGCTCGTTGATCAGAATCACGATTTTTTCGTGAAACGCACGCGGGCCCCGACCTTCCGTTTCAATGACGACGCATTCCTTTTTGTGGTATTGCACCGCGAGCGGCAGGATTCCCCATTTCGATTTGGGAATTCGGCCGAAGCGCGGCAGACCCTGAGGATCGCATCGCCCTTCGATAGTGCACTTTTGGTCCAGGGTGTAGCCGATCGGCCGTTTATCGGGGGTCAAATAGCTCATCAAACGAATGCCGCCGATGCCGCCTCCTGGATTCCCTCGAAGGTCGACGATAAGCCGTTGGGCTTTTTGTAGGGTTCCGTCGAAGAGAGTGTCCAAGAGGTTCGCGAAATCAATTCCAATCATGCCGGGAAACAGCGAGACTTTAAGGTAGCCAAGATCATCATTGATCATCTTCGCTACGGCGCTCTGCGGCTCAGAGTACGGGTTGCTTCGATATTTCGGACCTGGAATACGAAGCTCTAGATGAACTTGCGTGTGTTCTCCGTTTCGCGAGACCACAATCGGAATGCGTTTACCCATCTCGAAATCCGGCTGCTCGGTTGGGAGAGTAGGGTTGCTGTCGATTGAGATAAGGACATCGGCCGGTCGAATTCCAGCCCGCTCCGCCACCCCGCCTGGCTGAACATCTTGGAAAACCCAACGGTCACCATCGGGTGTATCCGGGACCCTGCGAAAACTGGCTGAAATCGAATTTCGCGAGCTGATCTTGCTCTCCCGGCCCAGGAGCCCAGTGCCACTGCTGTGAAGTTCTGAGAGCAGCGTACTGACTGTGCCTTCAAATGCCTCCGGAGATGAAGAATGGATGACCCGGTCCTTATATTGTGAGACCAGCTCGGTCCAGTTCTGGCCCTTGAATTGTGGGTCATAGAACCTCTTCTGAACCTTCTCATTGATTTTTGAGAGTAACTGCCGCTTTTGTTCCACGGTCAGGTTCATAACGTGTTTCCTTTCGCGACTGTGCCGTCTGGATCGCCCATGATCTCAAAGCTTGCCCAGTAGTATGGCGGTAGACCCAGGGTGAGCATACTTAGCTCCGCATTGCGCAACGCTACAGCCTTACTTTCGTTGGAAGCCAGATGCAAATAAAATTGGTCCATGAATTCGCTCGTGGCACGATCCGCAACAGCCCATAGAGACGATACAACCGTCTGGGATCCAGCCTGGAGAAATGCCGTCGAGAGATTAGCAACACCGGCCTCTCCCGCAGGGCCGAGGCCTGTTTTGCATGCTGACAACACAACCAGAGCCGCATTCAAATGCAACTGCCGAACCTCGCGTATTTGCAGCAATCCGTCCTCGCGGGAATCATGCGGGTCGGGTGCAAAGACCAGTGCGCTTCTGTCTGGGTGTTCTATATCGGCATATCCGTGCAGCGCTAAATGGAACACACGGTAGTCGGCCAGTGGCAACTTCTTGAAATTTTCCTCGGTAGCGTTAGGTCCGATCAGGAGCTGTGCCGGGTTCGGTTTTGCTCCGAGCAAACCGTCGATCTCTTTGCGGCCCATCTCCACTTCATGCTCGCTTTGCGGCAAAGGAACGAAATCGGTGCTTCGTGGCCCGCCTCCGCGCAAGGGATTCAAAATTGCCGCAAGCAGCTTGTGGTTGCCATTCCTCTCCTCAGTCCACGGAGCAACGCCCACGAACGGTTCGCGTATTGCAGAAAGCCGCGCCCGAGTGCGAAGAATATGAAATACTGTCGCCGCCGGAACGATGCTGGTGGTGTGCGTAGCCAGAACGTAACGCCCGCCATCGTACAGGGTAGTCATGGGTAACAGATGCAGGCAGCGGTCTGGCACGAAGACGGCTGAAGTGTGATTGTGAAGTTCACGAATTGGTCTTAAGAGCTTCTCAAAAAGGCGGTAGGCAAGCTGGGTATCCGTGTTTCCCTTACTGATCAGCTCGATATAGCGCTGAACGGCGGGCTCGATCTCGCTCCGGCCTGAAAGAGCATACGGGGTTGCCGATGTGCGGGTAATCGCCAAAGCATAAGAGACGGGTTCTGCGAGCACATATTCAATCAGTACTTCTTGTGGAAGAAGATCATTTTGCACGTCTTCCAGGGAAGCCGGCTGGGTCGCAACGGCGTGGCTCCAGCGATCGGAATCGATTTGATCCTCAACTGCGGCAATCCGATTGGATAGTTCGTCGCGCCGCCTCTGGTCGCCCGTGGCAATTAATTGCAAATTGAGAGCGGTCAACTCTTGCTCCTGAGCCGTCGGAGCATGAGGAGGAAGATGCCTTTTGCTCTGGAGAGCCACAGCTTCCACGCGGCCATGGGCGCGTTCAATCACGGAGAAAGCCTGCGCAAATTTTCCTTGCTCGCAGAGCGAGGAGAAATATCCGGAATAACCATCGGACAGGCTGGTGATAATGGAGTTGACGATATTGGGAGTCGGCGCCGTAATTAAGAGCGAATCGATCAGAGCCAAGCTGCGCTCATATAAATTGTTGGAATCCGCCATTCGACCGAGCTTTTTCAAAATCTCTGCTTTGATGGCGAGATTTCGCGGCGCGAAGTACATTTCGCGTGGGATATGCCGGTTTGCATCCAGCGCCTCGTTGACGCTTGTCAGAGCGGTATCAAGCTCATTTTGTTCTTCATAAACACGCGCGAGCGGGCCATCGGTTTCTGTGAGGCCGCGCCAGTAGCCCAGTTCTCTGGCGTATTGGACCGCCTGGCTATAGTCGCGAGTGGCCTGTCCCAGGTCTCCCATGTCCTCAAAAATGTGCGCCCGCGTCTCAAGAACCTGATAGAGGCGCCCACGCAAATGATGCTGTTCCGGTATCCGCATCGCGTCCGCGCATAAGGTGAGCGCTTCCGGGAACTGCTTGAGCCCGCGCAGCGCCTCGATCTTGGCATTGATGGCCACGCTGGGATACGCTGCATCGGAATTCTTCTTCGCAAGCGAAATCGCCTCATCAAGATACCGCAGGGCGTCTTGGTACTTACCGTTTTCCGCCATTCCGGTGCCGATCAGAGAGGCGAAGCGGACCTGTCCGGCGCGGTCGCGAAACACGTATTTCGCAGCAGCATAGGCCCGCACGACCTGCTTGCTTGCGCCCGCCATATCGCCGAGCATGTAGAGTGCAATGGCATCCTCTCCATAGGCGCGGTTCGCCAGTTCAAATTCGTGCTGCTGAATCGCGAGCCCGCGTATTTGAAGCCAAGTCTCATGCGCGAGGGCGGCATCGTAGTTGGTTTCGATCTGCCCTTTGATTTCGAGAATCCGTAGGCGGGTGTCGGGATCAGCGGCGCCGGGGAGCATCAAATCCTGATTGAGCACGGCCAGCCAATCGGATAGCGAGCGGGGGGAAGACTCGATTTCGGCAGGGGCTTGGCTGACTTTCGCATACAATTCTCGGGTTGGATTGCCCTGTTGGTAAAACAGCACTTCCGCCTGTTTGTAGACGGGAGCGGCTGCCAGCCACTCGCCATTGTTCGCCAGTCCATCTGCGCGCCGGAGCAGTTTTTCAGACGGCGGTAAGAGTTGCGCGTGGATTCGCTCCCCGATTTCGACCGTGGCAGAAATCACCACGAGCGCGGCTACTATGGCAGCCAACGCTAAACCCGCTCTGGAGAAAATCCGGCGCATTCAAAAAACCAAAAAGCAGCGCTATTCAGAGCAATATCTCAAAATTGTACAAAATTCTGTTCAGAGCAACGTGCCGATTCGTCGTCAGCATCCCGGAGCTCTTCTCGAAGGTTCCGAAGGAATCGGCCTACAGCCATTCTTTTTTAAGGGGGTCCAGCGCTCGGCCGAAATTCGCCTGCTGTCGATCGAGGATAGCGCGCAGCCGACTCGTCAAGACTTGGACAAGTCCTTCACTGTCGATGGCACGCAATTTCTTGAAAAGAGGGCTATGTTCGCCCACCTGCCGCCAAAGTTTCGGTAGAACGCTCGTTTTTCGGCCCCAAGTTAGTTCCGCGAGACTTGCCTCAAATCTCGATTGGAATGTGCAGTGTGTCAATGCAGGCTCGTTGCATAAAACCAAAACAATTCGTACAAATGGGCATGAATCTTGAGAGCCTCCCCCTGAACTCCGACCCAGTTGCGAAAAACACCCTCTCCGTTCCCGACGAGATCCCCCTGACCGTTCGGCAAGCGGCAGTCTTCTTGGGCGTCAGCCCTCAAACTGTGTATCTTTGGGTTGAGCGAAAGCAGATTCCCCATCTCCGCGTGATGGGCCGGAATATCCGCTTTCTCAAATCCGAACTGGAATCATTCCGCGCGACGTTTCGCCAGGAGCTGGCCGATGCGCTGGCCTAAGGACCGCCGTCGCCGACCTGGCTGCCTGCCTACTCGTTATGCTTGTGATGAGCGGAAGCAGGTTCCCCTGTTCACAAACCGGGGCCGTAGGCCCAACCCGACAACCGGGTGACCGAAAGCAGACCGGAGGTTTTCATCTGAACGGAGGAATCTGAATGAGTAAACGAGGACGGCCGCGCAAAGGCGAAGGCGCGGTTTATCAGCGAGACGATTCGCAATTTTGGCAGGTCTGGTACAGAGACCGGAAAGGAGAAATACAACGGGAGTCGACCGGTACCACGGACCGCGAGGAAGCGGAACGCTTTCTGCGCGACCGTCTGGACGCGCGCGACGAAGGGCGCCTCTCCACGGTGTTGATAAGCAAACAGCTGACCTTCGGCCAGTGGGCAGACTGGTTCTTGGAGCGTCGCTCCAAGCCACCGTTCCGGAGCGACGGAAACCATCAGCAGAACCTAAACGCAATGAAATTTGTCCGTCCCGTGTTCGGCGACGCCGCACTCTCGGACATCACGGCGGAGAGGATCGAGGACTATCTGGCCGAGCGGCTTCGGTCGGGTCGGCGGGTTCGCACCAAGCGAGGCCTGGAACTGAGAGGTACGCTCAAACCGGCGACTGTTCATCAGGAGTTCCGGATCCTATCGCACATGCTCAATGTTGCGGTCAAGCAAAAGCGGCTTTCGGACAATCCGTGCCGGGCTGTCGAGTTTCCGGTCTCAGTGGCCAAATCGACTCGCAAGCCGCACTACATGGCGGCCAGCGAGCAGATGAAAATCGAATTCGCTGCTCCCAATTATCTACGCAACGTCGTCGTGATTTTGTCGGAAATGGGGCTTCGTTACAAAAAGGAGCTTCTTCCGATGAAGAAGGCCCAGGTGGATCTGGAGAACGCGATTGTGCACATCGCGGACTCAAAGACCGCCAATGGGATCGGCGACATGCCGATGACTCCTCTAGCTCACGAGGCCTTTCAGCGGCAGATCGAGGAGACGCCGGGAAGCGAGTACCTTTTCCCGAGCCCGAAATCGACCGCGAGCAAGCCGCACATCACAAATGTGCGAAAGGGCTGGGCGGCCACGCTCAAGAAGGCTGGCGTTCCGTATTTCGCGCTTTACGAGTTGCGGCATACCTTCGCGACGCGGCTGAGCGCGGGCGGTGTTGCCGACCACGTGGTCACGCAGATGCTCCGGCAAGGAGATGCGGAAGTGTTCAAGCTCTACAGCCAAGCGAAGCTCGGCATGATGCGCGAAGCACTGACGAAGCTCGACCGCAAGGCCAACGAGCGGGCGGGGAATTTCTTCACGGAGAAGGCCAGTTGAGCCGACTTTATTCACATTTTTCGCACGGTTGGCTGAAATTGAGACCGGAGCGGAAGGAAGGAGGATTGATTCCAAAGGGTTTACTGGTCGGGCCGCCGGGATTTGAACCCGGGACCTCTTGCACCCCAAGCAAGCGCGCTAGCCAGGCTGCGCCACGGCCCGAAGAGATCAGTTTATCGCACCGACTCAATTACACTTGGGGCTTGTACGGCGCCGGTCCGCGACGATCGTCACTTCCATGTCGCCTGCGAGGCTGACCACTTCATTCACCAGGCTCTTGCGCGTGATTCGCTCCAGGCCTTTTGCGACAAGCCGCGGAAGAAAGATTTGGCGGGCTTTGTGAAGGCGCGCGAAATCGACAATAGCTTGCGCGTGATCGGATCCTACCAGCACACGGGTTTCGATATGAAGATTGCGGGCGAAATTCAAATGCCGTTCGACGGATTGCCGCTTTTCCGGTGGATATGTTTGCAAATCGCCTTTCTCCGCGACGAACACCGCAAAGCAATTTGCTCCCATAATATCTGCCACGCGCCTGCCGCGCCGGATCAGCATAGCTGTCGAAGGGTCGTCGCTCAAATAAATCACGACGGCATCATCGTGCCGAGGCGGTCTGGCAACATGCGTCGGCTGCTGTTCAGAGGGCGAAAACGGAGGGCATTCATTCTGCTCGAGCCGTCCCTCTAACTCGTGAGCCGTCTGTCGGAGCGCCAACTCGCGGAGCGCCACGAGGGTTGTCTCCTTAAAGAAGTTTTCGAGAGCCAACTTGGCCTTTTCGGGAGCATAGACAACGCCTCTCTCCAAGCGATTCAGTAACGCGCGCGGAGTCAGGTCAACCATCACTACTTCGTCGGACTGCTTCACCACCCAGTCCGGAATGGTCTCGCGCACTTTCACGCCGGTGATCTGATTCATCTGGTCGTTTAAGCTCTCCAGGTGCTGCACGTTCATTGTCGTCAGCACATCAATACCTGCTTCGAGCAGTACCAAAACGTCTTCCCATCGTTTTTCACGGACAGAGCCAGGCACGTTGGTATGGGGAAACTCATCCACCACGGCCACTTGTGGCGCACGCTTGAGGATGGCCTCCGTATCCATCTCTTCAAATACAGAACCGCGATACGAGACAAGCTTTCGCGGGATCATCTCAAGTCCTTCTGTCTTGGCGATCGTATCTTTACGGCCATGCGGTTCGAAGTAACCGATCAAGACGTCCGCACCTCCCGCTTTCGACGCCTGAGCTTCTTCCAGCATTTGGTATGTCTTTCCGACCCCAGCGGCATATCCCAAATAAATCTTTAGCTTCCCTCGCTCGCTCATTGGGTCGCCGACAGAGCGAAGCGGTAACCAACCCAAGGTTCCGTCAGGATGTATCGAGGATGAGCGGGATCTACTTCAATCTTCTTACGTAGCTGGCTCACAAAGACACGCAAGTATTCCACTTCATTGCCGTATTCAGGACCCCAAAGGGTCTGTAGCAGTTTGCGGTGCGCGACGGGCCGGTTCGCATTTGTTACTAAGTACTGCAGGAGATCGAATTCCTTGGGTGTGAGGCGAACCGGCTTGCCGGCAACGATGACTTGCCTGGTTGCGAAGTCGATCGAGAGTTGGTCGGAGACGATTATCGGCTCAGGCGTTTGGTCTTCGTCCGGTATCCGGCGCAGATTGGCGCGGATGCGCGCTAGTAGCTCGTTGACGCTAAATGGCTTGGTTACATAGTCGTCGGCTCCCGCGTCAAGCCCAATGATTTTGTCGGATTCACTATTGCGTACGGAGAGCATGATGATGGGGACGTCGGACTGCGCCCGGATCTCGCGGCAGGCGGCCATGCCACCCATTCCGGGCATATTGATATCCAAGATAACGAGGTCGGGGTCGAGCGTTTTCAGCAGTTCCAGAGCTTCTTCGCCAGAACCTGCTTCCTGTACGTCGTATTTGTGCGAGGCCAGGGCGGTCTTTAATACGCGCCGAATTTGCGGCTCATCATCGGCGATGAGAATACGTGCGCCGGCCGCCGCCATTTAACCTTGCACCGCGGCCGGGTTGGCAACCGCTTGAAAGAAGACAGTGAACTGGGAGCCTTGTCCAAGCTGGCTTTCCACGGTTATGGCACCCCCATGGGCTTCAACGATCTCTTTCGCAATAGCCAAACCCATACCCGTACCCTGAATGCCCGAGGTGTCCTGGCGACCCCGATAAAACTTCTCGAAAACCCTGGATTGCTCAACTTCTGTAAGCCCTTGACCTGAATCGCGGATTGTGATGGCGATCGATCCACTTACTTCTTCCGCAGCAATGGCAACCGCAGAGCGCGCCGGACTGTACTTCACGGCATTGTCGAGGAGCTGTTTCAACGCCTGGATCGACAACTCTCGGTCCACAAAAACGAAAGGCAGATCCGAGGGTATTTCAACCGAGACAGGGCGCGACCCGATACGGTCGCCAGTTGAGTGAAGCGCGGCCTGAATCAATTCTTCGACTGACATCCGCTCAGCTTCGAGTTTCAGTTTCTTGGCGTCGATCTTCGCGAGATGAATGGCTTCGTCAATTAAGCGGCGCAAGCCTTTGGACTCACTCTTTACCACCTGAACTAAATCGGTCTGTTGTGGAGAGGTTTTTTCCGTTAAGGGCAGCAGCATGTCGGTAGCTGCTTCGATCACGGTCAAAGGAGTCTTTAAATCGTGAGCAAGAGCGTCAATCATCACGGACTTCAATTCTTCTCCCTGACGAACAGCTTCGGCTCTAGTACTCGCCTCGACTGCCTGCGCCTGCGCCAAAGCCACCGCTACCGTATTTACTATGCCCTGCAACGTTGTTTCGGCCGGCATCTTGGCCACGAATCCCAAACTGCCGAATGTCTTGTTGCCGAGCGAAATCGGGAGTACGGTGATTGCTCCTTCTTCACGGCAGGTCTGCAAACCGCAAACAGCAACTCGCTGTAAGAGATCGTCGGGAAACGACCCCGGTATGTGCGAGCGCTGAATAATTCCAGTGAAGCTTTCGAGCAGCGCCACTTCGGAGAAATCGAATAGCTCAATGCACTTATTCACGATCAGACGGCGCACATCTTCGCCGCTGAAAAGCAGCATCGCGCGTCCGAAGGCGTAGAGCTTCTCTGTCTCTTTCTGTTGATCGACCAGCTCCAGCTTTTGCCTGCGAGCCCGCGCAGAAAGATTCGTTGACAATAGGGAGACGGCCAGAAACACCAGGAGACTGAACCAGCCCTGCACATCACTGATCGTAATGGCCTTAATTGGAGGTACAAAGAAAAAATCAAGACAAAGGGCAGCCGTCAATGAAACGGCAACCGCCTCCGCCAGGGTCTGGTAAGTACCTGTCAGCAGAACCGCGAGCAGCAGCAGCATAGCGGCCACGATCGGGGTAATCCCTGCGACAAAACCTAAGTACGAAAGCCCTATGGTTCCAATCACTACGAGTGCGACCGATCGCAGACGCACAATGCTCATTCCATTTTTAGTCTAGCTGTTTGTGGCGGTGACTTGGCAGGCACGACGCCGACGAACGAATGAGTAGACTGAAACCATGTCGAAACAGTGGCTGCTTGGGATGTTGTTAGCCGCGTCGCTGGCAACAGCAGCGGGCTTCCACCTCTCAGCTGAAAAGATGCGGGCCGACGTGAAGTATCTCTCGAGCGATCAATTGGAAGGGCGCGGCGTCGGCACCAATGGCGAAAGGCTGGCAACCAAATATCTGTCCGACCAGCTGCAGGCGGCAGGAATAGAACCCGCGGGTGATAATAGCAGCTATTTTCAAAAAGTTCCGCTGGTCGGAAGTCAAACGCAACCGAACGCCACGCTAACCGTTTCCGGAGTCAACCAGAGATTTCAGCTGCATTTTTCAACAGATTTTGTTGGAACGGCGACTTCCCAGGCTCCGGAGAATGATTTTAATGCCGAGGCGGTGTTTGTTGGGCATGGCATTTCAGCACCCGAGTTTGGCTGGGACGACTACAAAGGGGTGGATATGCGCGGCAAAGTACTGGTTTTTTTCACCAATGAACCGCCCTCGAACGATCCGAAGTTCTTCGGGGGCCGCGCGCTTACCTATTACGGACGGTGGACCTACAAATTCGAAGAAGCAGAAAGACGCGGAGCGGTTGGGGCGTTGATCATTCATACGACGCCGACGGCCGGCTATGGTTGGGGTGTCGTCAGCAGCTCGGGAAGCCGAGAAATGCCGCAATTGAAGTTGGAGCCGGGCCAACACGGCCTCAAACTGGCGGCCTGGGTGACAGAGGCAGCGGGAGCCCGGCTGATGAGCGCAACGGGACACAACTTGGCGCAGTTGCTTGATTTGGCCGATCAAAAGTCATTTCGCCCCATGCCGTTGAAGCTTCGTATTGACGGACATATTCCCGTGAAGCTCCGAGCCATTGAAAGCCGAAATGTGGTGGGACGGATAGAAGGATCAGATACAACGCTAAAGGCACAAACGGTGATCTACACGGCGCATTGGGATCATCTCGGAGTTGGCATCCCTGTAAAAGGCGACAAAATTTACAACGGTGCGGTGGATAATGCGACGGGTTGCGCCGTGGTGCTTGATCTTGCCCGGGCCTGGCACGCTTTGCCACGTAAGCCGAAACGCAGCGCGATTTTTCTGTTTGTTACAGCGGAGGAGTCGGGGTTGCTCGGCTCCAAATATTATGGCGAACACCCGGTTGTGCCGGCTAGGTTGACGGCGGTCGACATTAACTACGATGCGCTCTATCCGTTTGGCAAAACCAGTAACGTTCTGCTAGATGGCGCGGAGCGCACCACACTGTGGCCGCTTATCGAGCGGGATGCGAAAAATATGGATCTGGAACTCGCGTCTGACCCGACGCCTGAGCAGGGTCATTACTATCGTTCGGACCACTTTTCTTTGGCGCGTGTCGGCATCCCGGCGTTTAGCATTTCGCAAGGAGACCATTACGTTGGTAAACCTGCGGATTTCGGCCGTACAATTTTCGAACAATACAACAACGACCACTACCATCAGCCTTCGGACGAGTATCACGCCGACTGGAATTTCAGCGGCATGATCCAGATGGCGGAGTTCGGCCTGAAGCTAGGCATTGATACGGCCAATTTGCCGCAGCTGCCGACGTGGCATGCGGGGGATGAGTTCTTGTCAGCACGCAGCGGCCGCTGATTCATTGCTGGCGAAGAGCTTCAATCGGATCGAGATATGCGGCGCGCAGGGCGGGAATGATACTCGCGATCATAGTCACTGCGAGAAAAATCAAGACCGCTCCGCTGAGCGCCCAAAAGTCCAGCGGGCGCGTGCGGTACAGCATCCCGGCCATGAATCGCGTGAGCAGCGCCGAGAGAAGGATGCCTATGAAAAGGCCCATCAGAGCGAGCGTAAGAGCGCGGCGCACAACTAGCGCGAGAACGTTTTCGCGCTGGGCTCCGAGCGCCATGCGTAAGCCTAGTTCGGTGGTGCGCTGGGCCACCATATAAGACAACGAGGCATAGAGACCGATGGATGAGAGCAGGACAGCCATCGCCGCAAAGAAGGTTAAGAGCATGGTTTGAAAACGGGGCCGCGAAGAGGCAAGTGTGACAATATCGTCGAGCGTGCGGAGTTGGTAAACCGGTATACCGGGATCGAGGGCCGCGAGCTGTTTTCTAATCGATTGAATTAGCGGCGTCGGATTACCCGAAGCGCGCACGCAAAGCGTGGGCGAAACAATTACGGACTGCGCAAAGGGCAGGTAGTATTGTGTATCGGTCTCGGCGGTTAAGCCAGTTCGCTTGAGATCACCGACAACTCCGACGATCTCACGCATGGGATGATTCATGACGTCATCGCCGACGTCAATCCGGACGCGTTTCCCAATGGCAGACTGGCCGCCAAAATATTTCCTAGCGAATTTCTGATTCACGATTAAGACGGGTGCTGATTTGTCGTTGTCTGTCGCTTGGAAATCGCGCCCCGAAGTAAGAGGAATTCGCAGAGTGTGAAAGAAACCCGGAGTCACGATGTTTAGCGCTTCATACGGCGATTGGCCGGGAGGCGTTGGGCGGCCCTCTATTTCAAACGTGACCTCAGCTTTACTTCCGGAGAGCGGCAGCGGCCATCCTGCGGCTACTTCCTGCACACCGGGCAGAGCCGCTATCCGCGAAAACAATTCTCGGTATAGCTGGACTCTCTTCCCATTCGGGTAGCGATTGGGCGGAATGCCTAGCGAACCCGTGAGGACGTTCTTGGTATTGAACCCAGGATTGACCTGCAAGGTACGAACGAAGCTATGAATAAGCAGACCTGACGCAACCAGTAAGATGAGGCCAATTGCAGTTTCGGCGACCACCAGATAAGAGTGCAAGCGATGCTGGCCGCGAGTTCCACTCATATTCCGGCTTCCCTCACGCAGCGCGAGCGCAGGATCTATTTGCGAGACTCGGAATGCGGGCAGCATTCCAAAAAGCAAACCGGTCAAAATAGAGATCGCCAAAGCAAACAGCAGGACCGGCCCATTTATGGAGGCTTGCTGTAAACGGGGAAATAGCTGGGGCGCAAAGTTCAGCAGCACTTGCACAAAGCCTTCCGCCAGCCAGACTCCCAGAAGACCTCCGCTGCACGAGAGGAGGACCGATTCAACCAGCATTTGGCGCATCACTGCGGCACGGCTTGCCCCGAGCGATAGCCGTAAGGCCATTTCCGGCCATCGACGCGTTGCTCGAGCAAGCAGCAGACCAGCCACATTCACGCAGGCAATTAAAAGGAACAGAAGCACGGCGGAAGACAGCAGATTAAAGGCGGGCCTGGTATCACCAGTAAGATGCTCGAGCAAGGGCCGCAACACTGTTTCGTTGTGGAGCCCATTTGTAGACGGGTATGCCGCCATCATGCGGTGGACGATCAGATCCAAATTGGATCGGGCCTGAGTCACAGATACGTTTGGTTTCAATCGCCCGATAACATTCAACATGTCATCTCCCCGCTGGGAGGTAGCTGGGCTTGAACCCTCGGTATCATCGGCTAGCGTGGTCCATAAAGCAGGCGCGGGATTTTGAATAGGGTATGCAAAGCCAGCCGACATGACGCCCACGACAGTGTACTGGCGGTCTCCTAAATCGATTGAGCGACCAATGATGCCACGACTCGCTGCGAATTTTCTTTGCCACAGTTCATGGCTTAAGATCGCAAGATTTGCGCCGGGCTTCTCGTCAGCAGCCGCAAATTCTCTTCCGAGAAACGGGCGGACACCGAGCACGCGAAAGAAGTTGAACGAGACGACTTGACCTTCCAAGTTTTCCGGCTCACCGCTGCCCGCAAGAATGTATGACGAGCTGTGGTAAGAGGCTACGTCAGCTCCGGATTTCATCTGATTACGAATATCGAAATAGTCGGGATAGCTGAATGGTTCCGGTATCCCGCCCTTGATTTTGCCCGTCGTGCCGCTCGGCCGGTCCAGCTGTTGGAGCCAAACCAGGCGATGCTGCTGCGGAAAAGGCAACGGTTCGAGCAGCACCGAATAGACGACGCTAAAGATGCCAACGGTGGCTCCGATGCCAAGCGCGAGAGTTGCAGCCGCCGTAATGGTGAAGCCTCGGTTTTTCAGGAGTTGGCGGACGCCGAATCGGATATCCTGCAGATAATTTGGCATATGCGCAGTCAGCCACGAGGCAATTTAAGGACCATGGCGGTATTCAGTTAACAGGTTCAGATCAAAAGAACAGAACGGAACCATTCTAATGACGGCTGTTCGCAACTGCACCTATTTATCCCGCAAACGGACAGAGGCTCTAATGAACGTTCGCCTCAAAGGCGTGGAATCGCCGCTCAAGCTCCGACTTCTGCCGCGCCTTCTCATCGCTTGCCAAGAAACTGTGTTCGATACTTGCTCTCGCTATCTCTTTCAAATCATCGTAGGTAAGACCGAATTGTTCTACCGCACGTTGATACTCATGGGTGAGATCGATGCGTGAGACGCCTTCATCATCAGTCGATAGCGCAACCGGTACCTGCCAGGCTCGGTAGACCGGCAACGGATGATCGTTCCCCTGAACTCCGAGAATCAAATCATTGCTGGTGAGATTGATCTCGACCAAGATATGCTTAGCAGCCATTTCGCTAAGCAGTTGATGCGGCTCCCGCTCGTACATCACATCGACGCCGTGTCCGATACGCTCAGCGTGTCCAAGCTCTACTGCCTCGCGGATGTGGAAGGTTAACCCGTCGGGCGGCACCAAGCCTAGCGCCAGTTCGCCGGCATGCAGACTGATATGCACCTTGGGATATACCGAATGCAGATAATCAAGCATCTCCATTTGCCGGTGATACTCAATCATCGGCATATTCCAGTCTTCTGGCATCACGAGATTGATGCCCACCACCAGCGGCTCGACGGAGGCGAGCTCGAATCCCAGCACAGTCTGCGCGAACACCTGCTGAGGGGGGAAGCCACGGAGCACTTGAAACAGAAAACGTACTTTCACCCGGCAACCAGGCGTTTGCTTGTCACCGGAACAGTGCTCGAGTTGCCGGCGAGCCGTTTCCGCATCCTCGATTTCTTTTCGGTCGGTCTCGACATTCTCCCGCAGCCCCGCTGCCAACAGGGCCTGGCGTGTCGATGCCAAGTTTCCGTTCCATCCGATCCGATAACCGAGCCGAGCCGCCATGGCAAAATCCGGTGTGTGCATGATCTCGAGATACTGTTCATTCTGCGAAGCCGCGCGGCTGGCTAATTCATCCAGCCATTCACCCATGTGGTTCCTCGGATCTATGGTTTGAAAGCGATCAAAAGTAGAAAAGAAGTGATCATGACCGCTGTGCCCAGCCGAAGGCACAAAACTGCGCATTGAGAAAGCGTCTACCAGGGACGTATAGAAAGCCTGATTGGCAAACGCACTCTCCGCAGTTACCAACTTGTCTCCGCAGACTCCGGCATTTCGAACGATACTCATGGTGAAAGGATCGATGCAGAGGTGATCCGCGGCCGCTGCCCGGATCAGCGATTCGGCATAAACCGCGCCAAACAAGTGGGTGTGGAGGTCGGCGCCCTTGGGCATCTCGGCGAGAAAGGCGCGGAGTTCCGGTGAGTTGTGGCGGATGCGCTCGAGTCTTTTCTGAGCTGTAGATTCGGCCGAATCAGCTAGGCACGGGAAAAGGGAAACTGCCGCAAGCCCCGCAGCAACTATTTTGAAGCGATGTTTCACCCACCCGCGCGCTGCACCGAAGAGGCGGATCTCTCGGCGTTTACAGCGGACCCAATCGCGGCGATGTCTTCGCCGCCGGGTACGACCTCAAGCGAGTAGCCCTGCAGCGGACTTAGCTTTACCATTTCATGCAGATATTCATGGAGCAAAGTGAGATTGATGAAACGCGCATTGAAACCAGTGATGAAGAACTTTCCGGGGCCGTCCATATGGATGCTGGTGGCGGTGGCTGCCGCCAATGCGCGATGCCATAGCTTAGCGAAATCGACGCAGCGAGTCTCTCCAGCTTCCGCCGCTGCGAATACCTCCTCCGGCTCCAGATCCATAAATCGCAAGCGCATGGAACGATGCCCCATAATTCCCTCGAGGTGCCCGCGGCCGCCGCAGCCGCAAAAATGCTCTCTCGGATCCAGTGTCACGACCGAATGCCCTGCCTCCCACACGGCGCCATCGGAAGGATAACGGCCGTATCCAATACCGGTGCCGAGCGTCCAGACACGAACAATTTTGTTCAGATGGCCGCGCGTGGCAGCGATGCCGGCCGCCATCACATCCGCATCATTGAAGATTGCGACCGGCACGCGTCCGACAACTGGCTCTAAGGCCTCGATCATCAGATCGGCCATATGCAGACCTTTGAACTGGACCAGGTTGGGCGAGTCTTCGACAATTCCGTTGCTGACAATCCCCGGCATGCCCACACCTACGTGCGCCGGCGGATCCTCCAGCCTTAAATTCTTTACCTGGCCGACAATACGATTGATAATCTCTTCAGCCGGTACGCCCAACAGTGAATCCGCCACTGAAAGATCTTCGGGCGAAAGGCGAAGATCGCCCACCAGTTTGTTGCCCGAGACCACACCTACGGTTACTCTTTCTGTAATAACGATGCCAACGTTGTTTGCCATATTGCTTACCGTCAGCTTCGAGACAGCTTGTTCAGCCCGTTAAAGGCAGCCGCCTTATAACATTCCGCCAGTGTCGGGTAATTGAATACCGTATCCACGAAGTAATCTACTTTGCCTTTCAAGATGAGCACGGCCTGCCCAATGTGGAGCAGTTCCGATGCTCCTTCGCCGATAATGTGAACACCCAACAAATCGAGCGTCTCCCGATGAAAAATGAGCTTCAACCGGCCTGTCGTGTCGCCGCGAATCTGACCGCGGGCGATTTCTCGATAATACGCCACGCCCACCTCATAAGGAACGTCCTCATCGGTCAGCTGCTCTTCCGTTTTGCCGATGAACGAGATCTCCGGGATCGTATAAATGCCGAATGGGAAATAGCTGGGGTTTGATGATACCGGTTTACCGAAGGCATGGGCTACCGCAATTCTGCCCTGTTCCATCGACACCGACGCGAGACTCGGAAACCCGATGACATCGCCCACAGCGTAGATATTCGGTTGAGTTGTCTGATAATTCTCGTTGACGCTGATGCGTCCCCTGGAATCGGCGCTCAATCCAGCGGCAGCCAGATTTAGCTCATCGACATTGCCCTGCCGCCCCACCGCATATAGCAGCGCATCACCGGGCACTTTCTTATTGCTCTCCAGATAGGCGACAACACCCTGGCCGGAAGCCCCATCGGTCTCCTCAACACTTTGCACCTCTTCGTTGAGCCGCATTGTCACCCTGTGATCCCGCAGATGGTAGGAGAGCGCTTCTACAATTTCGGAGTCTGCAAATTCCAGCAGACGCGGACGTTTTTCAATAAGGGTGACGCGCACGCCCAGTGCCGCGAACATGCACGTGTACTCCACACCAATCACACCGCCGCCCACCACAATCAGGGTTCGCGGAATCGCTGGCATTTCGAGTATCTGATCGCTATTGATGATTGTCCGCGCGTTGATAGGCACCTTAGCCGAAAAAGCTGGCTTGGTGCCGGTGGCGATCACGATTTTCTCCGCGCTGATCTCGTTTGCCCCGCGCGTGCCAGTCGCTACCACACAGGTAGGGCTCTTAAAACTCGCCACGCCCGTAAGAACTTCGATACCATTACGCGCGAGTTGCGCCTGGGTAACGTCGATTTCCGTTTTGATCACGTGCTGTACTCGGAAAGCTAAGTCCGCCATCGTGATCTTTTCTTTTACCCGGTAACTGACGCCGTAAATATTTTGATAATTGTAACCGGAGAGATGCAGCACGGCCTCTCGCATGGTCTTGCTCGGAATTGTGCCCGTATTGATGCACACTCCGCCAATGACTTCGCGCTGCTCGACCAGTGCCACTCGTTTGCCACTCTTCGCTCCCTGTATCCCAGCGCGTTGCCCAGCCGGGCCGGAGCCGATTACGACCAAATCATATTGGGACATGAATAGCTAGTGTTCCAGTTGCGTTACCGGTTTAAACCGGGTTCGATTCGCGGCAACAAGTCCGAGTATAGCTTTGAGGGATCCCGTGGGAGGTCAACTTCTCACGGCAAGACTTTTCAAGCTTGCTTCAATCAATTTCCCTGTGCCCTCGTAGGGATCGCCGCGGCCTTCCCACTCCATCGAAAAGTATCCCGCATAGTGCGCCCGTTTCGCGACCGCAAAGATCCGTTCAACGTTTACGCGGTACACCTTGTTTTCGTCCTGTTCAAGGTCCTTTACATGGCTGATGTTGTACGCCAGCGGAAAAAGCGTGCTTAGCGCTTTTTCGTTGTACTGCTCGTCATCGTGGATGGCCATGGAGTTACAGAAATCCGGAAGCGACCGTAGGAACGGACTATTCACCGCCTTTAATACTTCGACGATTCGCTCCGGTTGCTCCGTATCAGGATTATCGTTTTCTACATTGATCACAATGCTTTTTGATTCGCCATAGGCGGCCAGCGCCTTCAGGCTTTCGACAGCGCAGCTGTTATCTCCGCCTTTCTCGCCGTGAGGCAGATGAACGCGAATGCTGGGAGAGCCTAACATCGCCGCGGCATCCACCCATTTGTGGTAGTCTGCCAGTCCGGCTTCACGTTCCGTGGCGCTTCCACAGAGAGTCACGCGTATATCGACTGGAATGTTCACCACATGCAGGCCGGCCTTCTGGAAAGCGCTTTTGAGTCCGCGCAGGTAATCGGGATCGGTCGATTTGAAGTGACGGCTCCAGGGCTCGATTCCCGGCACGCCTAATTTCGGAGCAATCGTGGCCGCAAACTGCTCGAGCGTCATTCCGTCAGCAGATCCTTCGCCGCCGCCGGCGTGTATTTTCTGCATGACGGAGCGAAATGGATAGGACGAGACTGCCAAGCGCTTGCGGGGTTCCGTCGGGAACCTCCAATGCGGCTTGCTGGCGCCCAGCGAAACCGCCGCTGCCAGGGATGTGCCCAAAAAATCTCTTCGGTTCATTGTTAGTTCACTATGCTTTTCGTAAGTTATCGATCAAGTATTCGGAAGTACGTAGACTGAAGGCTAGAATAGAGATCGTTGTTGTCTTGTCGGTGCAGTTTGGAAACACGCTCGCATCGCAGATGTACAGGTTCGGTACATCATGTGTCTGTCCAAAGCGATTGGTCACGAATTTCTTGGGATCGTTGCCCATTCGCAAAGTACCCGTCTCATGCAGGCTGGTTCCTGGCATATCGGGTTGGTCAGCCGCGCCAAGATATTCAGCCCCGCTCGCCCGCAGCAAGTGTTCGCAGGCGTGTTTTCCGTGCTCCCACATCAGAAGCGTATTCTGATCCCATGCAAAATGAAGTCGCGCGGCGGGAATGCCGTAGATGTCTTTGACAGACGGATCGATGTCCACAAAGTTCGCGTCGCTGCGCTGCGTAGGCGCCTGTATGTAAAAGCTGACTGGTGTCGGATAGCGGCGTTTGATTTCTCGTTTGAACTCGTGACCGAAGCCCTCAATCTGGTCGAAATAGTACGGGAAATCGCTGCAACCCCCATCCGGATACACGGAATAGCCGCGAATGAACTTCTCTTTGCGTGGATTCTCTAAATTCTGCCAGCGCGGCATCCAGGCGATCGTGCTGGCAGAGACATTATCGGGAAAGCTCGGCTGGCCCAGCAATTGCGGCAGGTAGCCGCGGGCGGTCGTACCGTAAAGGTGATCGCATAAATTGCGCCCGGCCTGCTCGCTGGAGTTGGCGATGCCTAGAGGCCAATGCCGCGACTTCGAATTCAAGAGAATTCTGGCTGATTCCACACACGAGGCCGCCACTACAATTGCTTTCGCAAACACTTCTCGTTCCTGTTTGCTCGGGCGATCGACATACGCCACGCCTACTGCGCGGCCGTTTTCATCTGTGATGATGTTCCTGGCCAGCGCATTAGTTCTTAGCTCCAGGTTTCCGCTCTTTTCGGCAGCCGGCAGGAGAAACCAGGGCGTGGAAAAAAAAGCGCCGATATCGCAGCCTTCCGTGCAGTCACCGCAATAGTGACAACCCGGATGTCCCGCATAGGGCTTGGTCAGCTGCGCGATGCGATCGGGGAGATACGGTATGCCCACTTTGGCCGCGCCGCTCTCCAGAATGCGATCAATGCAGCGGAAATTCATCGGCGGCAAATACTCGCCATCCGGATTGCTCGGCCGCCCCTGGCGTGTACTCGCGACTCCGATCATGCGTTCGACCCGGCTGTAATATGGGGCGATCTCTTCGTAGCTAATCGGCCAATCCACGTCATATCCATCACGGCTCGCAGCGCGAAAATCGATCTCACTAAACCGGGCCGAGGATCTGCCCCAGAAATTGGTTTTGCCGCCTACCGCAAAACAGCGCCGCCATGTCCACTCGGTACCGGGCGCAGTCGTGAACGCAATGTCATGCTCCCAAATGCCCTCCGTGTACTCGTTATCCATGTAGCCGATCCACTTCTCCCGTTTTCCCGGATCACCGAAGCCGCGAAACGGCATGTCATAGGGCTGTCGGTGATTGCGAAAGTCTTTGCCGGGGACTAACCGTCTGCTTCCGTTCAATGCACAAACTTTGGCTCCCGCCTGACACAACGTGTGAATGGCCATTCCTCCGCCCGCGCCGGTTCCGATCACAATGACGTCGTATGTTTCTTTAGCCATTTAGTACCTCGGTGGCGGCAAGTGAAGGTGCTCAGGATCATTTACGTGAGGGCAAGCAGGCGAGTGCGTATAGAATTTCAATCCGGGATCTTCAAGCGCTTCCATCCCAATACGGCTGGTGTAGTAACCCATTACCGTGTAACGTCGGAGGAGTAGAAAAAAAGCGTGCGACTGCTCATCGGCGTTACGCGCAGCCGCGGCGGCCAGCAGTAAGTGCTGCTGATCCGCGCTCATATCTATAAAGCTCTTTCCGGACATTTTGTGTGCTTCATTGTCGAGCTTCTGCAAGCTTTCACGCATCAGCCGCAGATCCGGTTCGCCATGCGCCGCCATGAAATCGATAAACTCACTCACTCCGGCGTCGTGCGCTCCCGGCATTTCGTCTCTTGGAATGATGATTTCGGTTAGTACGTCGATAACGCGGTATTCCGACGATGAAAAAAATTGCGCCTCGTAATGCGCCGGCTTGGTTGCTGCCGCTCTGTTCTCCTCATGCGAATGCTCACCAGCAAAAACCCACCGGCTGAAGCCTGGAAACTGGCTGGCAGCGGCAGCTTTTGCCATTAGGGCCAATACACGGCGTCTATCGGGTGACTGGTTCGCCATTTAATTACAACTCCTTCTCGTCCCAATAGGGCCATGCCGCCCCGATGATCGTGGCCGCCGCACCTAGCTTTGCTTGCGTGAACGTGACGCTGGAACGGGCAAATACGCTAGCGCTCTCCCGGAATGCGCACTCGGCTGGCTCGAGCACAAGCGGACCGGCGGCCGACAGGCCCCCGGCAATCGCGATATGATCCGGAAAAAATATATTCGCCATCGAGGCAATTGCGATTCCCAGGGATTCCCCAGCTTTAGCCAGAATGGAGATTGCCGATTCGTCGCCCTCGCCTGCTTCTTCAATGACAGTGCGCAAGGTCGTTTCCTTGGAGCGATTCGTAATGCTCTTATAGTGCTGCGCCAGCACCGGAGCCGAGACCATAATTTCGGCGCAGCCTCGCCCACCGCATGTACAAAGCGGTCCATTTGGCTGCACGATGATGTGGCCAATATCCCCCAGGCAGCCGTAGGCGAAGCGCACGGGCGAGCCATCAATAGCCATCCCGACTCCCAGGCCTGTTCCTGCCGTTATACATAGAAAACGCTGACTGCCCTGTCCGGATCCAAGCTGATACTCCGCCATCGTCGCTGCGTTGGAATCCACCTCCAATTCGACGGACAAATCAGGAAAAATCTCGCACAAGCGTTCCCGCAGCGGAAATCCTTCGAGCCAGGCAAGATTTGAGTTGTAGACCAGGTGCTCGCGGTTCGGATCGAGGAAGCCCGCCATCGCCAGGCCTAGCTGCCTAGGATTAGTGTCTAGGCTAGTACGCGCGGCAGCCCTGGTTTGCGCGATTAATTCGCAAAGATTGGAGAAATACGATTCCTGGGTGGGGCGCGTCGGAATCTCGTTCGTCAGAACAAGGTCGCCTTTCTCGGTCAATACTCCCGCTTTGGTGGAAGTCCCGCCGATATCCACGCACAGAACAGGATTTCGAAGTCTCGAAAGTTTGGTCATCACCGGCGCTGGCTCGGGATCACAAATCCCATCTCCGTGGTTGTCACTAAGGGCGCCCAACGGAAACCTCCTGGCCGAATTCCATTTAGCTCAGCCTTACGGTACGCGGCCAGCTGCAGCGGCACAATTTCACCCAGAAAGGAAAAACGCTGCGGCAAGTCTGCCGGCCACGCGCACAGATTCTTCACTTGCTGTGAAGTTGCGGCGGGGCCGATCCAGCGCACCTGTCCGCCCATACTCATCAAATCGCCAGCCAGCGCCTCCTCAAGGTGCTGCGTCTCCGTCTGGGTTCCAATCACGATTCCGCGAAAACGCTCATCCACCACTTCCACCGGACCGTGCCGAAACTGTGCGGCCGACATACCGATGGCCGGCGCTTTCGCCGTTTCATGCAGCAGCAGGATTGCCTCATGAACTGAACCGAGCGTCGGGCCGCGGCCCAGTACGTACAGCGGGTTTGCCCCGGCCAAAAAGTCTCCCCAGCCTTCGCGCGCTCCCAGACAGTCCGGCAGAAAGCGGGCGAGTGCGCCGATCGCATCATCTAAATCCAAAAACGCATCTTCGAGATCGCCAGCAAGGACCGCCGCAAGCAGTGTGAAGGCCACAACCGTAGCACTGTAGGTCTGAATCGCCACCATCTGGTCAGCCGGACAATGCAGCACAATCGCTTCGTCCGATTCGGACTGCAGTACGCTGTCCGATACATTTACTATGCTGATCACGGCCGAGCCACGCTTCCGCAGTTCCGGCAGCAGTTTCAGAATTTCAACGCTCTCGCCCGAACGCGACACTAGAATCACTACCGTTTCCGAATCGATGGCGTCGGACAGGAAATAAAGCAACTCACCTCCGTCCAAAGCAGCGGCCTGCCAGCTCCGCTTCAAAAGCGAATAGGTGAACGAAATACAGGTAAAGAGCGAGGCGCCCATGCCGCTCAACACCACACGCCGCTTCGCTTGCAATAGTTGCGCGGCACGCAGCAGGGAAGCACGGCCTTCACCGGACAAGTAGTTTCGTGTAGCTCGCAGCGCTTCCGGCTGGTTTCGAATATTTTCCAGAAGTGGCGTGCTCACTTGAGCTTCTTTCCAAGCCACTCTTCAATCGGCTTGTTGGTCTTCGGCGCATACGGCATCTTGATTTTTGCGCCGGCGCCGGCAGAGGCATACGCTGCATAGAGAGCCTGCAAAACCACGCGCCCATCGTCACCGGAAGCCTGCAACGCCTCTTTTCCCCGCACCACGCGGGCGAAATGGCGCATCTCTTGCGGTATCCCGTAGTTCCAGTGTTCCTCAAAAACCGGCCAGCTCCAGCCATTGGTGGTCGGCGCTTTTTCCACCGCATAGCCGAAGCCATATTGGCTGTAGGTCGGCAGCGCATTTCCCATGTGCAGGTCCGCGTAAGTGACGCCGCCCTCGCCATAGATCTCGGTACGGTCCGTCATGCCGCCGCGTTTCGCCCAACTGCACTCGACGCTTCCCACCGCTCCGTTTTCAAACTCGAGCAGACAAATCGCGTCATCATCGCCCTTGGTCTTGTCGCTATGAACATAAGTGCCTAGCTGCGCATAAACACTCTTGATAGCCGGCCTTCCGAGAAACCAATAGGCAAACGCGATCCCGTGGCATCCCAGATCCATCATGGCCCCGCCACCCGACTGCTCAACGTCCCAAAACCACGGGCTGTGCGGGCCAAAATGCTTTTCGCTCTGCTTTACCAAATACACCTTGCCGAAGCCGCCCTGGTCCGCCATTTCCTTGGCCTTTACATACTTCGGAGTAAAGAAGAGTTCTTCGGCGTAACCAAGAATCACACCCTGCCGCTTGCAGGTGTCGATCATCTCATCGGCCTCAGCCAAGGTCATGCACAGCGGCTTTTCGCAAACGACATGTTTGCCTGCCTTGGCGATATCCACCGTCATCTGCGCGTGCAGTTTGTTGGGAGCCGTGATCGTTACCATCTCGATATCAGGCTCCTTGAGCATCTGGCGGTAGTCGAGAAATACGCGTGGGATGCCGTACTTCTTTGCGAGCTTTTCCGCGTTGCCGGGGGTAGGCGAAGCAACGGCTACGACTTCCGCTTCCTCCGGCATTAATTGAAACGAGACTGCGTGAATGTCCGCTTCGAATTGCGAACCGATGATCCCAACTTTTACTTTTCCCTGGTTTGCCATTGTGTGCTAGCCATTGATTCCCATCGTCAAATTCTGTTTGTGACGCCCTGCGGAGCGGCTCCGGTCGAGCGGCGTATGATCAAGTCCGTTTCGAGAACGCGTCGCTGGCCCATCTGTTTTTTCGCATTCAACATCTCAAACAGGACTTCAAAGGCAAGCCTGCCGAGATCGTCACGCGGAATGCGCACGGTCGTCAATGGCGGATGACAATAGCGCGACATCCAGACATCGTCGGAGCCTACAATTGAAACGTCGGCCGGGACGCGCAAACCCATATCCACGATTGCGCCGATTGCGCCAATTGCCATGCGATCGTTACCGCAAACAATGGCAGTCGGCCGTAGGCCAGCGCTGAGCAGGCTTTTGGCCGCCAGCGCGCCGCTCTCAGGACCGTGATCCCCTTCGAGCACTTTTGTCGGCTTCAAACCCGCCTCGTTTATCGCTCTCTCCACCGCCTGACGGTACTCAATGGCCGACACCTGCGTTTGCGGACCGGCTGCGATCGCGATCTTCTTGTGCCCCAGTTCGACCAGATGCCGAACTGCGCCGGCAACGCCGGTCTGGTAGTGTACGTCGATAGTGCTGCAGTTTTTCTGGAGCGGCCGCGCGCCCAAACGGACCAGCGGAATGTTCTTTTCGGCCAGATGCGCGATCAGCTTCGGGTCAAATTGCGAGGTCATAATCGCGACAGCCTGCACTCGATTCTCGAGCATTCGCTTCAAAGACTTCTCAGCTTGTGAGCGATCGTAATTGGTGGCGCAGAGCAGCGCGTCCAGCCCCTCTCGGGTACAGGCTTCTTCAAAACTCTTGATCAGCTCCGGAAAGAAAGGATTTTCGATATCCGAGATGATCAGCCCGAACAGGTCGCTGCGGCCGCGCACTAATAGCCGGGCCGAGCTGTTTTTGTAATAATCCAGCCGGTCTATCTCGCGCAGCACGCGGGCGCGTGTCTTCGCGGCCACCGGACGGGTGTTATTTATCACGTGGGAAACGGTAGTAATCGAGACACCTGCCTTCCTTGCGACGTCGCGCATTCCTACCGGCAGCGTACTCACCTTCCCTTGCCCACTCTCTTCCTATGCAACCAGGCGCCGGGAGATCCGGCGCAAACGTTTGCGACCCCGTTCAGTATAGGTCGTCCGCTCAACCGGTGTCAAAGCTTTTGCTTGACAGGCGCACTCGCCTGCCATATAGTTCTAAAACATAGCTCGCTTTAGTTGAAAACGATTGCGCCTCGTTTTTCCACGCCGCTTTCGTGACACGTTGCGATTCAGGAAGAGGTTTATGGGGTCTATTTGCAAGTCCACTGCGCTTTGGCTGATAGCCATGGTGTTCGCGGCAGGTCTCTGCCAGGCACAGGAAGGCTCGATTACCGGTTCGGTGCGGGATTCGAGCGGCGCTGCGCTGCCAAAAGCCGTAGTCACTGTGTCCAGCAATCAACAGAGTTTTAGCCGCTCGGCCGTCACCAATGACTCCGGCGATTATCTCATTCCAGGACTCCCGGCCGGCAGTTACAATATCTTGGTAAAAGCGGCCGGTTTCCAGACGTACCAAGTAAAAGATCTGATCCTGCGCGTGGCTGACAAAGCGCGCGCGGACGCCTCGTTAAGTCCCGGTCAGGTCAATTCCGAAATTACAGTAGCGGGGGTAGGCGTATCGCAGGTCCAGACCGAATCTTCTGAACTTTCGGGCACCATCACCAACAAACAGATCGACCAGCTCGTGCTGAA